>JAQULS010000026.1:4629-30866 GCA_028749235.1 Acidobacteriota bacterium | reverse complement strand
GCTGGCCGTGGATTTCGGCGAAGAACTCGATGTTTTCGTCCACGGTCAAATCGCCGTAGAGGCTGAACCGCTGGGACAGGTAGCCGAGGCGGCTCTTGGCCGCCCCATCGACCGCGGCGGCGTCGCCGCCCAGGACCAGGGCCCGCCCCGAAGTCGGGCAGAGGATGCCGCACAGCATCCGGATGAGGGTCGTCTTGCCGGCGCCATCGGGGCCGACCAGGCTGAACAGCTCTCCGGCCGCGATCCGGAGATCGACAGAGCGGATCGCCGGCGTCCCGTCGAACGTTTTCGACAAGGCCCGGGTTTCGACCGCCCAGTCGCTCATGGGCGCCCTGCTCATTTGCCCGCGCCGGCTAGGGTGGCGTCGGCGGGAAGGCCGGGCTTGAGCAGCCCCTCCGGGTTGTCGATCTCGATCTTGACGCCGAAGACGAGCTTGACGCGGTCCTCGCGTGTCTGGATGTTCTTGGGCGTGAACTCGGCCTCCGGCGATATGTACACGATCGTCCCGGCGAAGGCGCGCCCGGGGAGGCCGTCGATCGCCACGTCGGCCCGTCCGCCCAGCTTGACCCGGGCCAGCTCGGCCTCGGTGACGTAGATCATCACATGAACGCGGTCCAGATCGGAAACGACGGCCACGGCGGCTCCCGCCGCGACGAGCTCCCCCGCCTCGACCGGGACCTGGGTGACGATACCCGCGACGGGCGAGACGAGGACGCAATCGGCGATCGTCTTGCGAAGCAGATCCGCGGCCGCCCGGGCTTGGTCCAAGCGGGCTTGCGCAGCCCGTATCTCCTCCGGCCGGGCCAGCGTCCGAACCTTTTTGAGGGCTTCGGCCGCCGCGGCGGCTTGGGCCTTGGCCATGGTCAGGCGGGCGTCGGCGTCTTCGGCCTGCTTGGCGGTGACGCTCCCCTTGGCCGCCAGTTCGCGCATGCGGCGGGCGTCCTCCTCGGCCGGCTTGAAGGCCGCGTCCGCCTGCCGGACGGCCTCCTCGGCCTGGCGGACATCCTCGGCCCGGGCGCCGGACCTGAGAAGGTCGAGTTGGGCCTGGGCCAGCGAAATCCCCGCCTCGGCCTGCCGAAGCTGGATGTCCAGGACCGTATGATCGATGAACGCGATCCGGTCGCCCGGCTTGACCCGGTCGCCTTCCCGGACCGGAATCGTGAGCAGATCCCCCGCGGTCTTGGCCGAGATCCGGACCTGGCGCGCCTCGATGGTCCCCGACGCGCGCAGGGTCGCGTCGGCCGGGCCGCGGGCGCAGGCGGCCGCCAGAGCGAGGAGAGCGGAAGCGGCGATGATTCCGTGTTTCATGCTTGACCTTCCTTGAGCGGAGGGATGCGGACATCGAGACGATCCGAGAATTTCGAGCGGCCCGGCTCCGTCAGGAGTCCCTGGAAAAAGACCCGGATGATCGTGGCCAAGGTGTCGGAGGCCGAACGGCCGCTGCGCAGGATGGCGTCCGGATTGATATGACGCTCGATCTGGCTGATGAACATGTCCAGGACCAGGTCGATGTCCAGATCGTCCCGGAAGACGCCGGCCTGGATGCCGCCGCGCAGAAGCTTCTCGAAGTTCGTTCTCGCGATGTCGTGACGTACCGTATTGATGGCCTCCCAGATGTGGGGCGCGTAACGGCGCATGTCTTCAAAGAGAAGCGGGCTGATCGAGGCGAAGAGGGTGCCGATGGTCTGAAGCACGAAGGAGATGCGCTCGACGAAGCCCGCCGTGGAATCCGCCATGACGTATTCGAAACGGCCGACCGTCTCGGAAACGACCCGCTGGACGACGGCCACGAGGACATCTTCTTTGCCCGAGAAGACCTTGTAGAGAGTGGCCTTCCCGACGCCCAGGCGGGCGGCCAAGTCGTCCATGGTCACCCGGCTGAATCCGGACCGGAAGAAGAGCTCCCGGGCCGTTTCTATCATCCTGTCGCGGAACGGATCCGGCGGGCCGTTCGGTTTACGACCAAGAACTAATAAAACTTTATTAGTTTTCACAGTTTTATTATAGGGGAGAAAAGGCCTTTGTCAAGAGCGATGTTATTCAGGCTTGGAGATGGGAGTCAGCCGATTATTGTTGGCCCGGTCGGAGCCTTGGGACTCCCCCGTCCGCCGCTTCCAGCAGGGATTCGATGTGTTCGGAGGCGCCGTCCAGCCCCGCGGCGACGAAGTCGGCCGGCGAGAAATCATGGCTCCGGGTGTACTCGTTCGGAACCGCGATTACATAACAGCCGGCCCGCCTTCCGGCCGCGACTCCGTTCTGGGAATCCTCCAGGACGACGCAGGAAGCGGGCGGAAGCTCCAGCCGGCGGCATGCCGCCAGGAATATGTCCGGATCGGGCTTTCCCGTCGCGATCCCGTCGGAATCCTGCAGGACGTCGAAGGCTCCCTCCAAGCGCAGGCCGGAGATCGCGATGCGCAGGAACTCGGCTTGCGCTCCCGTGGCCACCGCCAGCTTGAGCCGGCCGCGAAAGCGGGCCAGGATGCGGTCGAGGCCCGGCATGGGTCGAAGATCTTCACCGAGCTTCCGCCGCATGATCCCGCTTCTGATTTCAAATGCTTCCTCGGCCGAGATCGGAAGGCCGGCTTCGCGGACGTAGATTTCCAGGCTCTCGACGGGCTTGCGGCCCATCATCTTGCCGAGCGTCTCGTCGCTGACCGTCCTGCCGAAGGAGGCGGCTATCTCCCGCTCGGCGGCGACGTAGAGCCGCTCGCTGTCGATCATCAGGCCGTCCATATCGAAGACCAAAGCGCGCGGGAATTTCATGAGGGAGCATTGTAACAGGTCGCCGATGGCTTGCACATCCCCGCCCGATTCGCTAAAATTGGATTCAATGAGAGAAGAGTTGGAGGTCGCCCCATGAAATCTCTGCGGGTCGCCCTCATCTACAACGCCTTCCGCGATTCCCAGCCCGGCGAACCATCCGACAGCGGCAGCGAGGACGACCTGCGCCTGATGATCCGGCATATGGCCCGCGCCATCCGCCGCCTCGGCCATTCCGTCGTCATCGTCCCGCTGGCCGACGACTTGGCCGCGCTCCAGCGCAAACTGCGCCGCATCCGCCCGGACGTCGTCTTCAACCAGTACGACGACGTCGTCCACGGGGCGCTCTACGAAATGCGGGTGGCCTCTTTCATCCGCATGCTGGGCTTTCCCATCACCGGATCGCCCGCTTTGGGCCTGGGCTTGAGCCGGGACAAGTTCATGGCCTTGAGCCTGCTCAAGGGCGCCGAAATCCCCATCCCGACCGACACCGCTCTCATCGCGCGGGTCGGCCAGATCGACGAGCGGAAGTGGCATTTCCCGCTGATCATCCATCCGGGCCAGGAGCATGCCGGGATCGGTCTCGACCGCCAGTCGGTGGTCGAGACCAAGACGGCGCTTCGCGACAAGGTCAGGGAAGTCATCCGCGACTACCACCAGCCCGTGCTCATCCAGCACTTCCTGCCCGGCCGCGAGTTCAACGTCGGCGTGGTCGGCGGGAAGCGCCCTCGGGTCATGCCGCTGGCCGAAGTGGATTATTCCGGCTTGCCGGAAAGCATCCCGCCCATCATGTCCTACGCGGCCAAGTGGATCTCGACTTCGATCGAATACAAGCGGACGCGGGTCATCTGCCCGGCCAAGGTGGAGCCCGCTCTGGCCGTCCGGATCGGCGAGATCGCGGCCAAGGCCTTCCGCACGATCGGCGGCTGGGGTTACGGCCGCGTCGACATGAGGCTGGACGAGAATGGCGATCCGCGCGTCCTCGAAGTCAACTGCAATCCCTGCCTGGACAACGGCATGGGCCTGGCCCGAGCGGCCAAGCGCGCCGGCATCTCCTATCCCAACCTGCTGGGGCTGATCATCAAGGCCGCCTTCGAGGGGCCGCCCTTCGATTTAAGCCTGCCGATCTTCACCCTCAAGCTCAAGTCCCGGCCCCGCGGGAAATAAAAAATAAAGGACGGCGATGGAAAGCGCCTTCGGCTTCGGGTGCCGAGGGTACAGGGCTCTTCCCGAAGCTGGGAGAGGGATCCTTTTATCCCGTCAGGCGGCCGGTGTAGGCGTAATCCATGGCCAGGGCGGTGGCCAGCGAGACGACGTCGAGGAACTTCTCCTCGGCTCGCCCGGGCCTGAAGCTCAAACCGAGAATGCGGCAGCGGGACTCGAGCTTTCGCAGGATCGTCTCGGCCGAGGCCTGGGAGAGGTTGGACCAGCGCATCACCCGCCAGGTCAGCTTGTCCGGGTGTTTGCGAAAGAGGCTGTAGGCGGGCCGCAGGACGTCGCCGCGCACCGGCGGGAAGACCTCTCGCAGACGATCGTCGACATAGCCGAGGGCGACCCGGCGCAGGCGCTCGGCCTTTTTGCCATAATGGTCGGCTAGAGGATACGTCATTCGCTCCACCGGCTTGAACGTCCGGCCGCGCCCGGCGCCCGGGTATTCCTCCCGGATGGACCGCATCAGCCCATCGACGAAAACGAGCTTGCGAAGAGCGGGCCAGTAACGGTAGCGCCGCCGCCACTCGCCGCGCGGCTTGAGCCAAACGGCAAACGTCTCAGCAAAGTCTTCGTCGGGATGCTTCTGAGCGTAGGTCCGGCCGTAGGGATAAGCTTCGATGTGCCGGACGAACTCGCGGCTGGCCCGGTCCGGCCGGAAGATATCGCGGTAAGGCCGGTTGAAAGCCCCGAACGTCTCCACCCAGCCCGGCCGCTTCCATAGCCGGTAGGCGTAATTGATCGCGTGCCCCGCCTCATGGCGGAGATACATCATGATCCCCCGCTCGTCCTCGATCTCCCCCGTCTGCTCCTCCTCAATGCGGGCCAATCGGCGGTCGGCAAGGTAGAACGGGATGCCGATGACGGGCGAACGATCGGGACATCCCCAGCCATCCGTCAGGTAGACGCGCGGACGGAACCTTATTTTCTTGGCCTCGATCTCCCGATACAGGCGCTGGACGGGCTTGTCGACGGGCGATCCTTCGGCATGCAGGCCCAGGTCGGCGATCCGGGTATTGAGAAGCTCGTAGCGGACGGTCTCCCATCCTTGAACGAGCTTTTGAACCGTCTTGTCCGTCACCCGCGGGTCTCCATGAACGATCATTATAAGGGAACGGCACCGCCAAGTCACCTCCGGCCGCCTTGTCTTTAGGCCCCTCCCTGTGCTAATTATGGAGGCTTCGAGAGGAGGAATCCCCATGACCAGCCTCAACCGCCGAGAATTCCTGACCCACATGACGGCCGGAGCGGTCGCCTTTTCGGCTCCCATCCGGTCCGCCGCGAAGCCGCGGGAGGCTTCTCCGGCACCCGCCGAACCCGGATTGGCCGAGCCCAAGTTCCGTCCCCTGCCCCTGGGCTCGATCCGCCCGCTCGGATGGCTCGAGCGCCAGCTCCGCATCCAGGCCGACGGTTTGAGCGGCCATCTGGACGAGTTTTGGCCCGATGTCGGTCAAAGCAAATGGTTTGGCGGAACTGCGGAAGGATGGGAGCGTGCCCCCTACTGGCTGGACGGCTTCATCCCCCTGGCCTGGAGTCTTGACGATCCGGCCCTTAAGGCTAAAGCATCGCGTTATATCGAGATGATCGTAGCCGGCCAACGCGCCGACGGTTGGTTCGCCCCGTATCCTTTGGACGCCGCTGAAAAAAGATACGATCTTTGGGCCATCCTCCTGGCGAACAAGATGCTGGTCCAGTACCACGATGCGACCGGCGACGAGAAGGTTCTCCGGACGGTGGAGCGGAGTCTGAAAGCGCTCCAAGCGGGGCTGGACCGGACGCCTCTTTACGACTGGGGCCGTTACCGCTGGTTCGAGGGGCTCCTGCCCGTCTTTCATGTCTACGAAAAGACGGGCGAAAAATGGCTTCTCGACCTGGGCCGCAAGCTTCGGGCCCAGGGATTCGACTACGAAGCCTTCTACCGGGGCGAGGACGTGACCGTTCCAACGCCGCGCCGCGGCCTCTGGAAGTGGGCCAAGCACGTGGTCAACACCGGCATGGCCCCCAAGGCCTCGGCCTTGGCCTGGCGGCTCGGCCCTGACCAAGGGAACCCGGCCTTCCCCGCCCGGATGATCGCCCTGCTCGACCGGTACCACGGCCAAGTCACCGGGGTGTTCACCGGAGACGAATGCCTGGCCGGCAAGAACCCGATTCAGGGCACCGAGCTGTGCGCCGTGGTCGAGTTCATGTTTTCGCTCGAAATCCTTCTTTCCGTGTTGGGCGATCCCGCGTTCGGCGACCGCCTGGAGCGGATCGCCTTCAACGCCCTGCCGGCGACGTTCACGCCGGACATGTGGGCCCACCAGTACGATCAGCAGGTGAACCAAGTCCAGGCCACCGTCAATCCCGACCATCTCTGGACGACCAACGGCCCGGAATCGAACATCTACGGCCTGGAGCCGAACTTCGGCTGCTGTACGGCCAACATGCACCAAGGCTGGCCCAAGTTCGCGGCACACCTCTGGATGGCGACGCCGGAGGGCGGCCTGGCCGCGGCGGCTTACGCTCCGAGCCGGGCCCGTTTCGTCTCGCGCGGCGTCCCGGTGACGGCGGAGCTTCGGACGGACTACCCGTTCCGGGAGACGCTGACGATCTCCGTCGCCGTGGACAAGCCGGTCCGGTTTCCGCTCCTCCTTCGCGTCCCGGCCTGGGCCCGCCGGCCCGTGCTCCGCGTGCCGGGAGGGAGCGAAATCGGGCTCGAGCCGGGAACCTTCCACCGCCTCGATCGGGCATGGTCCGGAACGACCGAGATCGAACTCCGCTTCCCGATGCGGGCCCAGGCGACGGCGCGTTACAACGAGGCCGTGGCCGTCGAGCGCGGGCCGCTCGTCTACTCGCTCAAGCTGGGCGAGGAGTGGACGCGGGTCAACGCCGACAAGCCCCACCGCGAACTGCCGCACGGGGACTTTGAGGTCCGGCCGACGACGCCGTGGAATTACGGACTGCCGGCCGCGGAAGCCGGGGACGCGGCCGCGGCGATGACGTTCGAGGAGAAACCGGTCGGGGCAAGGCCGTTCTCGCCCGAAGGCGCGGGGATGATCGCCCGGACCAGGGGGCGCCGGCTCAAGTCCTGGCTCCTCCAGCGCGGCTGGGCCGCCGAGATCACCCCGGGTTTACAAGCTTCCGACGAGCCTTTGGAGGATCTGGCCCTCATCCCCTACGGCTGCAGCAATATCCGGGTCACCGAGTTTCCCCGGCTGAAAGGCTGAGGCCTCCCAGACCGGAGTTTTAAAGCCGGATGGATAACCCGGCCGTGACCTGAAAGCCCGACAGGTCGACGTTGGCCACGGTCGTTCTCGTGCCGTTGGCGAAGTTCGTCGTCAGAAGCGGCAGGGAAGAGGAGCCCCAAGCGGAGGAGGGCCTTTCCCAATTGACTCCCCAGGTCCCGCTCAGGGAGTAAAGGCTTTCCGACGCGGTCGGCAGCTCCGATAGGGTCTGAATCGATTGCAGCCCCTGGATTTGGTTCAACTGGCGGAAAGCATAGCCCGCCTGGCCGAAGATCTCCACGAACGGCAGGAGCTTGATCCGAACCTGGCCGCCGATCTCGACGGCCACGCTGGTCGAGTGGCCGGTTATTTCCATCGTCCGGGATCCGGAGGACACGGTCCCTTCCTCCGTGACCACGCTCTCGAACCGTTGGTCCCAAGCCCGGAGATCGCCGATGATCGGACCGCCCATGACGAAGATTTCGGTCCGCAGGAATTTGAACAGATCCCAGCCGAAGTTGGCCGACAGGTAAGGCATCCAGGATTTGACCGAAACGGTCAGACCGTCGTTGCGGTACTGGGCGGTCGAGGCTCCCGCCGAAGCATCGTCGATCATGACGTCCAGATCCACGTCCGAGCTTTTTACGCCCCGTATATACTGCACGCCCAACGACAGCGAGAAGGTCGGGCTGGCCTGGTAGCGGATCGCGGCTCCCAGCGGCGTAACCGACTGGAGAGATTCGAACTCCTGGCCGCCGGAGAAGACGTTCCGGGCCGAGTAGGCGTCCCCATAGAGATTGTCGTAGTAGGCGTATCTATTAAGGTAATAATGGGTCAGGTAGCTGTTTTCGTAGTCGACCGTGCGGTTGAGATCGTCGGGCGAAATCGCGACCCAGCCGCCGGTGAATTCCAGATGGAAATTGGACAGCCGGAAGGGGTAGCCTTGTTCCTGGGCCCGGGCCGCGGCGGGAACGAAAAGGATCAAGGCTATAAACAGCGCGATGGCATAAGTTAGTTTTCTATTCACATTCGGCTCCTAGAATAATCGATCGGAAGCGGCGGCTTCACCCGATTCGGAGAGGCGCACACGAAGCCGGATTCTAACGCGTTCCGGGAAGAGAGGTCAAATGCGCGGAGCCGGCGGGCCCGGCTTAAATCCGGATCGAGATTCCGGCCGTAAGATGAAAGCCCGAAAGATCGACGCTGGCGCCCGTCGCGCCGAGGGCGTAGGAATCGGTCGTCCAGCCCTCGGTCCCCCATTCGGTGGTCAGCGTTTGGGCCGAAAAAAGGCCCCAGGGAGTGCCGGCTTTCTCCAAGCGCACGCCCCAAGTCCCTTCCGCCGTGTAAAGGGTTTCGGAGGCCGTCGGTAGCTCCGACGTCATCAGAAGCGAATAGAGGCCCTGGATCTGGTTCAACTGGCGGAAAGCGTAGCTGGCCTGTCCGTAAATCTCCAAAAACGGAAAGAGCTTGAACCGCAATTGGCCGCCCAATTCGATGCCGATGCTGGTCGCGCGGCCGGTCAGCTCCATCGTTCGGGAGCCGGAAGACACGGTCTCCTCCGCCGCGAGGATGCTTTCGTTACGCTTGTTCCAGGCCCGAACGTCCCCGAAGATCGGCCCGCCCAGGAAAAAAATCTCGCTCCGCAGAAATTTGAACAGATCCCAGCCGAAGTTGGCCGCCAGGTAGGGCATCCAGGACTTGATCGAGACGGTCAGATCGTCGTTCGCGTAGCTGGCCGTCGACGTCCCGGGAAACTCCGCCTCCGGGCGGGCGTCGTCGATGACGACATCCAAGCCGACCCCGGAGCTTTTGGCGCCCCGCAGGGACTGCACGCCCAGGGACAAGGCGAAGGTCGGGCTGAGCTGATAGCGGATCGCGGCCCCCAGCGCCGTGATCGAACGGAGAGACTCGAACTTCTCGGCGCCGGAGTAGACGTACCGGGCCGAGTAGGCGTCGCCATAGAGATCGTCGTAGTAGGCGTACCGATCGAGGTAGTAGTGATTGAGATAGGCGTTCTCGTAGTCGACGGCCCGGTTGAGATCCTTGGGCGAGATACGGGCCCAGCCGCCCGTGAGCTCGATCCGGAAGTTCGACCATTTAAAGGGGTAACCGATCTCCTGGGCGCGAGCGGGAAGGGAAGCCAGAAGGATCAGGACGAAAACGAGGATGACGGCCGCGACGGATTTGTGAAGCATGCCCGGCTCCTTGGACGATCCGTCCCCCGGACGGATGGAAGATTCCACTCGATAAAACGATATTAGCGCGTTCGCCGGATAAAGCCAACATTTTTCCGGCCGAGCCGGCTCGGGTCCCCGCGGCTCAGGCCGCCGGGCCGGACGGCAGAGGCAGGGCGACGTGGAAAGCGGCCCAGGCGCCGGGCTCGCTCTCGGCCCAGATGCGGCCCTTGTGCTTCTCGACGACCATGCGGCAAATGTAGAGGCCCAGCCCCGAGCCCTTGACCCCCTCGGTGCCTTTCTGTTTCAGGCGCTCGAAGCGCTTGAACAGCCGGTCCCGGATGTCCTCGGCGGAGATGCCGACGCCCTCGTTGCGGACGGTCAGGACGGCGTCCTTTCCCCTGCGCTCCAGCCGGATGCGGATGGGCGTTCCTTCGCGGCCATACTTGACGGCGTTGTTGACCAGGTTGCGGACGACGATCTTCAGAAGCTGGGGATCCCCCTGGATGACGGGATCGTCCGCGATCTCGACCTGGACGGGCATCTTCTTCAGGTTGTCGCGGATCTCGGGTACGGCGACCACCTCGCCGACGACGTCGGAGGCCAGGCGGATCTCCTTCTGGAACGAAGCCAGTCCGTCGATCTCCATCTTGGACAGGTCGATGTAGGAGCGGATGACGTCTTCCAGGTATTCGCAGTTGCGGAGGATGGTCTCGACGATCTTCTGCTGGCCGGGCTCGAGCTTGCCGAAGTAGCCCCGGTAGAGGGTGTCGGCCGTCGTCTGGACCGTGGCCAGGGGGCTTTTGAGCTCGTGCGAGACGATGGCCATCAGGTCGAGCATGCGGGCCGGTCCCTGCTCCTTGCGGGCGCGGACGGCGTTCCGGACGACCTCCTTGATCTCCTCCGGGGTGAAGGGCTTGGGAACGTAATCGAAGGCGCCGTTCTTGAGGGCCTCCCGGGCCGTGTCGACGTTGGCGTAGCCGGTGAAGACGACGACCACGGTCTCCGGCCGCTCCCGGCGCAGGGTCTTGAGGACCTCGATGCCGCCGAGGCCCGGCATCTTGAGGTCGGTGACGACCACGTCGTAAGCTTTCCGACGCGCCTTGTCCAGGCCGTCCTCGCCCGAGACGGCGGTGTCGACTTCCAGGCCCTCGCGGGCGAAGATGCGGCGGCAGGAGCGCAGGACGATGTCCTCGTCGTCGATGAACAGGATGGTGTCGGGCATGATGGTTGTCCTCGTCCGCTTAGGCCAGCGGGAGTTTGATGATGAACTCCGTCCCCTCCCCCACCCGGCTGTGGACGTCGATCGTGCCGTGATGGCGTTCGACCACACCGTAGACGGCCGGCAGCCCCAGCCCGGTACCCTTGCCCTGCTCCTTGGTGGTGAAGAAAGGCTCGAAGAGACGGGCCATGTTCTCGGGCGGGATGCCGACGCCGGTGTCGGTCACCCGGATGACGGCCCGGGCCGGATCGGCCTCGCGGCCGGTGCCGATCCGCAGCCGGCCGCCCTCGGGCATGGCGTCGGCGGCGTTGACCGCCAGGTTGCCGATGACCTGCTTGATCTGGCTGGCATCGACCGGGACCGGGGGCAGGTCCGGGTCGAACTCGCGTACGATTTCGACGTTCTGAAAATGGACGTTCTTCTCCAGGATCCGCAGGGTCTCGTCGATGACCGCGTTGAGGTCGCACGGCTCCTTGAGCGGCTCGTTTTCGCGGGCGAAGTCCAGGATGCCGCGCACGATCCGGCGGCAGCGCAGGGTCTCGTCCCGGATGACCCGCAGGTCCTCCTCGGCCGGCGTGCCCTTCAGGTCCTCCATGAGGAGGCTGCTGTAGGTCAGGACGCCGGTCAGGGGGTTGTTGATCTCGTGGGCGATGCCCGAGGCCAGCCGGCCCAGCGAGGCCAGCTTCTCGGACTTTAAAATGGTCCGCTCGGCCAGCTCCTGCAGCTTGCCGTCCCGCTCCTCGATGGCCCCGACCATGCGGTTGAAGCCTTCGGCGATTCTCCGGCTGTCGGTATCGGCGTGGGGGCCGGCCTCGATCCGGTGATAGCTGCCGCGGGCCACGTCGGCGGTGGCGGCCAGGATGCGCCGGACGGGCTTGGTCAAGTTGTTGATCAGGTAGACCGCCAGCCCCAGGGCGAGGAGCAGGGTCAGCCCGATGACCAGCAGGAAGAGCAGGGTCGTCCGGCGCAGGGCCTGGTCGAACTTGTCCTTCAGGACGCCGACGTAGAGCATGCCCAGGATGCGGCCGTCGATCTCGCGCAGCGGGCTGTAGCCGGAAACGTACCAGGCGTCCACAACGAAGGCCTGGCCGGTCCAGGTCTGGCCTTCCTCGAAGACCTTGCGGTAGACCTCCTCCGAGACCTGCGTCCCGATGGCCCGCCGGCCGGAGCGGTCGGTCACGTTCGTGGTCACCCGGATGTCGTTCAAGAAGATGGTGGAAGCGCCGACTTCGCGGCCGTCGATCCTCTCCTCCTTGAAAACCAGCCGCTTGAAACGGTCGATGAATTTGTCGTTGTTGTTGAGCAGGACGGCGGCGTACAGGATGCCCGTCATCCGGCCCTCGGCGAAGATCGGAGCGGCCGCCTTCATGACCAGGCCGCGGTTCTCGATCTCGGAATCGCGGCGGCGGGCCTTGGGCGTCGGAACGACTTTGATGATCGTCCGTTCGGCCAGGTCCGGCCCTTCCCGGCGAATGTTCTCGTAGCCCAGGATCCCCGTGCCGGCGGCCGGCTTGCGGTTGCGCAGGATCCATTGGATGTAGCGGTAGCTGGCGACGCTGTCCCCCCAGGCTTCGAAATTGTTGGCCCGGACGAGGATGGTGCCGTCGGGATTGACGACGTTGACGATGTCGAAGCCGAACTCGGCCTTGATCTGGGCCAGCTTGTCGAACAGGTAGCGGCGGTCGCGATCCGAGGCGGCACGGACGATTTCGGCCGTCTTGGCCAGGTACTCGACGATCTGGAGGCGCTTCTGGACCTCCTCCTCGTAGAGCTCCGTGGTGGCCGCCAGGGCGTTGCGGACGGCGTCGCCGCCCTCGCGGACCACGTTGGTGTTGATGACGTTGAGACCGATGATGAGCGACAGGGTGCCCATCAGGGCGACGATCGCGACCAGGCTGACGACCAGCTTGAACCGGATATTCGCCCGCCGCAGGAGCCGGATCATGGCAGGAGGCGGGCGATGACGGCCAGCAGCTCGTCGACGTCGACGGGCTTGGTCAGGAAGGCCTCCACCCCCGGCAGGAAGTTGTCCCCCGGGTCGAGGCTGAAGCGGGAGTTCGTGACTTGGCCGATCGCGGTCAGGATGACCAGGGGGATGTTACGGAACGCCGCGTAGCGCGAGCCCGGCCTCGGGCTGCGGATCTGGTCGGCGACTTCGAAGCCGGCCGTGTCGGTTTCCATCATCACGTCCAGGACGACCAGGTCGGGATGCTCCGTAAGCAGGGCCCGCAAGCCGTCGGCGCCGCGGTAGGCCGCGGCCGTTTCGTAGCCCCGGACCTTCAGCACCTGAGACAGCGTCTCCACCAAATCGCGATCGTCGTCGACGATCAGGATTTTCTTGGCCATGTCGATCCTCAATCCTTGAGCCATTTGTAGATGGCGTTGCGGTCCTGCCAGGCCTGGGTCCGCAGCGAGGCGTCGAGCGGAAACTCGACCTGCTTGAGCTCGACCGGGGCCGCCTTCTGATCGACCAGGCCGAGAGCCAGGGCCACCCCGAATAGGATGGCCTCGGGGCGCGGCGGACAGCCCGGGATGTAGTAGTCCATCGGCAGGGCCGTGGCCCCGCCGCCCGAGACGTTGTAAGTGTCGAACCAGCAGCCGCCTCCGACCGCGCAGGAGCCGATCCCGAAAACGAGCTTGGGGGCCGGCATGGCTTCAAAGGCCCGCTTGACCAGCGGCAGGGTCGGTCGGGTCACGGCGCCCGACAGCAGCATGGCGTCGGCGTGGCGGGGCGAGCCGACCAGCTTGATCCCGAACCGCTCGACGTCGTAGTAGGGAGTCAGGACGTTCAGGATCTCGATGTCGCAGCCGTTGCAGGCGCCGCTGTTGCAGTGATAGACCCACAGCGATTTGGGAAAGGCTTTCTTGGCGAGCTTGGCCAGCATGGTCATTCCTCCATCCGGGTCGGCCGCTCGAACGTCTCGGTCGCGGCCAGGACGTCCGGTTCGAAGCGCTCCGTCGTCCGGCGCAGAACGGTCCGCGCCTCCAGGTTGTCATAGCGGTAGCCGCGCAGGCCGAGCCGGTCGACGGCGTTGCGGTTTTCCATGTCGTAGCACCGCCCGCAGCGGCTGCAGGTCAGCATGAAAAGCTCCAGGCTCTGGGCGAGGTCGGTCCGGCTGCCGGTGGCCAGCTCGAAGTCCGGGGTCATGACGATGGCCTTCTCCGGGCAGATCTCGGCGCAGCGGCCGCAGTAGGTGCAGCGCGAGCCGTCGTAGAGCAGGACCCGGATCTCGGGGCAGACGTCCCGCAGCAAAATGGTCCGGGCCGGGCAATGGTCGGCGCAGCCGCCGCAGCCCAGGCACTTGGTGTGGTCCCAGGCCGGCCGGCCGCGGAAATTCTCCGGCGCGGTCCGGGGGGTCAGCGGATAGCCCAGGGTCACCCGACCCGGCTTGAGCGCCAAGACGATCTGTTTGAACTTGCTGGTGATCCACATGGCGGC
Organism: Acidobacteriota bacterium; assembly: GCA_028749235.1. Lineage (GTDB taxonomy): Bacteria > Acidobacteriota > Aminicenantia > Aminicenantales > UBA4085 > UBA4085. The sequence continues at coordinate 16,859 of JAQULS010000026.1, read as the reverse complement.
GTCCTTTACCATCCCTTGACGGCCAGGCCGATCGCGACCAGGGCCCAGACGATCAGGACGGCGTAATAGCGGACGGCCTGATCGATCCGCAAGCGGGGGTTGGTGGCCCCGACCAAGCCGATGACGGCGAAGACGACCGCCATGGCCGCAAGCTGCAAAAGCATGTCGAGCGGATAGATTCCGGTCCGCAGGAACGGCAGGAAGGCGGAGACGAAGAGCCAGGCGTAGAACATTCTCTTCAGCATGGCCGAGAGCTTGAACAAGGCCAGGTTGGGCCCGCTGTATTCGATCATCGGCCCTTCGAGAAGCTCGATTTCCGCCTCGGCGATGTCGAACGGCTGGCGGCCGGCGAAGGCCTGCAGGGCCAGCAGGTAGACGGCCAGCATGAGAACGGTCGAAACGCCGTAGCCGGCGCCCGACGCGAACGGCATGGCCGCGACCAGGGTCAGGGTCTTGAGCTTGACGGCGCCCAGGATGATGGTCATGGCCAGGACGGGCTCGATCATGATCATGGTCACCATTTCGCGGCTGGCCCCGATCAGGCCGAAGGTGTTGCGGCCGGCCAGAGCGCCCATCAGGACGGCGACGCCGCCCAGGGTCAGGAGGTAGACGACCAGGATGCCGTCCATCCGGCCGGCCAGAGCGCCGGCCCGGAATCCGAACGGGATGACGGCGACCACGACCAGAATGGAGGCGAACGCGAGCAGCGGGGCCAGCCGGAACGGCCAAGTGCCGGCCGAGTTCAGGTTTTCCTTGCCCAGCAGCTTGAGCAGGTCGTAGTAGGGCTGGACGAGCGGCGGCCCCTGGCGCGACTGGACGCGGGCGGTCAGCCGGCGGAGCAGGCCCTCGAAGAGGGGCGCCAACAGGAGGAAGGCCAGGACGTTGATCAGGGGCATGATGAAGCGCATCGTCGGTTCCTCACTTCCCCCCGGCCCGCGACAGGGTCGTAAGCTCGGCCCGGTCCCAGACGCGCTCGCGTCCCGTCCCACGCTCGACGACAACGGCCCGGTCGGTGCAGGAATAGCAGGGGTCGATGCTGCCGACGATGATCGGAAAATCGGCGAACTGGTTATCGAGTAGCATCCGCGGCACCCCTTGCAGGTTGGTGTAGGTCGGGGCCCTCACCCGCCAGCGCTCGGGCCGGTTCTCCTCCCCGGTGATGACGTAGTGGACGGACTCGCCGCGCGGCGCCTCGACCATGGACAGGCCGTGGCGGAAGGCGGGCAGGGCCTCTTGCGGCGCGGCCAGGATCGGCCCGGCCGGCATTTTGTCCAGGACCTGGCGCATGATCTTCACGGACTCGAAGACTTCCAGCAGCCGGACGAGGACGGTGCCCCAGACGTCGCAGGAATCCGCCGTCGGGACGTCGAACGAAAGCTCGTTGTAGGCGGCGTAGGGATGGTCGCGCCGGGCGTCGATATCGATGCTCCGGGCCCGCGCCACCGGCCCCACCAGGCTCCAGCGCTCGGCCTCCGCCTTGGGCATGTGCCCGACGCCCTTGGTCCGCTTGTGGATGAGGGAGTCCTTGAGAATGGCGGCCTTGAGGCCCAGGACCTCGGCCTCGACTTTCTTCAGGACGGACCGGATGTCCTCGGCCGTCTCCGGCGAAATGTCCCGCCGGACGCCGCCCAGGACGACCATGCCGTACGTCTTGCGGTTGCCGGTGATCCGCTCGGACAGCCACATGACCGGCTCGCGGACGCGCCAGGCGTGCATGAAGACGGTGTCGAAGCCGATCAGGTGGCCGGCCACGCCGAGCCACAGAAGATGGGAGTGGATCCGCTCCAGCTCCAGCATCAGAACCCGGATGAACTCGGCCCGGCGCGGCACGGCCAGGCCGGCCGCCTCCTCCACGGACTGGGCGTAGGCCGTGGCGTGGACCGAGCCGCAGATGCCGCAGATGCGCTCGGCGACGAAGGGGATTTCGTTGTAGCTGACCTGGGTCTGGCAGAGCTTCTCGATCCCGCGATGGGTCATGAAGCCGCGGTAGTCGCAGCCCTTGATCGTCTCGCCGTCCACGTAGACGGCGAAATGGGCCGGCTCGTGCAGGCTGGAGTGGAACGGCCCGACCGGGACCATGGTCGTTCCGGGCGGGGCTTCGTCCAGCTGGTAGGCGACGTCCTCGGCCGCCGGCGGCACGAGATTGTAGGGGACTTCCTTGCGCAGAGGGTAGATCCCGTCCGGCCAGTCGTCCGCCAGGATGAGCTTCTTGGGCTTGGGATGTCCGGGAAAACGGAACCCGAGGAGGTCCCTGTATTCGCGCTCGGTCCAGCCGGCGACGGGGATGTCGGGGGTGATTGAAGGGAATTCGGGCGTCTCGGCCGGGGCGGAGGTTCGAATCGCGGTGGTGAAGCCGGACTTGTCGAAAGCGAACAGGTGGATGAGCCCGAAGCCCAGGCCGCGGGCCCGGTCGTCGGAGCCGACGCCCACCTGGTAGCGGGCGCCGAGGGCGATGAGCCGGCGGGCGATTTCGGGCAGACGGGCCCGCTCGACGTCGAGGAGCAGGCGCCGCGGAGCGGCGGGATCCGGGCCGGTCACGGCGGCGCCGAACTCGGCCCGAAGCGTCTGGAGTAAAGTCTCTTGAGTCATCGTTCATTCCTTGGGCGAAGTCCGGCCGCCCGTCCAGCGGAACAGGTTCTTGAGGGCGGCGAACATCCCCCGATCGGTGAAGCGCGTGCTCTCATTGAGCGTCTGATAGCCGCACAGCCAGGTCGGAACGGCTCTCTCCCGGGATCCCGCCGACCGGCGCAGCCAGACGCCGAGAAGCAGGGCGAGGAGAAGGAGAGCCAGGACGAGAAGCGGCGAGACGGCCGCGCCGGCCGCCGGACCGAGCAGGCTCTCGATCCGCAGGCCGGAAGCCGAGGCGCCGACCGCGCGGCTCCAGGCGCCCGATTCGAAGAACCAGCCCATGGCGAATCCTACGGAATGGCCGAGCGCGCCGGCGATGAGGCGGACGAATAAAAACGGCAGGAGCCCCTGCGCCAGGCAGATCGCGGCCAGGCCGATCTTGGCCGCCAGCATCGAGCCCGGGACCTCGCGGATGGGCTTGGCCGCGGCGGCTTCGGCGCCGGAGGCGGTGAAGGCCAGGCCGAAGAACTTGACATAGCAGGCCAGGGTGACGGCGCTGGTGAAAAGGGCCACGATGCCGAAGGGGACCAGCAGGACCCAGCCTTGGCCCGCCAGCAGGGTCGAGGCGATGATCGTCCATTTGCTGGCGAAGCCGCTGCCCGGCGGCATCCCGGCGACGGCCAGCGAGGCGATCGCGGCCAGGACGGCGCTGACCGGCATCCACTTGACCAGCCCGCCCAGCCGATTGAGGTCCTTGGTCCCCGTGGCGTAGAGAAGGCTGCCGCTGGTCAAGAAGAGCAGTCCCTTGAAGATGGCGTGGTTGAGGACGTGAAAGAGCGCTCCCAGGATGGCGGCAGCCGCAAGCCCGGCTAGGGCCGGCTCGTCGGAAGCCGAAAGGAAGAGGGCCGCCCCCAGTCCCAAGACGATGTACCCGATCTGGCCGATGGAGCTGAAGGCCAGCAGGCGCTTGGCGTCGCTCTGCTTGACGCACTGCAGGGTTCCGATGAACAGCGTCACCGTCCCGACCGCGGCCAGCAGCCCCCCCCAGAAGCGGGGATCGAAACCCGGGCCGGCGGCGGGGGCCAGGAAGAAGAAGATCCGGATCAGGCCGAAGATGCCCGTCTTGAGCATGACGCCGCTCAAGAGGGCGGAGACGGGCGAAGGCGCCGCGGAATGGGCGTCCGGAAGCCAGAGCTGGCCGAGCGGAAAGACGCCGGCTTTGAGCCCGAACCCAAGCAGAAGAAGGGCCAGCGCCGCGGCCAGGACGGCCGGATTCGCGGCGGCCGCCTTCAGCCCGATCTCATGGAGCGAATCCCCCGCTCTTCCGCCCAGCAGAATGCCGGCTCCGACGATCAAGGCCCAGGCCAGCTCCATCAAAAGAAGGTAGCGGCCGGCGGCGCGGACGGCGGCCTTCACCCGGGTTTCGAAACGGATGAGAAGGAAGGAGGCGATGGTCATGATCTGCCAGGCCAGGCTGAAGCCGATCGACAGGTCGTCGATCGTGACCAGCGCGGCCATGCCCAGAACAAAAAGGGGCAGACGGAAATAGTAGCCGCGCAGGCTGTAGCCGGCATAGTACTCCATGTAGCGGACGGAGTAGAGGGCGGAGGCCGCCGAAACCACTCCGATCACGATCAGGAACAGGCCGGCCAACCCGTCGATGAGAAAGGGAACGACAAAAGGACCCAGCCGGACCAGGACGGCTTCTTCCATGCCGTGGCCGGCGGCGGCCCGGATTCCGGTCCAGACGAGGAACGCGGCGGCTTCGACGGCCAGGGCGAAATGCAGCCAGCCGGAGAAGCGCCGGGCCCGGGCCGTGGCCGCGGACAGGACGGCGGCGGCGGCCAGGATGAGGAAGGCCAGGAAAAGCGGCGTCAGGAGTCTCATCAGATCTGCTCCCCGAGCGTCTTGATCTGCTTATAGGTGAAGACCGGCCCGTCCGTACAGACCAGGGTCCGGCCGATGGCGCAGTGCTGGCACTTGCCGATGCCGCACTTCATGTGGCGCTCGAGCGTCGAAATGATGCAGTCGTCCCGGAGACCGCGGGCGGAGAGTTCCTTGATGACCGCGTTGAACATGATCGGCGGGCCGCAGACGAAGGCCACCGTGTTTTCTACCGGTACCTTGGCCTTCTCGATCAGGGTGTGGACGAACCCGGTCTCGCCCGTCCAGCCGGGCCTGGGCCGGTCGATGGTGATATGGGTCTCGAAGCCCTCGGTCCGGCGCCACTCCTCGATCTTGTCGCGGTACATCAGGTCCTGCGGTGCCCGGGCGCCGTAAAGCAGGATGAGGCGGCCGAACTCGGGCCGGTGCAGGAGGACGTGGACGATGGACGAGCGGAGCGGGATGATGCCGATTCCGCCGGCGACGTAGATGATGTTCTTGCCCTTGATGGCCTCGAAGGGGAAGCCGTTGCCGAAGGGGCCGCGGATGCCGATCTTGTCGCCGGGAGCCAGACGGGCCAGGGCCCCGGTGACCTTGCCGACCGCGCGCACCGACAGGTGCCGGCGGTCGCCTTCCGGGCTCCAGGGCAGGGAGACCGCGAACTCGCCGGCCCCGAAGACCGTGCACATGACGAACTGGCCGGAGCGGACGGCGAAGGACTTCTCGATCTCGGGATCCTCGAACCGGAAATAGCAGGTCCGGACGTCCTCGATCTCGGGCCGGATCTCCTCGATTACGGCCGGCGTCGGGACGGTGGTGATGACGGCAGGGTTGGGCTCGTTCATGGCTTCGGTTCCGTGATTTCCCGGCGGATGGCGGTGACGACATTGGGCAGGCCGATGTCGCCCGGGCAGACCCGGGCGCAGCGGCCGCAGCCGACGCATCCCGGCCGGAGGTATTTCTTGGACTGGGAATAGGACAGCTTGCAGAAGAAGCGCTTGTTGCGGCGGTCTTCGATCGGCCGCCGCGGGTTGTGCTCGCCGGCCATCCGGGAGTAGCCCTCGAAGGAGCAGGAGTCCCAGGTCCGCAGGCGATCGGTCGGGCCGGCCTGGGTCGCCGCGTCCTGGACGTTGAAGCAGGAGCAGGACGGGCAGACGAAGGAGCAGGCGCCGCACTCGAAGCACTGCTGGCCGATGTACTCCCACGTCTCGGGCTTGACGAATCCGGTAGTCAGGCGGTTGACGGCCCGCGAAATCCAGGCCTTGTTCTCGACCGCCTGCCCGTCGAAGAGCCCGATCGAACGGTTCACGACGGCGGCGCGGTCCCGGGCGGCGTGTTCGCCGGCGGGCGCGAGCCCCAGTTCCGAGGCCAGTCCGCGGCCCTTGTCGCTTCCCGTTTCGAAGAGGAAGGCCTCTCCGAGGTCGGTCAGGTTGACGTCGAAGCCCTCGACGGCGGCGGGGCCGCTGTCCGTGCAGACGCAAAAGCACTGGGCGAACGGGCGGACGCAGGTGTTGGCCACGATGAGCATCTTGCGGCGATGATCGCGGTAAACCTCGTCCACGAACTCCTGGCCCAGAAAGAAGCGGTCGAAGCAGAGCAGGCCGGTCAGGTCGCAGGATCGGACGCCGACCAGGGCCTTGGGCCGGACCAGGTCTTCGCGCCGGATATCCAGGGCCTTGCTGGCGCGGTCGTAGCGATAGGTCAGGATCCGCTCGAAGTGGGGAAAGACGGAGAACTTGGGGGTGTTGACCGGGATGGGCGCGTCCAGCCGGACGGCGGACGGCGCGGAAGCCCGGTCGAACAGCGTATCGCCCGAGATCGGATCGACGACGGGTCCGAACAGCTCGTACCGGGCGGCGATCGCGTCCAGGAGCCTGGGAACGTCGGCCTTGGGCAGGATGTACATGATCACACCTTCTCCAGCCGGACGGGGATCACGGCGTCCTCGCCGCGCTCCACGGCCCCGGCTTCGGGCCTGAGGAAGCCCTCGATCATCGGCCCGATGAAGTAGGGCGCATAGACCATCCCCGGCAGGACGTCGGACGTCACCCGGGCCTGGACGGTCATCGTTCCAGCGGCCGAGACGACCCGGACGGGCCGCTTGTCGCGCAGGCCGAGACGGGCCGCATCGTCCGGGTGGACGTCCACCAGCCCCTGGGGATAAAGAAGAAGGAGGGCGTTGTATTCCCGCAGCGGGATGAACGTCCTCTTCATGATGTTGTTCTGATGCCAGTAAAAATAGGACTTGCCGGCCATCAGGCGGAAAGGATAATCGGCGGCCGCCGGAGCGGTGCCCGCGAGCGGCTCCCGCAGGGGCACGGCGCGGGGGGCCGGGTCCGCGGCGCTCCGCTCGTAGCGGGCCGTTCCCCGGGGGTGGGCGGCGTCGACCGGCCAGGCGAGTCCGCCGACGCCGGCTTCGAGCCGGGCGTAGTCCGCTCCGGCGTACATCGGGACCGCCCGGGCGATATCGGCGAAGACGGCCTCCGGCGAGTCGTACCCCCAGGAGGCGCCCAAACGGACGGCCAGTCCGGTCAGGATCCGCCAGGCCGGCCGGGCCTCGAAACGGGGCTCGGTCTTGCGGCGGACGAGCTGGATCCGCCGCTCGGTGTTGGTATAAGTGCCGTCCGTCTCGGCGTAGGTAGCGGCCGGCAGGACGACGTGGGCGAATTCGATGAAGGGATTGTCATAAGCGCCTAGATAGAGGACGAAGTCGAGCTTCTTGAGAGCCTCGGCATGAAGGTTGATCTCCTCATCATGGTCCATGACCACCAGGGCTCGGAGAGGCTTGGCCGGATCGCGCAGAAGATCGTCGATCCGGCGCCCCGGAGTCACGGCCGCCGCTTCCCCCCAGGCGGAGCGGACGGCCGCTTCCGCCGCCGGATCGGGAAGCCTGCGCCAGCCCGGCAGACGGCCGGGAGCCGCGCCCATGTCGTTGGCCCCGGCCAGGTTGCTGATGCCGACGACGGGCACGAGGCCGCATCCGGGCCGGCCGATCTTGCCGGCGGCCAGAAAGAGGTTGTAAATGAGAGCCACCGTATCGCGGCCCAGGCCCGTCGTCCCCGAGGAGAAGAAGGCCATGGCCCGCTCGGCCTTGGCCAGCCGGCGGACCAAGTCCCGCAGACCGTCGGCCGTCAGCCCCGCGGCCTTCTCGAGTCCGGCGAGGTCGACATCGCGCAGAGAAAGCCGGACGGCTTCCGTCCCTTCGATCCGTCCCGCCGCGAAATCGGGATCGGCCAGACCCTCGTCCAGGAGGAGCTTCAGCATGGCCGCCAGGACGGCCTTCTTGGCGCCCGGGGCGGGACGCAGGTGAGTGCGGCTCAAACGCGCCATTTGGGTCGTCCGGCTGCTCAAGGTGACCAGGTCGGCCCCGGCCTTGGCCGCGAAATGGAGCTCGCTGGCCACGATCGGGTTCTGCCGGGTCAGGTCCGTACCGACCACGAAAAGAAAATCGGCGGCCCGGACATCGGCCAGGGTCCCGAGCGAGCCGGGCCAGCCCGTCCCCTCCCGCAGGACTTCGGCCGTGGACGAGTACCAGGCATCCGAAAGGAGGTCGATATGGGGCGTCCGCAGGACGGCCCGGGCCAGCCGGACCGCGGTGAAGACATCCTCATTCGAAGCCCGCGGTGAGGCCCAGACGCCTATCTCATCGGGCCGGAACCGCCGGAGTTCGGCCGCCGCCCCTTCGAGGGCCTCGTCCCACGACACGGACTCGAAGCCGTTAGGCCCGCGCCGGAGCGGCCGCGCGAGGCGCTCCTCCGTGGCCAGGAGCTCGTGGATGTGCCAGCCGCGCACGCACAGGCGGCCCCTGCTTACGGGATGGCCGGGCGAAGGGAAGACGCCGCGGACGGTGCCGTTCTCCACCATCAGGAGGTGGCCGCAGCCCGTTCCGCAAAAGTTGCAAACACCCGAATGGTAGCTCATGCCGACCGCTCCTCGGTATCCCCAGGCGGGGAAGGGTTTCCCTCTCCCCTCACCCGAAAACGGCCCGGGCGTGCACCCGCCGGAGCGGGATTCGGGGGGAGAGATCCGCCCGAAGTGACGCTTGAGTCATAAAGGTGCGGGAGAAGTTGGAAACTAGAATCGAATTTACCATGAATCGGCCGCGGAAGTAAAGAGAGAGGATCAACTCCCGGCGGAGGAATCCGCCGCCCGCTGAAGAAGCGTTCGGACGAGAAAAAGGCCGTTCGTGAGGAGGCTGATGCCGCCGATGAACCGCTCCTTGATCATCCCCTTGGGGACGGCCTCGATTTCGGCCCGGATGCCGTCCAAGGCTTCGCTGACCGACGCAAGCTCGAGGAGAAGCCGGGGGCGCGCCGGGCCGGTCTCCCCCTTCGCGCCGATTCGGGCCGAGATCAGATCCTTCATCCGCGACGGCTGATCGAAGACCGAGCGGTAAAAGTCCTTGCCTTCGGGGGATAGGCCGCGGATCATCCGCTCCACGGCGCAAACCCGGACGATCGCGTATCCGGCGCGGACGGCGTCCAGGTCGCGTCCGGCGGCCGTGTCCGGGTAGACTTCAAAATAGGCTCGTCCCAGGTCGATCATGGCGGCCGTATCGAAGGCGAACTCGCCTTCCAGGGCGCGTATGGCGCGGGCAAAATCCGCCGCGGCGGGAAAGCACCGGAAGAAATCCGCCGGAGTCGGCGTCATCGATCCCGGGAAAGGGGTCAGGATTTGCCCAGCCGGCGCACCACGGCCAGCAGCATGTCGAAGTTGACCGGCTTTTGGAAGACGCCGCTGAAGCCGAGGGCGCCGAAGCCGATGTTGTCGGCCGTGGCGTCGCCGATCGAGCTCAACAGGAAAATGGGGATGTCCTGCCGCTCGCGACGCATGATCCCGGCCGCCTTGGCCCCGGCGTCGAGGTCCTCCATCATCATGTCGCAGAGGACGATGTCGGGCTTCCAAGCCCGGAAGACCGTGACGCCGTCCTTGCCGCTCAAGGCGGCGGCGGTCTGGAAACCTTCCGCGTCCAGGATGGCCTGGACGGACTCGCAGATGGCCGGGTCGTCGTCTATGATGAGGATTTTCTTGGCGGGCATGCTGACCTCCGGAAATGGCGCTGGAGAAACGGCATTATAGCCGAGTCCGGGCTCTTCCGCCAGCGGCCCGGAGGGGATTTGCCGGACCTCCGCCTCTATGCTAGGATGAGGCGCCTTTCAAACGCGGAGGGAAGCATGGCCATAAACCTCAAGGGCAAGATCGTCATCATAACGGGCGCGGCGGGCGGCATCGGGTCGGCCACGGCCCGGCTTCTGGCCGGCGAAGGCGCCGTTCTCGTTCTGACGGATATTAAGAAGGAAGGGCTCGAAGCGCTGGCCGCCGAACTGGCCGGCACGGGCGCCAAGGTTCTGACCCACGTCCACGACGTGCGCGATCCCGCCTCGTGGCAGGTTCTGACCGACCGCGTCCGATCCGAACTGGGCGGGATCGACATCCTGATCAACAACGCCGGGGTGGTCCATCCGGGGGCGGCCGAGGAGCTGGCACCGGAAAAGCTCCTGCAGCAGATCCAGGTCAACCTGATCGGAACGATCAACGGCTGCCGGGCCGCCCTGCGGGTGATGAAGCCGCAGGGCCGGGGCAAGATCGTCAACGTCGCCTCGCTCGGCGGCATCGTCCCGATGTCGGGTGAGGCGATCTACAGCGCCACCAAGGCCGGCATCCGCTATTACACCCTGTCGCTGGCGGCGGAGCTGCACGGCTCGCCGATCGGCGTGGCGGTCGTCTGCCCCGATTCGGTCGAGACGCCCCAGTTGGCCTACGAGATGCAGCACGACGAGGCCGTCCTGTCGTTCATCGGCACGGCCATGAAGCCGGAGAAGGTGGCCAAGGGAATCCACAGGGCCATCCGCAAGAGCAAGCCCGAGATCCTCGTCCCCGGCGGGTTCGGGTCGCTCTATCGCTTCGCCATGGCCTTCCCCCGGCTCTACTACGTTTTTTATCCCATGCTCAAGAAGACCGGCGGCAAGAACATCCTGAAACGGCGGCGGAAAGCCGCCCTAAAAGGATGATATCCGGATGGCCGATCCCCGCGGCTGGCGGATGGTCCCCCGCCTCCTGGACCGGGGCGCGGCACATACGGCCGAGGCGCTGGCCGGAGTCTTCATCAAGCTGGGCTTGACCCCCAACGCCGTTACCCTCCTCGGCTTGGCCGTGTCCTGGATCGCGGCCTATTTCCTCTGGCGCGGCGAGCCCGTTCCCGCGTTCCTCCTGGGGGCGGCCTGCGGCGGGCTCGACATGCTGGACGGCAAGATCGCCGTCCGGACCGGCCGCCGGACGCGCTTCGGCGCGCTTCTCGATTCCAGCCTGGACCGCTATTCCGAGTTCGCCTTCTATCTCGCCCTGGCCGTCCGTTTCCAGGACCGCTGGCCGCTCTGGGCCGCCTTCGCCGCCTTCCTCGGCTCAACGATGGTCAGCTACGTCCGCGCCCGGGCGGAAGGATTGGGCTTCGAGTGCCGCCGCGGGCTCATGCAGAGGGCGGACCGATTTCTCGTCTTGGGACTGGCCCTCCTGGCCGCGATTGTCTTCCCGGTCTTCGACCAGGCCATGGCCGCGGCTCTCGTCCTGATCGCGGTTGTTTCGAACATCACCGCCGTCCAGAGAATTCTCATCATCCGCCGCCTCGACCAATCGAAGACGCCCCGGAAATAGAGCCGCCGGACCGCGGCCCGCGAGACGACGACGGAGGGAAAGGCCGGCGCCGCGAGAGGGCCGGGAGAGGAACTGCCCAGGGCGGGACTTGAACCCGCACGGCCTTACGGCCTCGACATTTTAAGTGTCGTGCGTCTGCCTATTCCGCCACCCGGGCTCTTTTCGGCTGCGATGCGCCGGCTGCAAGCTATGGCTATAAGGACGTTCTCATCTCCAGCTTGCGCGTTTCCATTTTATGATACGGCCTGCGCAAAAACAATGAACTCAATCCGGCGGGCTTAGAGCTTCCTCGATCCCCAGGAAACGGGTAAGGACGTCTTTCACCCTTGCCTCGAAAAGCTCGCCGCTTAAAAACTCAAAAACATCGTCATGCGGAATGGGAAAACGGATGGGCTCCCGGGCCGCGAATTCCGGCCAATGATCGAGCTTCCACCGATCCCATTTCGATTCGTTCCGTTTCAGCCTTTCCCGGATCCTTTCTTTCAGGATCTCCTCGCTGGGAGGAACGCAGCGGACGATGGCGAGCCGGGCCTGATGGGCTTGAGCCGTCGCCTTGAAGGCCGGGACCCAATCGCGACAGGCGTCGTCCCGGCCGTGATTGACGGAAAAGGGCGCGTCGATGATCGGCGCTTTGCCGAGACTCAATTGAACGGCCGCGAAATCAAGCAGGATGTGGAAAGTCGGCTCCTGGATCATGGCATAGGTGCGGCCCGAAATCCTTTCCGAATCCGTAAAAGGCGTCTGGATCAGATCCTTCGAGATATACGCCGCGTTGAGGATTCTCCGGGCCAATTCCCTGGCCAGGGATGTCTTCCCGCTGGCTGGAACGCCCACGACCAGACAGAGAATCGGCATCCGGGCGATACGCCCTTTAAAGGATTCGGGTCGGGAACAAGACAGGGCCATGAAGATATCATATTCCAGGCCGCGATAATCGCAACCTCCAAGGGAAAGGAAAACCCGGCCGGCGGCCGGACGGATCATCCCGGCTCGCGTTTCTGGGGGGGAGAAGATCCCGGATTGTGCTAGAATGAAAGGCAAGCGGCAGGACGAAACGTCATCGTGTCGATTGACGAAAGGGCGGCGCCCTACGGCGTAAAATCGAGAGGAATCGACTGAAATCCGTC
>JAQULS010000026.1:0-4529 GCA_028749235.1 Acidobacteriota bacterium | reverse complement strand
GGGGGGGAGAAGATCCCGGATTGTGCTAGAATGAAAGGCAAGCGGCAGGACGAAACGTCATCGTGTCGATTGACGAAAGGGCGGCGCCCTACGGCGTAAAATCGAGAGGAATCGACTGAAATCCGTCACGATCGGCATCCCCAGGGCGCTCTATTATTATTCCTATCCGGGACTCTGGGAGGCGTTTTTCCGCGCCATCGGGACGGACGTCGTCCTGGCCAGGCCTTCCACTCGGCAGACGGTCGAGACGGCCGGCCTGATTTCCGAAGCGGAGCATTGTCTTCCCATGAAGATGTTCGATGCCCACCTGGCCGAACTCGCCGGCAAGGCGGACAGGGTCTTCGTGCCGAGGATCCTCTCCGGCCGGAAAGGCCACATCTCCTGTCCGAAACTGGCCGCTCTTCCCGACGCGGCCGGCGCCCAGTTCGGCCCGCGCATCCCGATCCTCACCATCGACGTCAACGAGGACAAAGTCCCCCTGCCGACATCGTTGGCGGCCCTGGGCGGAATGCTGGGAGCGGGTAAAAAGGCCTCCCGGGACGCCGCCCATCGGGCCATGGAAGCCATGGCCGGGAACCTGGCCGGGCTTGCGGCGCGGCGGACCGGCGAGCCCGGATCGATCCTCATTCTCGCCCATCCTTATAATCTCTACGACGATTTCTTCTCCGGGCCCATCGTCCGGAAGCTCGCAAGCCTCAAGGTCGGAGTGAACCTCGTGGAGTTCGATCGCGCGGATATCCCGAGCGGCCCGATCAAATGGGACACCTGCAGCAAGATGTACGACACGCTGCGGCGGCTCGATCCGAAAATCAGCCGGGGCGTCATCCAGATCAGTTCGTTCAATTGCGGCTGCGATTCGATCGTCGGCAGCTTCTATCACGAAATCCTGGCGCGGAAGCGGATCCCGTTCATGACCTTGATTATCGACGAGCATACGTCCAACGCGGGCCTGGGCACCCGGCTCGAGGCCTTTGTCGATTCCTGCAGGTGGTAGGATGACGACACTGGCCTTTCAGCCCTGGGGAAACTACGCCCTGGCTCTCGCGGCGTCCGCCGAGAGCTTCGGCGTGAAATGCTGGACGAGCACCAGCTCCACGCCGGAAATCCTGCGGCTCGGCGTCGAGGCCAGCCCGGAATTCGCCTGCCTGCCGTTCAAGGGCTCGACCGGCCATTTCATCAAGGCGGCCCGGGAAGGCGCGGAGTACGGCGTGATCGTCAACAGCATCGGCACGTGCCGACTGCGATACTACCGGGCCGTGCAACAGAAGATCCTCGGAGAGCACGGCCTGGAATTGTTCATTTTCGGGCTCGGCTACGACGGCTTCAAGCCTCCCCTGATCCGGCATTTCGATCCGGCCCTGGGGCCGTTCCTGAAATCCATCGCCCGGGCGGCCCGTAAAATCGGGGCCGTCGAAACGATGGAGAAGCTGGCCTGGGAGAAACGGGCCGTGGAACGGCGCCCGGGCGAAACGACACGGTTGCTGAACGAATGCCTGCGGGACCTCGACAAGGCCCGCACGGTGCCGGAGATCCGGGCCTGCCGAGAGTCCTTACCCGCCCGGTTCGGAGCCATACCCGTCCGTACGGACGCGACGCCGCTCAAGGTCGGCCTGCTGGGCGAGGCAACCCTGCTGCGCGACCGTTTTTTGAACCACAACATCGAAGAAATCCTGGGCGGCCTGGGCGCGGAGGTGAACAACTTCTTCCTGATGGGCATGGAGCTGCGCAAGATTTTCCATCTGGGCAGGGGGAACCCCCACTCCCCCAAGAATCTGTTCAAGCTGGCCCGGCCCTATCTGAAGAATCCCGTCGGCGGGCATGCCCTGGAATCCGTCGCCTACACGATCCTCTGCGCCGACAAGGGCTATGACGGCATCGTCCACGTCTGTCCGGCCGGGTGCATGCCGGAGATCAGCATCCGGCCGATTCTCCGGAGAATCAGCCGGGATCGCGACATTCCGCTCCTGGAATACTCGTTCGACGAGCAGACCAGCCATGTCGGAGTCCTGACGCGCCTCGAAGCCTTCGCTGATATCCTGTACGATCGGCGGAAAAAGAACAGAAGATGATGGAAACCAAGGTTTATCTGGGCGTCGACGTCGGGTCCATCAGCGCCAATATCGTCGCGGTGACCGGCCAGGCCGAGGTCATGGCCCAAACATACCGGCGGGTGGAGGGCCATCCCATCCGGTCCGTTCAAAGGGCTCTTCGGGAAGTCCGGCGCGCCCTGCCCGAAAGCGTCAGGGTGGCGGGCGTAGGCACGACCGGGAGCGGCCGGGTTCTCGTCGGCGCCGTGCTGGGAGCCGACATCGTCAAGAACGAAATCAGCGCCCACGCGCGCGCGGCCCTGCGCCTTCATCCGGACGTGCAGACGATTCTGGAGATCGGCGGGCAGGACAGCAAGATCACGATCGTCAGGGACGGCGTCGTCGTCGACTTCGCCATGAATCTCGTCTGCGCCGCGGGAACGGGGAGCTTCCTGGATTCCCAGGCCAAACGGCTGAACATCACGATCGAAGAGCTCAGCGAACGAGCCGTCCTGTCCCGGAACCCCACGGGCATCGCGGGCCGCTGCACCGTTTTCGCGGAATCCGACATGATTCACAAGCAGCAAGTCGGCTGCGCCCAGGACGACATCCTCATGGGCCTGTGCCAGGCCATGGTCCGCAATTACCTGAGCAATGTCTGCAAGGGAAAGGAAATCCGGGAGCCGATCGTCCTCCAGGGCGGCGTCAGCGCCAACAAGGGGATCGGCCGGGCTTTCAAGGAAATCCTGGGCCGCGACGTCATCATCCCCCGCTACAACATGGTCATGGGCGCCTACGGAGCCGCCCTGATTGTCTCCGGCCACGACGGAAAAACAACCCGGTTTCGAGGCTTTGACGCCTGCGATCGGGAGATCGCCACGCCGAGCTTCGTCTGCCGGGACTGCCCGAACCTCTGCGAAGTGATCGAGATCGTGGACGGCGGAGAGCTCCTCGGCCGAAGCGGCGGCCGCTGCCTGAAGTGGGAAGGAACCTCGGGTCCCCGTTAGCGGCGGCGCGGGACCGTTTTTTTCAGAGAACCTTCGCCCGGAACGTGTCGCCCTGGTTGATGTCCCCGGTTTCCAGGCCCTTACGGAACCAGCGGGCGCGCTGTTCGGATGTGCCGTGGGTGAAGGAGTCCGGGACGACCGTGCCCCGGCTTTGCCGCTGGAGCCGATCGTCGCCGACGGCGGAAGCCGCGTTCATCCCCTCCTCGATGTCGCCGGACTCGATGAAGCCCTTCGTCCGCTGGGCGTAATGGGCCCAGACGCCGGACAGGAAGTCGGCCTGCAGCTCCATCTTGACCATCAGCTTGTTGAACTCCGTCCCGCTCAAGCGGCTTTGCTGACCCATCACCTGATCGGTGAGGCCGAGTTGATTTTGGACATGATGGCCGATCTCGTGGGCGATGACGTAAGCCAGGGCGAAATCGCCCGGGGCGCCCAATTGCCTTTGCATCTGCTCGAAGAAACCGAGGTCCAGGTAGACCTTGTCGTCCCCGGGGCAGTAGAACGGACCGCTGGCCGCGCTGGCGTAGCCGCAGGCCGAGGAGGTCGAATCCGTGAACAGGACGAGCTTGGGCTTCTCATAGGTCCGGCCGGACTCCCGGAAGACCGCTCCCCAGACCTCCTCGGTGTCGGCCAGGATCACGGAGACGAAATCGCCCAGGGCCTTGTCCTTCTCGGAAAGGGGCCGGGCTTCGCCCGCCGCGGCCGGCCCGCCGGCCGGCTGGAGCGTTTCCAGGATCTGGCCGGAGTCGCCGCCTCCCAGGAGCATGAACAGGATGGCGATGACGATGCCGCCCAGGCCGCCTCCGATCGCGAGCTGCTTGCCGCCGATGCCGCGACGGTCTTCCACGTTGTCGCTCTTGCGCATTCCGTCCGTACGCATGGAGACACCCCTTAAAGGGAGATGAGTCGAATATAGGCGTTTCGCAAGCGGCTGTCAAAACGGAAGGCCGGGCCCGCCGGCTTCGATCCCCCGCCCTTCGGCCTACTCCACCGTGACCGACTTGGCCAGGTTGCGCGGCTGGTCGACGTCGGCGCCGCGCTTGGCGGCGATGAAGTAGGCGAACAACTGAAGCGGGATGACCGTCAGGAACGGCGTCAGCAGGGGGTGGACGGCGGGGACGCGGAGAACGGTATCGACATGCGCCGCGATCCGTTCGTCGCCCTCGGTCGCCACGGCCAGGACGCGGCCGGAGCGGGCTTTGATCTCGGCGATGTTGCTCAACATCTTTTCGGTGACCCGGTCGTTCGGGATAAGCGCCATGGTCGGCATCTTCTCGTCGATCAGGGCGATCGGCCCGTGTTTCATCTCGCCGCCGGCGTAGGCGTCGGCGTGGATATAGGAGATCTCCTTGAGCTTCAGCGCCCCCTCCATGGCCGCGGGGAAGCTGACCCAGCGGCCCATGAAGAGAAAATGGCTGAAGCCGGCGAAACGGGCGGCCAGATCCTCGACCTCCGCGGCCCGCCCGAGGACCCGCTCCATCTTGTGCGGCAGGCG
>JAQULS010000025.1 GCA_028749235.1 Acidobacteriota bacterium | reverse complement strand
ATGTTCATGCTCTACGCGGGGCTGATCGCGGACCGCATGTCGCGCCGCCGCCTTCTCATCCTGACCCAGACGGCCATGCTCGTCCTGGCCTTCCTTTCGGCCGCTCTTGTCTTCAGTCACGCCATACAGCCTTGGCACATCCTGGTCCTGGCCTTCGGATTCGGGGCGGCCAACGCCTTTGATGCGCCGGCCCGCCAAGCCATGGTCCATGAGCTGGTCGCGCCAGAGAATCTGACCAATGCCATCGCCCTCAACTCGGCCATGTTCAACACCTCGGCCGCCCTGGGTCCGGCCGTCGGAGGCATCCTCTACGCCCTTATCGGCCCGGCCTGGTGCTTCGTCATCAATGGCCTGTCGTTTGTCGCCGTCATAGCCGCCTTGGCCGCCATGCGGCTGGTCAAACATGTTCCGCCTCCCCGAAGCGCCTCGACCCTGGCCGATCTGGCCGAAGGACTCGGCTACGTCCGACATCACGATATCATCCGAACGTTCATCGTCGCCGTTCTGGTGACCAGTCTGTTCGGCAACTCTTTCGTCACCATCGTGCCGGCCTGGGCGGTCAAGGTGCTGCATGGAGGGGCGGCTACCAACGGTTTCTTGACCTCGGCTCGCGGACTCGGTGCTCTGCTCGCGGCCCTGCTCATAGCCTCGCTCGGACGCTTCAAATTCCGCGGCCGGCTATGGACGCTGGGCGCCTTGGCTTTGCCGGTCTTCCTCATTCTGTTCTCCCTGGTCCGCTGGCAGCCGCTCGCCTACCTGGCGATCTTTGCCTCCGGTTTCGCCCTGATTCTCGTCCTCAATTTGGCCAACGCCTCTGTCCAGACCCTGACGGCTCCCCATCTGCGCGGCCGGGTCATGGGCATCTATTCCATGGCCTTCTTCGGAGCCATGCCGCTCGGCTCCGTTCTGATCGGCTCCTTGGCCTCGCGCTTCGGCGAACCGGCGGCTCTCATGGCCACCTCGGCCGTAGTGCTCCTGTTCATGCTGGGAGTAACCATCGCCCGGCCGAATATCCGCCGGCTGTCTTGAGCCGGCGGCTTTTCAACCCTCGATTTCGAATCCCTCGGCGTATGGCTCGGCCAGTCCGGCCACCCGAGCGGTGTCTCGGTTGACGCGCAGGATCCGCTCGTCCAGCCCATAGCCCCGCAGGTGGAGACCTCGTTCCTGCTGCGACCGGTGGAAGCGCAGAAGCTCGGCTTTCCAGGCTGCTTCCTCTTCGCCGAACGGAGTAACCAGGTCGAGGCGCATCGCAATCGTCTTGGGATCCCGGAACAGCCAGGCCGCGGGCGGCCGCGACAGGACCGCCGCGGCTTGCCGCCGCCAAGAGCAAACCCGACGATGATCGGGATTCGTGTCCTGGCCGTGCGGCTGGACGACGACATCATAGGCGTCCTCCGCCAGGAGCTTCGCGGCCTTTTCCCGGCCGGGAGCGCCGTCCAAGACGTATCCCCCTTCGCCCGTCGGAAGCCTTTCGAAGCTCAAACGCTCCGGCGGCAGCCCGAAGAAGTCCATGCTCCGCCTCTGCTCCTCCTCCCGGACGGCGGCCTTGACGGCGTCGGAGGGAGGATCGACGTAAATGTCTTCGACGCCGTTGGCGCTCGAGCTCATGACCGCCAGGCGAAGCCTGCCGCCCGCTTCGATGATCCGGCGCAAGGTCACCGCAACCTCGTCGAAATCGTCGGGATGGGGGGCCATGACCAGGACGGAGAGCCCGGCCGGGACGTCCGGGCTCGACAGGCGGAGCGAAGAGCGTCCGGACGGCAGGACCGGGGCCGATTCGCCGCTCATGCCAGGTCGATTCTTTGGTAAACGTTCGAACCGAGCCCTATTTTCTCGCCGTGCTCGAGCTGGAACGACCAGTCGGCATCGTAGCCCTTGCGGAAGGGATCCCGCCCCCCGGTTCGTTCCAGAATGAGGTCGACCGTGGCCCGATCGACGGCCACCGGGTCGAGCGAACCGCAGATGCCGATGTCTTCGACGATGGCGGGCTGGGCCTTGGCCATGCAGTCGCAGTCCTTGCTGATTTGAAGGAGGAAGTTCAGGCAGGCCAGCCGGGGGCCGAAATGGCGCCGGACGAGCTGCGCGTACTCGGCCAGCTTCTCCTGAATCCGCCGGACGTCGCCGTCCCAGCGGACCTTGATGGCCCCGTGCTTGCAGACGACGAGACATTCGCCGCAGCCGGTGCAGCGGGCGTTGTCGATCGCGGCCCGGCCCTCGACGCGGGTCAGGGCCGACGCCGCGCAGTGGTCATAGCACAAGCCGCAGTCGCGGCAGGCCTTGGCCAGAACGCGCGGGTGGGCGACGGAGTGCTGATCCAGCTTGCCGGCCCGGGAGGCGCAGCCCATGCCCATGTTCTTGATTGCCGCGCCCAAGCCGGTCTGGACGTGGCCGGTGACATGGCTCAAGGCGACCAGGGCGTCCGCGCCGAGGATGGCCGAGGCCAGCTTGCCCGAGGCGACATGTTCGGCGTCGCCCTTGGCCTCGCGGACGTCGTTTCCGATCAGCCCGTCGGCGATGATGACGGGCACGTCGAGGACATCGGGGCGAAAGCCGTGGTCCCAGGCCAGCCGGATGTGCTCGATCGAGTTCGACCGCGACCCGACATACAGAGTATTGGAGTCGGTTAGGAAAAGGCGCGGCGCCGAGTCCCGGATCTCCGCCACGACCCCGGTCAGCCACTCCGGCTTGATATGGCCCGTATTGCCTTTTTCCCCGAAATGGATCTTCAAAGCCGTGAAGTCCGTCGGCGAGAGCGAGGCCGTGAAGCCCGTGGCGCGCAGGACGGCCCGGGCCTTTTCGGCCAGGACCTCCGCTCCGTCGGCGCGGCTGGCGGGAATGAAGAAGACCCGGCTTTTCACGCTTCGCTCCCCGCCGCCGGCTCGTCCAGCGCGGCCCGGACCGCCCGCAGCGACATCCCGGTTTCGACGCCCCGTCCGAACTCCGTTAAAACCGCTTCGAGAGCCTCGAAAGCGAATTCGAGCTGGGCGTCCGTGAGATTGCCCATATGTCCCATCCGAAAGACCCGGCCCGCCGTCGCGGCCAAACCGCCCGCGACCTGGACGCCGTGGCGGGCATAGGATGTCCGGAAGGAAGCATCATCCAACCCGGCGGGATAGCGAACGACCGAAAGCGTGTCCGCGAGGCAGTCGGCGCCGGTGAAAAGCTCGAAACCGAGGGCGGCCAAGCCGGCCCGCGCGGCCCGGCCGAGCCGGGCTTGACGCCGGAAGCGGTTGTCCATCCCCTCCTCCATTATGATCCGGGTCGCCTCGGCGAAGGCCCGATGCTCGTTGACGGAAGGCGTCGAAAAATAACGGCCCGGATCGGTCATGACCGGCAGCCAGCGGAGGACGTCCGCGTAATACGCCTTGATGCCGTGAAGCGACTTCCGGCGGGACATGGCCGCGGGCGAAAAGACGTCAATGGCCAGGCCGGGCGGAGCGCCGAAGCACTTCTGGGCCGCGGTCAGGATGACGTCGATCCCCCAGTCGTCCATGCGCTCCTCGATGCCGCCCGTGGCGCAGACGCCGTCCAGAACGAACAAGGCCCCCGCCGCCCGCGCCGCCTCGGCGTATTCCCGAACCGGAGCGCATCCTCCCGATCCCGTATCCACGTGGGTGGATACGACCAGGCCGTACGGCCTCTCCGCCAGCCGCCGGGCCAGATCGGCCGGCGCCGTCACCGCCCCCCAGGGGCTCTGGACCAAGTCGTGCTCCAGTTCGTAGGCGCGGCAGATCTCCCCCATCCGGTCGCCGAAATAACCCTGCGACAGGATCAGGATCCGCTCGCCGGGACGAGCCAGATTGAGCAGCGCGACTTCCATGGCCAGCGTCCCGGCTCCGGCCATCAGGAAGGGCTGGCCGTCCCGGGTGAAGACGATCCTTTTTAAATGATCGAGGGCTTGCCGGGTGTCTTCGACCATGCCGCCTCCGACATGGGAGACGGTCGGGCGGCCCAGCGCGGCCAGGATGCGGGGCACGACGGGGCTCGGCCCGGGAATGAGCAGCAACGGGTCCATGGGCATCTCCTTCCGGCCCCGTATTCTATCCGATCGGTTTCCGGGACCGCAAGACGCGCCGACCATCTTGCGCCTCGTCTTTCTTTCCGGTATAATCCGGCCGCCATTGAAATCATTCTTGGGAGGGAGGTCCTCATGGGCAAATTCCTTGCCATTCTCGGCGGCTTGGCGGCCATCGTCGGCGGCGTCCTGCTGGTCATCTTCGTCTGGTGGACTCCGTTCAAAATCCTGGTCAAGGGCTGCATTCCCCCGGTCCTCGTATTCGGCGGCTTGATCGCCCTTATCGCCGGCATCAGCAGCATCAAGGACGCGGCCCGGACCAAGAAGCTGGAAGAGGAAGCCAAGGACGAAAAGCCCGAAGCGAAGGCGTAAGCCTTCGGACTCGAGTGTCGTCCCTCGGCCTCGGCCTGCTGTCGTTCTTTCTTTCGGTCTACTCCACCGTCCCGCGGACGATCGAGCAGGCCTTCCTCGAGAATGACGCGGGCCGCCTGGCTTCGCTCTTTTCCAATGAATCCCCGCTGCTGATCTCGTTGCCGGAGCCTCTCTCCTTCTCCGATCTCGTCAGCCGCGAGCAGGCGGCGCTGGTCTTCGAGCGCATCTTCCGGAGCTACCCGACCTTCGAGTTCTATCCCGAATCCGGGTCGGCTCCGGCTTTCGACCGGGGCGGATTCATTCTGAAGGTCCGCTGGTCCTTCAGCAGCCGATCCACAAGCGACCAGAAGCCCTTGCGCGTCTTTTTGCGCCTTAAGCCCGAAACGCGTCCGGGCCGCAAAAAGCCTTTATGGGCCATCGTCGAGATCAGGGCGGAACCGGTTTGAAGCGCCCGCCCGGCCGCCCCGGAAGCACCCGCCGCCGGGCGGTGATCGTTTTAGCCGCATTGGCCATCCTCTTGGCCGGGGCATCCGCCGGGCTCGAGCCGCGATCTTCCGGCTCCCCATCGCCGCGCACTCTCGATCGCCTTCGCCGCACCGCCTTCCGGATTAAAGCCGAATTCCAGTCCCTCCTTGATATCCAAGCTTCGCGTTTGACCCGCCTGGCCGCGAAGCCTTGGCCGGACGATCCGGCGGCCAGGTTCGGGCTCCTTCGAGAAATCGGGCTCGATCCACGGGTCGAGGGAGCCGCGCTGGCCGATTCCGACGGAGTCCTGCTCCATTGGCTCGGCCAAGCCCTGGACATCCAGGCGATCGTCTCCGCTCCGGACGCCGCGAAGCCGCCCTCCTCCGATCGGCCTTTCATCCGGCTCGTCCGGGCCAAAAGCTCCTCCTACATGGTGCTGGCCGCCCGGGTCGATGGCGGCTTCGCCGTCGTCTTCCGCCTCCTGGGATTCACGCCGGAATTCAAATCGCGTTACCTGGCCGAATACCAGTTCCTGCCCGCCCGCTTGCGATCCGGCGGCCGCATCGAGTATATCGATTTTCGCGACGATGTGGCCCGCTATGATGATCTTTTCCGCCGCGGCGGCGACGAGTTCATCGGCAGCCCCAGGCTGCAGGGACTCGTTCAATCGCTGTTCTTTCCCCTGCGCGATTCGAACGGACGCATCGCCGCCACGGTCAACATCCGGTCGCGCCTGCCGTCGGCGATCGTTCGCTCCCGGGTCGAAGGGCTGCGCTTGGCCGCGCTTCTGGCCGTGTTTCTGGCCCTGGGCCTCGCTCTTTGGGAAATCTTGGCCGGGGACGCGAGCCGCGGCCGCCGCGCCGTTCCCGCGGCCTTCCTTCTGACCGCCCTCCGCCTGACGCTGCTTCCCATGGACCGCTTGTCCTTCTTCGGGGAGGCGGACATTTTCTCTCCGGCCGGGGCGGGATTCCGTTCTCTTCTCGGGCTGACACGCTCGCCTATCGATCTGTTCGCCACCGCAGTTTGGCTGGCTTCGCTCCTCGCCCTGGCGGCGTGGATCCTGGCCCGGCCATCCGATTCGACTTCGACGGCGGCCGCCGCCGATTCGGTCCGGCCCGCGCCGCGGCTCGCCCGGCCGGCCGTCGTCGCCGCCTGCGCGGCCTTTTCCTCCGCCATCGGCTGGGTGACCGGGCACCTTCAACGGAACGCTTCGCTCAATCCGCTCGAGTTCCGGCCGCAGGCGGATTTTTGGCTGTTGTTTTTCGGGCTGGTCCTGCTGTGGGGGGCCGGGGCCGTCCTGCAGGCCGTTTGTCTTCGCCGGGTGTCCCCCGGGCCGCTTCTCTCGCTCCTGATTCCGGCCTTGCTTCTGACGCCCGCCTTCTTCCTCGCTCTCGCGCCCGGCGCTTGGACGACGGCCGTGCCGGCCGCGGCGGCCCTGGCCGCGCTGGCCGTTGCGGCCGGCGCGCGATCCATCTCCCGGCGCAAGGCTTTTTGGGCAGTGGCCGTCCTTTTGCAGGCGTTCTTTTTTTACGGCTGCCTGGCCGCCGGGGCGGCCGAAAAAGGCCGCGTCCTGGCCGAACGGTTCATCAAGGACAGCGTCGAATCGCTCGAGCCCTGGGCCCGTTTTCTGCTGACCGAATCGATCCCGGAGATCGACCGCTCGGAGAAGGACATCCGCAACCTCCTTCGTTCCGCTCCCGCCTCTTCCACGAAAGCCGCGGACATATGGGCCCGGACGCTGCCGGCCCGCTTCAACTGGTACTCGAGCCTGGAGATTCTCGGCCCGGACGGAACCCTGCGGAGCCGGTTCTCCCTCAACATCCCCAAGATCTTCCGGCCGGCGGCCGGGCCGGAGCCGGGAGCCGGATGGACGATCGCCCCCGTCTCCGTTCCCATCATGGGCCGGGAAAGGCGCTTCCTGACGGCGGCCAAGGACTGGACGGATGAAGGGAACGTTATCGGCCGCGTCGTCCTGTCGCTGTCGCTCGACCCGGACATGCTCCCCTTCCTCTATTCGGCCAATCCCTACTTCGAACTGCTGCGGGTGAACACCATTCCTTCGCTCAGCGGCTTCGACATCCGCTTCGCCGTCTTCGACGCCCAGGGCCGGATACTTTTCAATCCGTTCAAGCTCGCCGCGGGCATCCCCGCCTCGGCCTTCGATTCGCGGGGCCGCTGGACCCGCCTGAAAGACAGAGGCCGGGCCTATGATGTGTTCGGATTCACCTTCGGCGATCGCCGCTACGCGGCTTTTCTGCCCCGCAAGTCCTGGCGCTCCCATGTCGTCGGCCTGGCCCGGACGATCGCCTTGAGCCTGCTCCTCTTGGGGCCGCCGCTTCTCCTCGCCGCCTGGATCGCGGCCCGGCGGCGCGGCCGCCGTTTCCTGTGGTCATTCTCGAACCGGGTCTTCCTCTCCTTCCTGGTCGTAGCTCTGGTGCCTATCCTCCTGTTCGGCGTCTTCTATCGCTCCTTCTTCAACCGTCTCTTCACCCAGCAATTCGTCGAGAAGGCGGTCTTGCACGCCGATATGGCCCGCGGCGTCATGGACGACTTCCTGTTCCTCGATACCGGCGATCGGGCCGGTTCCGACCTCCCGCCCGAGGATCTGGTGCTCTGGATCTCGAACACCATCGGCAACGACGTCAACCTGTACCGGGACGGCCGCCTGGTCGCCTCCAGCCGTCGCGAGCTCTTCGACGCCGGCCTTCTGCCCGAGATCCTGGACGGCGACGTCTACTTCAGGCTCCGCTACGGCCATGATCCGACCATCGCCAGCGAGACCCGGCTCGGTTCCTTCAGCCTGCGGACGCTGACCGTTCCCTACGAGGCCGCCGGAAGCCGTCTGACCATCGCCTTGCCGTTCCCCTTCGAGCGGCGGGACATCGCCAACGCCTCGCAGGAGCTGATCGAGTTCCTGGTCTTTATGGCCGTCTTCATCCTCGGCCTCGTTCTGCTGGCGGCGCGCGGCGTCGGCGGCCGCATCGTCGAGCCCGTGCGCCGCCTGCTGGCGGGAACGCGGGAGGCCAGCCTGGGCAATCTGGAGATCGCCATCGACTACGAGGGCCGGGACGAGATGAAGACGCTGGTCGACGGTTTCAACGCCATGATCCGCAGCCTCAAGGAGCACCAGCAGGAACTGGCCGACCTGGGCCAGAAAGCGGCCTGGGCGGAAATGGCGCGCAAGGTGGCCCACGAGATCAAGAATCCCCTGACCCCCATCCAGCTCTCGGCCGAGCATATCCTGCGCGTTTTCGAGGATGGGAGGCAGGATATCGGGCCGACCCTGAAAGAATCGATCTCTTACATCGTGGGCGAGGTCGACAACCTGCGGCGGATCGCCCAGGAGTTCCTGGAGGTATCGCGCGAGCCGGTCGCCCGGCATGATCGGATCCGGATCGACGAGCTCGTCCGGGAAACGGTCGAACCGTACCGCCGCCTGCTGGCCGAACGCATCGTCATCCGCGAAGAATACCGCGGCGAGGCGGTCGTCCTCGGCGACCGGGACAAGCTCAAGATCGCCCTGCGGAACCTTTTGACCAACGCCATCGAATCCATCCGCGGCCGGGGCGAGATCTGGACCCGGGTCGAGGCCGCCGGAGCCGAAGTGCTCGTGTCGCTGGACGACACCGGAGCCGGCATGGATCCCGACGTGCGGGAACGGATCTTCGAGCCTTATTTCTCGACCAAGGACGTCGGCACCGGCCTGGGCCTTCCGATCACCAAGAAGATCATCGAAGACCACCGGGGATCGATTCGCATCGACAGCACCCCCGGCCGGGGCACCCGGATTCTCATCCGCCTGCCGGCTCCCCCGGCCAACTAGAATTTTTTCCGGGTCTGTGAAAAAATAGAAGCCATGAGCACGATTCTCGTCACATATTACAGTCGCTCCGGCAATACCGAGACCGTTGCCAAAGCCATCCACGGCGCCCTGGCCGGAGCGGAAATCCTGCCGTTCTCCCAGGTCAACGGCTTGGACGGCTACGACTTCGTCTTCGTCGGCTTTCCCGTCGAGATGCACTCGCTGCCCTATCCGGTCGAACTTTTCCTCCGTCGGATCCCGGCCGGAAAGGCCGTCGCGCTCTTCTCGACCCACGGCTCGCTGCAAGGCCATCGGCTGTCCCGGGAAGCCCTCGAGTACGCGGTCCTGATCGCCGGCCAAGCCAAAATCGCGGGAACTTTCCACTGCCGCGGCCGGCTGTCGGAAGGAGCCCGGACCGCCCTGGCCAAGTCCCCGGAGCACCGGGAATGGGCCGATATGGCGGTGTCCGCGGCCGGCCATCCCGATGCCGCGGATCTCGAAGAAGCCCGGACCTTCGCCCGCCGGATGGAAATGCTCGCGGCCCATGGAGGCTATTGACATGAATCTTCGCAAAATTTGGCCCGTCCTCATCGCTCTTCTCATCGCCGCGGCCGGAACGGCCGCTCTTCTGACCCCGCGCGGATCCGATCCCGCGGCCGATTTCGACGGCTGCACCAGCATCCTGGTCGGCCGCCTGGCCTCGGCCGACGGCTCGACGATGACCTCGCACTCCTGCGACAGCGGCACGGATCGGACCTGGATGACCATGGTTCCCCACCGGACCTATGCTCCCGGAAGCAAGGCCAAGGTCTATTACGAGCCCAAACGGAGCAAGCGCCCCGACGACCCCGAACGCCTGGAGGCCGGCGAGATTCCGCAGGTCGGAGAAACATTCGGTTACTTGAACACGGCCTACCCGATCATGAACGACCGACAATTGGCCATCGGCGAAACGACGATCGGCGGCCGCATGGATCTCGTCAGCCACAAGGGCATCCTCGACGCGCCGGAGCTCTACCGCTTGGCCCTGGAGCGGGCCGCGACCGCCCGCGAGGCGATCAAGCTCATCGACGCCTTGACCAAAGCCTACGGCTACAACGACTGGGGCGAATGCTTCACCTTCGCCGACCCCAAGGAGGTCTGGCACTTCGAGATCTACGGCCCCGGCAAGGACCAGATCGGCGCGGTCTGGGCCGCCCAGCGGATCCCCGACGACCAGATCGGCGTCTCGGCCAACGCCGGGCGCATCCGCCGGATCGACCTCAAGGCCAAGGATTGGTTCATGGCCTCGGACAACCTGACCGCTCCGGCCGTGGCCCGCGGCTGGTGGAATCCCAAGTCGGGCGAGGCGTTCGACTTCACCTACGCCTACAACCCGGCGGGCCGCACCAGCCTGGGCTGCCGCCGCCGCGAATGGCGCGTCTTGAGCCTGCTGGCGCCCTCCCTCAAGCTCGATGCCAACGCCGAAAACTACCCGTTCTCGGTCAAGCCGGATAAGAAGGTGACCGTCGCCGACATCCTGGCCATCTTCCGGGACGCCTACGACGGGACGGCTTACGACATGACCCGCTCCGTCCTGGCCGTGAACCGCAAGGGCGAGACGGTCAAGAGCCCGGTCGCGAGTCCGTTCCTGAACAACGACCTGCTGACTCTGCTGAAAGTCGTCCGCGAGCGCTCGATCTGTTCACCCGCGGCCACCTACTTGCAGATCACCCAATCGCGAGGCTGGCTGCCCGACCCGATCGGCGGCGTCGTCTGGCTGGGCTACGACAACCCGGCCACGACGCCGCACACGCCTTTCTACTGCGGGAATGCCCGGGTGCCCGATTCATACATGGTGGACGGCCGCTGGGGCTGGAGCGGCGACTGCGCCTGGTGGGCCTTCCGGACGGTCAGCAAGCTGGCCAACTTCCGCTGGCAGGAGATGCGCGTCGATATCGAGAAGGTCTGGCGTCCGATCGAGGACAAGGCCTTCGCGGATCAGGCCAAGATCGAAGCCGAGGCGGCCGCCCTCTGGGCCAAGGATCCGGCCGCGGCCAGGACCTTCCTGACGGACTATTCGGTCAAGACCGCCGAAGCCGCCGTGGCCGCCTACCGCAAGCTCGAGCGCGACCTCTGGGCCAAGTACAACCAGCAATTCTGATCCCGATGTGGATACGCGGCCTCATCCGGCTCTTTTATTACGCCGTCATGGCCTATCTGGCCTGGTCGGTCTATCGGCTGTTCTCCGGCGCCCGCCGCCGGGGTTCGCGCCGCCCGGCCGATAAACCGCGCTTGAGCGGAACGATGGTCAAGGACGAGGTCTGCGGGATCTACCTGCCGAAGGAAAACGCCCTGCGGGAGACAATCGGCGGGCAGGAGCACTTCTTCTGTTCGCGCGAATGCCGGTCCAAGTTCCTGGCCGGGGGCGATCCGAAGGACCGGACTCAATAGCCCGACGGCAGGATCCGGAAACCGGCCAGCCCGGCCGCCGGCCCGACCGGCTTTAGGATGACATCTTCGACCCGGGCGCACGGAGGGCCGTGCCGAAGATGGGCGAAGAACGTCTCGATGTCCGAGCCCGGTCCCTCGACCAGGACCTCGACGCTTCCGTCGGACCTGTTCCTCACCCACCCCGCCAGGCCCAGGGCTTCAGCCCGCCGGAGGGCGAAGGCCCGGTAGCCGACTCCCTGGACATGGCCGCGAATGACGGCGCCGGCCCGAACATCGCTCATGGCCCGATTTTAGCACAGCCGGCGGCCCGTCAGCCGGCTTGATTTCCCGGCCGGCCGCCGGTAGCATGATAAGCCATGATCAAGACCCTGCTCAGCGTGGCCGGCTTCGATCCCTCAGGCGGCGCCGGAATTCTCCTCGACCTGGCCGTCTTTCGATGCCTCGGCTTTCGCGGCGCCGCCGTCATCACCGCCCTGACCGCCCAGGACAGCTTGGCCGTCCTCTCCGTCCGGCCCGTTCCGCCCGCCTTCATCCGGCGGCAATGGGACGTCCTGCGGGCCGATTTCGCGATCGCGGGAATCAAGGCCGGTATGGCCGGTTCCGCGGCGGGTTGGGATGAAATCGGACGCGGCCTGGCCCGTCACGCGGGAATTCCCCGCGTCGTCGATCCCGTCCTGCGTTCAAGCTCCGGCGCTCTTCTCGCCGGGACGGCCGCTCCGGGACGTATCGCCGCCGCCCTTCGGGGACGGGCCTCGCTTATAACGCCCAACTTGGACGAAGCTTCATTCTTGACCGGCCGCCGAATCGCGACCGGAGCGGCCATGACCGAGGCGGCCCGCCGCATCTTCGACGAAATCGGCTGCGCCTGTCTGGTCAAAGGCGGACACCTTCGCGGCCCCGCGATCGATATTCTGTACGATGGGGAACGAACTCATCGTTTCCCCCATCCGCGGATCGGACGGGACGCGCACGGAACGGGCTGTTTCCTTTCGGCTTCGATCCTGGGGTTTTGGGCCGGCGGCGCCGGTCTCGCCGAGTCCTGCCAAAAGGCGATCCGGCGGACGGAACGGGCGATCCGGGTCTCCGTCCGCCCCGGTCGGGGTCGTTTTTTTCTCTCGCCTTAGGGCCCGATCGGCACGGCGGCCGCTCCGGCCGGAAGGGGTTCTCCCTCGGAGCCGCCCGTTACAATTTCGGCCGCCCGTTTCTTGATGTCTTCGGAGAAATGGATGCCTTGCTTGGCGGCCGTATCCGGATTGAGCGAGATCTGGACGTTGGTCATGGACTGGAATGGAATGCGGGCGGGATCCACTCCGTTCTTGATCCGGACGGCCAGCGAGCCCGTCTTATAGCCCATATCGAAGAAATCCCAGCCCATGGCCGCGCAGGCTCCCGCGCGGGTGGAAAGCAGGAAGCCGCCGAAGAGCGGCACGCCGGCCTCGGCCGCGGCCAGGCCCAGGGCCTCAAAGGAAGCATTGACGGTATTATCGGATATCTGGTAGATCGCATCGACCCGCTTGTTGATCAGGACCTGCGAGGCCAGCAGGACTTCATTGGGATTGGCCACCGGCACCGTCACGATCTCCAGCCCCAGGTCATCAGCGGCCGATCGCAGGAGACCGAGGTAATACTCGGAGTTGAGCTCCGACGGCGTCCACAGCGTTCCCACCCGCCGCACCGCGGGCAAGACCTCGCGGATGAAAGCCAGCGTCTGGCGGATGGGGCCGGTCGAAGCCACCCCGGTCACGTTCGGCAGGTGGTTCACCGCCGTGGTCCCGGCCCGGGTCAGGAAGGGATTGGCGACGGACGTGAAGACGATCGGAGTTCGCGGGGCCGCGATCATGGCGGCCTGCAGGCATGGTGTCGTGATCGCGATGATCATGTCGACGCCGTCCTCGCCGAAGGCGCGGGCGATCCGCTGGACCTCGGACAGGTCGCCCAACCCGTCGCGGACGTCGAGCCGGACGTTCGCGCCGTTTTGCAGGCCGTAGTCCTCCAGCGCCTTGACGATTCCCCGCCGGATTTCACGGGCGGTCGGCGATTCGATGAGCTGCAAAACGCCGATCGTAAAAACGGACCGGCCGGGGCGTCGGCAGGCGGGAAGCCAGAGGATCATCCCGGCCAGGATGAAGGCTAGACTCCGTTTTCCCACGCCTGTCGCTTGCACCGATCCATTCCGCGCCTCCATCTTATTCGAAACGGGACGCCGCGGCAACACCGCGGTCCGGACCCGCCGGCGCGTTGCCGCCGCTGACGACAAGGACCACCGTCCGGCCCCGGAAGATCTCCGGCCGGGCGGCGAAGGCGGCCAAAGCCAAGGCTCCCGCTCCCTCCACGGGCCGGCCGTGGAGCCTTTCCAGGATGCGCATCGCCCGGCGGATGGCGGACTCGGACGTTTGAAGGATGCCGGCCAGAAAGGCGCGGCAAAGATCGAAGGTGATGGCGCCCGGCTCGATGCCGCCGGCAACGGCATCGGCCAGGGTCGGCTTTTCGGCGATGCCGACCAGACGCCCGGCCGCGAAGGAAGCCGCCATGAACGCGGACCGGGCCGGCTCGACGCCCCAGACCCGGGCTTTGGGGCGGAGCGCCTTCAAAACGCCCCCGATGCCCGCCGCCAGTCCGCCCCCGCCCACCGGCACAAGGACGTCGTCCGCATCGCAGGCCGCGGCCGCGATCTCGAGACCGATCGTACCCTGCCCGGCCACGACCCGAAGGTCGTTATAGGGCGAAATGTAGATACGGCCGGCCGCCGCCGCTTCGGCCCGGGCCATGCGCTCGGCCTGTTCGCAGGACGCCCCGGCGATAACCAGGTCGGCCCCCGCCGCCCGAAGCTTGTCCCGCTTGCCCGGCGCGATCGACAAGGGCACGAAGAGCATCAGCCGGACGCCTTCCCGGTGCGCCGCATGGATCATGGCCAGTCCGTGGTTGCCCGTGGAGGCCGAGACGACGCCGCGGCCGCGTTCGGCCGCGTTCAGGGAACGGAGGGCATTGAGCGCCCCTCTCAGCTTGAAGGATCCCGTCCGCTGGTCGCATTCCCACTTGATGAAGACGCGGGCTTTCGCGGCCCGGCCCAAGGCCGGAACCGGTTCGAGCGGAGTGCGGAGGATCGCGTCCCTGATGCGTTCGTCCGCCCGCAGGACGGCCGGGGCGATATCGGGGGAGATCATGTCCGAACCATTATTCCCGTATTCCGCCGTCTTGACAAGACCGCGCCGGGCGGGGTTGGATGCGGCCCCGGAATCCCCTACAATAGGGTTCATGTCCAGGATCGCGATCGGGACGGCCGGCTGGAGCTACGCGGATTGGGAGGGGATCGTCTATCCCTCGCCGCGCGGCCGCGGCTTCCATCCGCTGGAATATCTGGCCCGGTACATCGACTGCGTCGAGATCAACAGCACCTTCTATCGGCCGGCCTCGGCATTCATGGCCGCCTCCTGGGTCCGCCGCGTGGCGGCTTACCCGGCCTTCCTGTTCGCGGTCAAGCTTCATCAGGCTTTCACGCATGAACCGCGGACGCTCGACCCGGCCGCCACCGAAGTCTTCAAGCGCGGCCTCGAGCCCATCGCCGCGGCCGGCCGCTTGGCGGCTCTCCTGATCCAATTCCCCTGGTCCTTCGGCTTCGACGAGCGGAACCTCGCTTACCTCGAGGACCTGCTGCGCGCCTTTTCGGACTACCCGGCCGCCGTCGAAGTCCGGCAGGCCGCCTGGGACGATCCCCGGACCTTCGCCCTTCTTCGCGAGCATCGGACGGCCTTCGTCAACATCGATCAGCCCCGTATCGGCCGCTCGCTCGGGCCGACCGCGGTGGTCACCCGGCCGTCTTTCTCCTATGTCCGCCTGCACGGCCGCAACGCCGAGAATTGGTTCAAGCCGGGCGCCGGGCGGGACGCCCGCTACGACTATCTATACGCCAAGGACGAGCTGGCCGATTGGGTCAAGCGGATCAAGGACCTGGCCGCGTCCAGCCAGAGCGTCTACATCATCACCAACAATCATTACCGCGGGCAGGCCCTGGCCAACGCCTTGCAGATCAAAAACATGACGACCGGACGGAAGCTCGAGGTGCCTGAAGGCCTCCTCCGCCAGTACCCCGTACTGGAAGAGATCGTCCGCCGGATCAAGACCGGCCGGACCAATCTCTTCGACGACCTGGAGGACGAGACTCCCGGACCCGGAAAGGACGGGCCCGATGGCTTGGTGGGAAAATGAGGGTTTGAAGCTTTCCGGCGGGAAGCTGCGGATCGCGGGCCGGACGGCGGACGCCTGGGCCGCAAGCCAAGGCACGCCGCTCTTCGTTTACAGCCGCCGGCGGATCCTGTCCAACCTGGCCCGGCTGCGGGCCGCCTTCGCTCCGGCTTGGAGCGGCGAGCTCCGGGTTTGTTACGCCATGAAGGCCAATCCCTTCCCCGGCATCCTCGGTCTGCTCCGCGGCGAGGGGGCCTGGATCGACGCCGTCTCTCCCCGCGAGGTTCGGGCCGCCCGCGCCGCCGGCTTCCCTTCGTCCCGCATCCTCTTCACCGGGACGAGCCTCGGCCCGGCGGATTTACGGAGCGCCTTCGCGATGCGCGGCCTGACGATCGCCGCGGATGCCGCCGAAATGATTCCCCTGATGGCCTCCATCCGGAAGCGCGAGTTCCCCGGCCGGACCGTTCGCGTTTTCATCCGCTGGAACCCGGGCCTGGGCAGCGGCTTCAATCCCAAAGTCATCACCGCGGGCGAACGTTCGGCCGACGGTACGCCGATCAAGTTCGGGATTGAGGAAGGCCGCGTCCTGGAAGCCTTCCAGGCCGCGGCGGCGGCCGGATTTCGGCCGGTCGGCCTGCACCAGCACCTCGGCTCGGGCTGGACGGCCGACGACTATCCGACCGTCGTCCAGGCCGTCGACCGCATGATCGACATGGCCCGCACCGTCATCCGCTCGGGATTCGACCTCGAATGCCTCGACTTCGGCGGCGGTTTCGGCCCGCGCTACGCGGAGGATCAGCGGATCTTCCCGCTGGAACGCTATGCCCGGACGCTCGGCCGGGCCGTGGCCAAAGCCCTGCCCGGCATACGGGCCATCGCCGTCGAGCCGGGCAAGTTCCTGGTTGCCGACGCCGGCGCCCTGCTTGTCCGCGTCAACTACCTGAAGAAAAGCTACGGCAACTGGTTCGCCTGCGTCGACGCCGGGACTTTCAACACCCTGCCCCGGACGGCCATCTACGGCCAGGCCTTCCACCAGATCGTCAACGCCTCGCGCCCGGCCGGGCGGAAGGTCCCGGTCACGGTGGCCGGCCATCTCTGCGAGACCGGAGACGTCTTCGGGAAGGATCAGCCGCTCGTCGTCCCCCGGCCGGGCGAAGTGCTGGCGATTCTGGGCGCCGGCGCTTACGGCCGCAGCATGGCCTCCGAGTTCAATCTCCGCCCCATCGCGCCGGAGGTCCTGGCCTGATGGCTTATCCGCGGCTCGCCGCGAGGGAGGCCGCGCCCGACGCGGCCCGTTTTATCGACGTCCTGATGGGCCGAGTCCCGGCCGGCCGGCCGCCGCTCGTCGAGTACCTCATTGACGCCGCCGTGCAGAAGCCGATCGTGACCGGGCTTCTCGGCCGAACTTGGGCGGATTTCGGACCCGACCGGGCTTCCCAGGCCGCTTACCTGGACAACCAGATCGAGCTCTGGCGCCGCCTGGGCTACGACTTCGTCCGCTTCGAAACCGGGTTCGGCTTCGCCGAGCCCCTGCTTCAGGCCGATGATTCAACTTCGGCCTCGGGGCGGCGGGGCTGGGCGGATGAGCATGGCGGCTCCATCCGCCGTTGGGACGACTTCGAGCGCTATCCCTGGCCGCGGCTCCAGGACTTCGACTTTTTCCCTTTTGAGTACCTGTCGGCCCGCCTGCCCCAAGGGCTGGGCCTCGTCGCCTGCCATGCCGGCGGCGTGTTTGAGCACCTGTCCTGGATCATGTCGCTGGAGGGCTTGGCCTTCGCCTTGAGCGACGATCGCGGCCTTGTTCGGGCCGTAGCCGATCGAATCGGCGGTCTCATGCTGGGATTCTACGAACACTTGGCGGATCTTCCCGGCCTGGCGGCGATCTTCCCGGGCGACGACATGGGTTTCAAGACCGGGACCCTTGTCTCGCCGGCCGACCTGCGCGAGTTCGTCCTGCCCTGGCACGCCCGGTTCGCGACCCTGGCCCACGGCCGCGGCCTGCCGTATTTTCTCCATTCCTGCGGCAACCTGGCCGCCGTCCTGCCCGACCTCATCGGAACCGTCGGCATTGACGGCAAGCATTCGTTCGAAGACGTCATCCTGCCGGCCGAGGACTTCCAGCTCCGCTGGGGCGGCCGCGTCGCCACTCTCGGCGGCGTCGATCTCAACATCCTGGCCAAGGGGACCGAGGAGGACGTTCGCCGCCGCACCCGGGCCTTGATCGAAACCTGCGGACCGCGCGGCCGCTTCGCGGTCGGATCGGGCAATTCCATCCCCAGCTACGTGCCCGTCTGCAACTACCTGGCGATGATCGACGAAGCTCTGCGGGTCCGAGATTAAAACAGGAACGGGACGAAACGTTTCGTCGTCTTCATGTAGGCCGCGTATTCGTCCCCGAAGCGGGCCTTCATCTCCCCCTCCTCGATCAGGGCCGTCGCCATGACGGCGGCGACAACGGCGGCGAGAAGCAGGCTGGACGCGCCATCAATCCCTTTCAGCCAGATTCCTAACCCGAGATAAAAAAGAGAGGCATAGAGCGGGTGCCGGAGGTATCGGTAAAGGCCCGTCGTGACGAGTTTCGTCGTATTCTCGATCTGCCCTTCCGGCCGGCCTCGGCGGACGAGAAGCCAGGCCCCCGCAACGGCCAGCCCCAGGGATGCGAACAGGAAGAACCACGACAGAAGCTGCGGCGGCGAGAAAGGCCGGGCAAACCAGACTCTCCGATTGATCACGAAAAGCGCCCAAAGGCCGTCAAAAGCGAAGAAACGGGCGATTCCGTGATAGCGGCCGGCCCGGATCGAGAACCGCCAGGAAAAGACGACGATGGCCGCGGTCCCCGCCAGGAAGACGATGAGGTCGGCGCTCATGCCCCGGCTCCGTTTCCCGCGCTCCCGCCGGGCAAGCCGCGGCCGAATCCGTCAAGAAAAACGAACCTGTCGAGAGGGAGCCGTTCGGGCCGCTCGGCCTCCTGCCGGATCTGATTGGGAGACAGTACGGGATTAAGCGCGTCGGCCTTCCGCCCGACCGCGATGACGGTGATGACCTTGTGGTCCTCTGGAATGCCCAGGGCCGCCCGGGTCTTGGCCGGGCTGAAGCCGGCCACCGGATGGGCCACCAGCCCGAGTTCGGTCGCCCGCAGGACGAGGAAGGCCGTGGCCAAGCCGAGACCGAACAGGAGGTATTCGCGGTCCTTGATGACGCAGTCGTCCTCGACCCGGCCGCAGACGGCGATCAGCATCGGAGCCGCCTTCATCCAGGCGTTGCCGGAATTGAGCGCCTCGTGCAGGCCGGTCAGCACGCCCGGATCGCGAACGAAGACGAAGCGCCAGGGCTGGTTGTTGTTGCAGGACGGCGCCAGTTGGGCGTGCCGGGCCAAATCACGGATGAGATCGTCACCGACCTCCGCCGCGCCCAGCGAACGATAGGCCCGCCGGGCTTCGATGGCTTCATGGACGTTCATGCTTCCTCCCTCGCGGCCGGATGTCCGCCCCATTTTATCAAGTTAAAAAGCCTTGAGGAAGGAGCAATCATAGATCTTGACTTGGCCCGTGCCGCCCTCTCTAACCTCGCCGTGCAGGCAGCAGACGGGCGGCTCGCCCGCGGCCTGGCAGGGCCGGTCGCCGATCCCCTCGAGGGTGCCGGTTTCGTCCTCGAAGAAGTAGAAATACTTGCGGCCGCCCCGAACGTCCTTGCCCCGGGCGTCCACGACCCGGAGGACCAGGTCGACGGCGCGGCCGAGGTGCCGCCGCAGATCCTTGATCCGCAGGCCGGGCCGCCGGCCCTCGTACAGGGCCAGCGGATCGGCCTCGGGGCTGAAGCCCAGTGATTCCAGGAGCATCTTGGCCTTTTCCCGGGCGGACAAATCCGACTCGGGCTCCAGGCCCTCGATGTCCCGGACGTAGCGCAGGACCTGCTTCGTCCGCCGGGCCTCGAGCGAGTCGAAGACTCCGGCCTTGACCAGGGCGAAAAGCTCGGCCTTGGACAAGCCGAGCCGGGCCAGAGAATCCTCCAGCGAGCGGTAGGGTCCCCCTTCGGTCCGCTCTCCGACGACCCGCTCGGCCGTCTTCCGGCCCAGCCCCTTGATCGAGAGGAAGCCGACCCGGATCGCCCCCGCTTCGCCCGCGAACTCGAGCCCGCTGCGGTTGACGTCCGGTCCCAGGATCCGCAGCCCCAGCCGCTTGGCCTCTTCGACGTATTCGGCCAACTGATAGTAGCCGCCGCCGGCGTTGAGGACGGCCGTCATGTAGGGCGCGGGATGGCGGGCCTTGAGGTAGACGGCCTGGTAGGCCATGGCCGCGTAGGACGCGCTGTGGGCCTTGTTGAAGGCGTAGACCGAGAACTTTTCCATTCCGGCCCAGAGCCGTTCCAGGTCGGCCTCGGCGTAGCCCCGGTCCCGGCCTTGGCGGAGGAAACGGGCCCGCCATTCCCGGATGGCCGGCGTTCCCCTGCGCTTCAGGGCCCGCCGCAGGATGTCTCCCTCCTCGGGCGGGAAGCCGGCCACCCGTTCGGCCGCCTGCATGACCTGCTCCTCGTAGAGCAGGAGCCCGCCCGTTTCGGGAAGGACCCGCTCCAGGAACGGGTCGCGCGGCCCGCCCCGCCCCTCTCGGCCGCGAAGCAGCGCTTCCTTCATCCCGCTTTCGGTCGGGCCCGGCCGGATGAGGGCCAGGGCCTGCACGAGATCGTGCATGTCGGCCGGCTTCATCCGTCGCAGCAGGTTCATCATGGCCGGGCTCTCGACCTGGAAGCAACCGATCGTTCGGGCCTCCTTGAGCAGGGCGAAGGCGGCCGGGTCGCGGCCGGGGATCGTCTCCAGGTCCAGCCCGGTCTTGGCCGCGGAAATCGCGGCCAGCCCCCGCACCGAAAGCAAGTCGAGCTTGATCAGCTTGAGGTCTTCGACGGCATCGCGGTCGAAGTGGGACATGGCCAGCCCCCTGGCCGAGACGGCGAGCGGCAGCGCGCGGGCGGCCGGGGCGGGGGTCAGGATGACGCCGCCGACGTGGAGCGAGACCTCGCTGTGGACGCCGGTCAGGTCCGAGGCCAGGTTCCAAATCTCGAGATAGCCGGACGGCGGCGGCCCCTTCTGTAGGTGGGACGGCTCGGCGAAATAGGGCGCCTTCCGGCTCAAGGCCCGGGATTCCTCGGGCGAGAGGCCGAAGGCGCGGGCCGTCTCGTAAAGGGCGGAGCGGGCGCCGTAGCTCTTGAGGCAGCAGACGAAGGCCGCCCCCGTCCGGCCCGAGCCGTAGGTCCGCAGGACGTAGTCCAGGATCCGGTCGCGGAAGCGGGAGTCGAAATCCAGGTCGATGTCCGGGGGATCGTCCCGGCCGGCGTTGAGAAAGCGCTCGAAATAAAGGTCGTGGGCGACCGGGTCGATATGCGACAGCCCCAGCAGCCAAGCCAGGTAAGACGAGGCGCCCGAGCCCTTGAGATTGTGCAGAATGCCGTTGCGGCGGGCGAACGAGACGACGTCGTGGACGATCAGGAAGTAGGGGCCGAAGCCCGCCCGTTCGATCACGTCCAGCTCGCGCAAGGCCCGCTCGCGCTCGTTCCGCTTCAAGTCCCGGCGGGCCCGCAGGCGGGTCAGGACCTCGTCCCGCAGGCCGGCCGGAAAGAGGTCGGGTGGAAGCGGCGGCACGACGCGCGAAAAATCGAAGGCGCAGCGGCCGGCGACGTCCCGGGCGGTCCGGAAGGCTGCGGCCGCTTCCGGGCCGAACTTGCGCAGGGCCAAGGCCTCCTGGTCCGGCCCGAAACGACGCAGGGACCGCCCCAGACGGGCCCATTCGGGCGGGTACGGGATCTTGCGCTCGAAGGACCGCAGGAGGACCAGCCGTTCGGGCGCCCGGACGTACTTGAGCGGGTTGGCCCAGACGAGCGGCAGACCGTTGCCCCGGGCCATCTCGCGGGCCCGGTCGAAGCAGGCCCAGTCGGCGCCGATCAACAGGCCGCCCTCCCCCGCCCCGGCTTTCAGTCTCTCGACCAGGGCGCGGAAGGCCGGCCCGCCGGCCGCCTCGCCGTTCGTCCATTCTTCCGCGACTCCGGCGTCTGCCGGCGAGGGCGGCGGCGCTTTGGCCGTCCTCGCTCCCACCTCATCCACCGTTTTCGGCGGATAGGGTGGGTGCGAGGGCAACAGAATCGCGATCAGGCCGTCCAGAAGCCCGGGGTCGTCGAGGCGGCGGCGGTTGAGAATCTCCATCAGGCCGGCGTAACCGGAGGCGGAGCGGACCAGGAACAGGAACGACCGGCCCGCGACCTCGGCCTCGCAGCCGAAGATCGGGACGAATCCGGCCGCGGCGGCGGCCCGCTTCCACTTGGCCCAGCCGTAGAGGTTGCCGACATCCGACAAGGCCATGGCCCCGGTCCGGCGCCCGGCCGCCCAGGCCGCCAGTTCCTCGATCGTCGCCCCGCCCTGGCCCCGGCTGAAGGTCGAATGGACGCGCAGGGGGACGAACATGGGGGGCTACCGGGTCAGGGAGGCCGTCTTGAGGATGAAGCCGCGGTCCGGGTCGGAAGGGTAGATCTCATCGAGCATCTTCTCGCGGACGGTCAGGACGGAGCCGAAGCCGTACTTGTCCCGGACTTCGTCC
This sequence comes from Acidobacteriota bacterium, assembly GCA_028749235.1. Classification (GTDB taxonomy): domain Bacteria; phylum Acidobacteriota; class Aminicenantia; order Aminicenantales; family UBA4085; genus UBA4085. The sequence goes on along the minus strand of JAQULS010000025.1, from coordinate 9,092 downwards.
AGGGCCGCGCCCAGCCGCTCTCCCTTGTCCGAGACCCGCTCGAAGAGAGGCAGTGTTTTGCCCCGGACCAGGTCCGAGGCCTTGACTCCGACCAGGCGAAGGGCCAGGCGCGTACCCCGCAGGAGCGGCAGGAAAAGCTCCTCGGCGATCCGGAAGACGTCCCCCATCTCCCGGCACGGCGTCAGCAGCAGGCGGCGCCGGACCTCGGTCCGGAAATCGGAGGTCCGGGCCTTGACCTCGATGACGTGGGCGTAGCAGCGGTTCTGCCGCAAGGCCAGGGTCAAACGGTCGCAGAGATAGGCCAGGTGGGCCAGCAGGAGCCGCTCTTCCCAGAGATCCTCCAGGAAGGTCGTCTCCCGCGAGACGGACTTGGGGACGGTCGCGGTGACGATCGGCCGGATGTCGACGCCGCGGGAATGGAGATAGATGTCGTCGCCGCCCAGGCCGAAAATCGAGTGCAGTGAGCCCCGCGGCAGGCCCCACAGGTCGCCGATCGTCCGAACGGCCAACATCCGCAGCAAAACCTGGGTCTTGGGGCCGATGCCGGGCAGGCTGTCGATGGGCAGTCCGCGTAAAAACTCCTCCTCGCCGCCGGGCGGGATCTCGAAATAGCCGGCCGGTTTGGCCCGGCCCGTGGCCAGCTTGGCCAAGACCTTGGTGGGGCCGACGCCGACCGAAACCTTGAGCCCGGTCGCGCCCTCGATCCGGGCTTGAAGATCCCGGGCGGTCCGGCTGAACGACGGGTAGAGATGGCAGCAGCGGGTCAGATCCAAGTAGGCTTCGTCGATCGACGTCTCCTCGACGTCCGGGGTGGCCTGGCGGAGGATGCGGAAAAAGCGCTCGGAGAAGGACTGGTAGAGCCGGTAGTTGCCCCGGACGAAGACGGCCTGGGGACAGAGCTTGAAGGCCGTCCGCAGGGCCATGCCCGAATGGACGCCGTAACGGCGGGCCTCGTAGGAGCAGGTCGAGGCGACGCCCCGCTCGTGCGGCAGGCCGCCGACGACGACGGGCTGGCCCCGCAGGGCCGGGTTGAGGAGGACCTCGACGGAGGCGAAGAAAGCGTCGATGTCGACATGGACGATGAAGCGGCGGGAGGCGAAGAAGGCGGCCGGAAGCGGGCGGAGGGGCGGGTGGGCTTCGTCGGCCGGCGGCGGAAGGCGCAAAAACGGCGCCGGACGGACGGCCCGTTCCGCCGCGGCCCGAGCCGCGGCCGGCGTGCCGTCGAATCGGGCCGGGCCGAAGGCCGGCGCCGGTGCGGCGCGGGGAAGCCGGGAGACGGCGGCTCCGGATCTTGCGTTCATCATGTCCTCGAAAAAATCCGACCTCCGGCGGCGAGGCGGAGAGACTCCGGCCCCCGGAATCGGAAACGGGTCGCGGCGGCCGCCCTCCGCGGCGGGCGCATCGTTTAGGCCGGGGAAGAATCCCGGACCGGAAAAAGGCGGCGGCCGCGCGTCCTCTGGAATCTCGCGCCGGCGATCTTCATTCGCCGCCGCGAGGAGCGGAGCGTCGCGGCCGCCCGGTTGGGAAAGAAATGGGGCATGGCTAGTACTTCCGCAAAACCCCGACGACCCGGCCCACCACCCGCAGGTCGTCGACCTCGAAAGGAGCGAAAGCGGGGTTTTCGGGGACGAGGATGGTCCGGCCGCCCTCGCGCCTGAGGCGCTTGAGCGTCACCGAACCGTCCGCGAGCAGGGCCACGATCATCTCCCCCGAGTCGGCGGAGTCGGTCCGCTCCAGGAGGACATGATCGCCGTCGTCGATGTAAGCGTCGATCATGCTCTTGCCCTCGACCTTGATGCAGAACACGTTGCCGCGCCGCCGGCCGATCATCCAATCGGGGATATCCATGGACTCGCCCGAAACATCGAACGACTCGCGGGGAACGCCGGCCGGGACCGAGCCGAGAAGCGGCACGCGAAGCCGCCCCTCCGAGCCGGAGGGACGCCCGGCCAGCCGGAGATCTCCCCTCTCACGCCGCAGGTAGCCCTTGCGCTCCAGGCTGGCCACATGCTTGAAAACAGCCGAGGGGCTGACGATGCGGAGCCGGGCGCCGATCTGGCGGATTGTCGGTCCGTAGCCGTGGTCGAGGATGAAGGATTCAACGAAGGCCAGGATGTTCCGCTGCCGGGGGGTCAGCTCGCGCCGCATATTGTTCACCATTTTGTTCACCATAGCCATGATAGGCGCCGGCGGGATGTTTGTCAAGAGGAGGGTGCGGATTTCCAGTCAAAATTCAACCCCCCCCCTAAATCTCGACTTGACAGCGCCCCGACCCCCAAGATATAGTACAAACAGCGTGTTGCGTGCTTTGTAAATTTCAGGAGGCGTCGAACGACTAAATCAATCTGAGAGGGGTTGAGATAGGGAAGGAGACGAATTTCGAGGCCAAGAGGCGAGCGAACATGACTGTTAAAGCGGGCGGCGTTGTTTTTCAGGCCAAGCCCCAGCTCGTCATTGCCCACGGCGATTCCGCCAAACGGCAGGCCCTGCGCGCCGTTTTCGAATCCGATTTCTCCATCCATACCGCGGCGAGCGCACGGGATGCCATCGGCCTTTTCGGCCGGCTGCCCCTTGTGGACGCACTGATCATCGACCGTTCCCTGGCCGCTTTCGAGTCCGGCTCCCTCCTTCGCTATGTCCAGGAGATGATCCCGCATCCCGAATCGATCGCCAAGCTCCTCCTCTCGGACAACGGCGCCGCCCGCGAGGCGGCCTCCTTGCCGGTCAACGGCTGGGTCGACGAGGTTTACGAGGAAGTTTTCGACGCCTCCCGCATACGGCGCCGCTTGAGGTCCCTTCTCGTCCGCAAGAAAAGCGAGAAACGGTCCATCATGCGGGCTCGCTTCGGCGGCTCCGCCCGAACCTCCGTCGAAGCCGATATCGGCCTGATCGGTCGGGTGTCGGTCGACAACATCAGTGAAAACGGGATGTACGTGCGGGCCGTCCTGCCGCGCGACTATATCCATCCGATCACCATCCGGGCCTCCGACGGAGCGATCCTTCTGGCCACCGGCCGCGTCGTCCGGGTCGATGAAGAGGCCGGGGGCACCGGCATTCAGTTCCTGCTGATGGAGGACGACAGCCGCGACGCCCTGCTGCGGCTGATCGCCGATTCACGGATCGAAAAGGACCTGGCCGACCTGCGGGCCAAATACCCGTTCCTGCGGAGCGAAGGCATCGTGGCCTTCACCGACCGGTCCCGCATCGAAAGCCTCTTGGCCGAGTCTTTCGCCCGGCCGGAGACCGAGCTCACGGTCATCGGCGCCGGACAGCGCACGCCTCTCATCATGCGGCCGGCCGGAATCGAGCCGGGCCGCTTGGTCAAGCTGGCCGCCGAGGGCTTGGACGGCCGCTTCAAGACGGCCGACGCGGCTTTCGTGTCTTTCCAGTCCGGCTACGCCACGTACACGTTCGAGACCGTCGTCTACCGCATCGCCGAAGGCGGCCTGGAATGCCTTTACCCCCGCATCCTTTTCTATTCTGAAAAGCGGGCCGCCCGCCGGGCCGCGTCGGACGAGGCCCTGGAGCTCGAGATCACCCTGCCGCCCCCCTTCCAACGGACGATCCGGGGCCCCGTCACCGACATCAGCACGGGGGGGGCGAGCTTCCTGACCGGCGATCGGGACGTCGCCCTGCTCATCGGGACGCCTCTCGCCTCCATCCGGATCATCCACGGCGGACGCATCGTGCGGGACGTCCGCGGCGAAATCCGCAACGTCCTCAAGGTCGATGACGGCAACGGCGGCCTGCTCCGCTACGGCGTGCAGTTCGGCATCGGCCGCATGGCCGTCCAGGCCGCTGAAATGCCCTCCTTCGAGACGCTGGTGGAAAAGCCGCGCACGCACGACACCGAGAAGCTGCGGCAAGGCCCGCGCCGCCTGTCGGACCTGTCCCAACTGGCCAAGCGGCCGCCGCGCGTCCTGCACCTGGAAAACGCGGCCGGTGAGGAAATCGTCGCCCTCCTCAACACCTCGATCGAGCTCGACGCCGATCCGGTCCCGGTCGTCCTCATCCCGCCCGCGTTCGGCAAGACCAAGGAGACGCTGTTCGCCCTGGCCGAGACGATCGTCGAGAACTTCTATCTGCGGGGCAAGCCGGTGGCCGTCATCCGCTTCGACGGCGTCCGCCGCAAGGGCGAAAGCTTCAAGGAGCCCGACGCGGCCGAACCTCCTTTCGAAATGATTCACGCCAGCGTCAGCCAGGGCGCGGACGACATCCGGGCGGTCCTGGACTGGCTCGACGTCAATCCCACCCTCAAGCCCAGCTCGGTCGTCCTGGTGACCTTCTCGCTGTCGGCCCTGGAGGCCCGCGTCGTCCTGCGGCAGGACTCCTACCGGCATAAGGTCGGCGCCTGGATCGCCTGCATGGGGACCATGGAATTCCGGGAGCTGATGAACCGGGTCAACTGCGGCCTGGACCTGCTGGAGCAGTACCAGCTCGGGATCGACCTGGGCGTCATTCCCATCCTGGGGAACCTCATCAACATGGTCCCCTACGCCTACGACGTCGTCGCCAACCGGGTCGCCACCCTCGACCAGGCCCGCGAGGACATGGCCAAGATCGACATCCCGATCACCTGGATCTACGGCGAGCACGACCACTGGGTCAAGGCCGAGTTTGTGCGCGACATCATGAGCGTCGCCGTCGACGCCCCGCGCGAGGTCGTTTCCGTCCCTCTCGGCCACAACGCCCGAACCTCGGAGGAGGCGTTGCAGCTATTCGGGACGATCACCGACCAGATCTATCGTTTTCTCCATCGCGACTCGCTGCGTCCGGTTCCGCCCGACAAGGTCAACCTGGAGATCCTCCGCCGGTCCGAAAAGGACCGCCTGCCGCCCCGCCGGATCAAGGACCGCCGGACGTATTGGCAGCGCTATCTCGTCGGCGAGGATAAGCTCCTCGGCTTCGACTGCATGGCCTTGTCCGACGACTACCGCGGGTTGATGGAGGATCAGCGCCAGGCCCTCGACCTGGGCCCGGGCGACCGTTTCCTCGACCTGGGCGGAGGGACGGGCAACTTCGCCGATCATCTCTGCGCCTCCGGCCAGCCCCTGCCCGCGATCCTGACGATCGCCGACCTCATCCCCAAAGCCATGGCCAAGGCGGGACGCAAGCTTCTCCAACGCTACCCCGTTCTGCGCCAGCCCGGACGTTTCGGCCTGCTGTCCCTGGACGCGGAGCTCAATCGCTTTCTGCCCATCCGCCGCTTCCTCGACGGCGAAATCGGCCGCTTCCGGACCCTGGCCGAGGAAAGGATCGAAAACCTCCCCCTGGCCGCGGCCGCGCGCATCGACGAAGCCTACTCGCCCCGGCTGCACAACATACTCAGGGGCGAGGAGATCTCCCCCGCCATCGACCGCTGGTTGAAGAGCCGCTTCGACGTCCCCGAATACCGGGTCATCGTCGATTTCAACCTGGCCGTCCGCCGTTTCCAGGGGCGGGACATGAGCGAGACGCCCTTCCGCAAACTGAGCTTCGCCGGCGGCCTGCAGGCCGCCTTGTATCTGCCCCTGCGGGCCGGGATCTACAATAAGATCCTGATGAGCCTGGTCCTCTCCTACATCTTCAATCCGGTTGAAACACTGTCCGAGGTCCGCCGGCTCATCGTCCCCGACGGCCGGCTCGTCCTTTCGACGATGCGTCCCGATGCCGACGCTTCGGGGCTTTATACCCGCCTGGTGGCCAAGATCGAAGAGACGCCGGAGGCGGACTTCCCGTCCGACCAGCCCAAAGCCGTCTTGCTGGCCTCCATCCGCTCCTTCCTCAACGACGCCCAGGCCCTTGTGGAGCTCGAGGAAGCCGGCACGTTCGACTTCTTCGACCCCGAACGGCTGGCCGCCCTGCTCGAGGAGGCCGGCTGGGAATCCCTGCGGACGTTCCCCTCGTTCGGAGACCCCTCCCAGGGTTACATCGTGGTGGCCCGCCCGAGGCCCGCCCATGGATGAAGCCAAGAAGTCCTTCGAGGAACGGCTGAGCAACGATTACGACCTGAAGCGCCGGGTCCGGATGGTCATCCTCCTGAGCGCTCTCCTCTATGTCTCCTTCCTCATCCTCGACGCCATCTACGTCCCCAAGTCGCTGTTCGGGCTGTTCCTGGCCATCCGGCTGGCCGTCCTGGCGATCCACGGCGTCCTGCTTCTGCTTGTCTCGCGGATGAAAACGAGCCGCGGCTGCGCCAACCTGGCCATCGCCCTGACCGTCTTCGACGTCGCCGGCATCGCGATCATGATCCAGTTCCTGGGCGGCTTCACCTCCGGCTACGTGCAAGGCCTCTACCTGATCATCCAGGGCATGGTCGTCGTCGTGCCACTGGCCTTTCGGGAGACGGCCGTCCTATACGCCTTCATCTGGGCTTCCTACGCCGTGCCCGGTTTCTTCCATATGGGCTCCGACTGGCGCAACGTCTTCTCCAACCTGTTCTTCCTGACCTCCATCGTCCTGATCGGCATCTTCGGCTCGTACATCATGGACAATATCCGACGCCGCGAGCTCCGCAGCCGGGTCAAGCTCGAAGAGACCACGGCCAAGCTCCAGGAATCCAACGTCAAGCTCCTGGCCCTGGACGAGCTCAAGACCCAATTCTTCGCCAACGTCAACCACGAGCTCCGCACGCCGCTGACCCTGATGCTGGCCCCGCTGGGGCCGATGATCGACGCCAGCATGGGCCGGCTGACGGCCAAGCAGAAGGACACCCTGCTCGGCGTCCGCCAGAACGGGCTCAAGCTCCTCAAGCTGATCAACAACCTCCTCGATCTGACCAAGCTCGAGGAGGGCAAGATGCGCCTGAAGATCAAGTCCGTCGAGTTCGTCGACTACGTCAACAGCCTGCTGGCCTCGGTCAAGCCCCTGGCCGACCGCAAGTCGATCCGCTTGTACTTCCAGCATCCTTCGGTCGAACTGCCCCTGTTCATCGACTCCGACCAGTTCGAGAAGATCGTCCTGAACCTGCTTTCCAATTCCGTCAAATTCACGCCCGAGGGCGGCCGGATCACGGTCTTCCTGGATGAATCACCCGAAGCCGTCCAATTCACCGTCGAGGACACCGGGATCGGCATCCCCCCGAACATGCTGGAGACCATCTTCGACCGCTTCTCCCAGGTCGACGGCTCCCTGTCCCGGGCCCACGAGGGCACCGGCATCGGTCTGTCGCTCGTCCGCGAGCTGGTTGCGCTGCACGGCGGGCGGATCCGGGTCGAAAGCGAAATGGGCAAGGGGTCCCGCTTCATCGTCGACATCCTCAAGGGCGACGCCCACTACGGCGAGGAGGTCCTCGACCGCCGGATGGCCGACCAGCCGGTGGCGTTCAAGAAGCGGGCCAGCGACGACGGCCAGCCCCGGGTGCAGGACATCGTGACCGACTTCCGCAAGCTCCAGCTGATGGACCTGGAGCGCGAGAACCTGGCTCCGGCCGAGGCGCAATCGATCCGCCGTCATGATTACAACCTCGTCGTCATCGACGACAACCCCGAAGTCCTCAAGCTGATGAAGCTGCTGCTGGAAGACGAGTTCGACCTCCACCTGGCGACTTCGGGCGAGGAAGGCCTGCGCCTGATACGGGACAAGATGCCCGACGTGGTCATCAGCGACGTGATGATGCCGGAGATGGACGGCCATACCCTGACCAGGCGGATCAAGTCCGACGAATCGCTTTGCCACATCCCGGTCATCCTGGTCACGGCCCGTTCCGGCGCGGACATGCTCAACGAAGGCATCGAAGCCGGCGCCGACGACTATCTGCCCAAACCCTTCGACTCGGTCGAGCTCAAAGCCCGCATCCGCAGCCAGCTTCGGATGCGGCGGGCCGAGGCCGACCTGGCCCTGGCCAACCGCAACCTCAAGATGCGGACTTCGGACCTTGTCGAGCGCCAGCGTTCGCTGTTTCTGGCCATGGTCCGTTCCCTCGTCTCGGCCCTGGAGGCCAAGGACAAGTACACGCGCGACCACTCCCGGCGGGTGACGGAGATCTCGCTTCGCATCGGCCGCTTGATGAAGCTCGACGAGCGCGAAATGAACGACCTGGAGATGGCGGCCGTTCTGCACGACGTCGGCAAGATCGCCATCCCGGAGCGCATCCTGCACAAAAAGAGCGCCCTGACGGACGAGGAGTACGCCATCATCCGGCAGCATCCGGTGATCGGCGAGAACATCCTCAAACCCGCCGTCGAGCTGCAGCAGATCGCCCGCATCGTCCGCTTCCACCACGAACGCTACGACGGCCGCGGCTACCCCGACGGCTTGAAGGGGCAGGCCATCCCGATCGGGGCCCGGATCATGGCCGTGGCCGATTCCTACGACGCCATCACCTCGAGCCGGCCCTACCGCGACTCCGAGTCGCACAACTATGCCTTGAAGGAAGTCATCAAGTGTTCGGGCCTGCAGTTCGATCCCGAGGTCGTCGAGCACTTCATCGAGGCTCTGAAGACCCTGCCCGCGGCTTACAACAAGTCCGGCGCCGAAACGCCCCCTCTCTTCGAGACCGAGACGAACTGAGCCTCTTCAGGCCTCGTCGCCGAAGCTCGTTCCGATCGCCCGGGCGGCCGCGATGAGGGGATGATCCGGCGGCACGAAGCGCGGCCCCTTCCCCGGCACCTCCAGCGGCACCGAAGTCAGCTCCCCGCCCTGGATCGCGACCATGCGACCGAACGACCCAGCGGCGGCCAGCCGGACGGCCGCCTCGCCCAGCCGGGTGGCCAGGATCCGGTCGGCCGCGGTCGGCGTCCCGCCCCGCTGAACGTGGCCCAGGACGACGGCCCGCGTCTCGGCTCCGGCCGCCTTTTCCAGCTCGTCGGCCAGGGCGAAGGCGATCCCGCCCAAGCGGATGGGATCGGCGCTGCGGGCGACGATCTTGCGGACGACGGCCCGGCCGCCGACCGGACAAGCCCCTTCGGCCACCACGACCAGGCTGAAGGCCTTGCCCCGGCGGCGCCGCTCCTTCACCTTGGCCGCCACGGCCTCGAGCCGGTAGGGAATCTCCGGGATGAGGATGACGTAACCTCCCCCGGCCACTCCGGTATGGAGGGCGATCCAGCCGGCCCGCCGGCCCATGACCTCGACGATCATGACCCGATGGTGCGACTGGGCGGTCGTATGCA
>JAQULS010000150.1 GCA_028749235.1 Acidobacteriota bacterium | reverse complement strand
CGGTATTCGCCCTCGATCCAACCCGTTCTCTCATAGAACGAGCCGTAGCCGATGTGGATGACCGTTCCCGGGATGTAGGTGAACGAGGCCAGAAAGTCGGTGAGCAGGGTGCGATGGTAGGAGTTCGACTCGACGATGGCCCGGAAGAAGAGATACTTGTTGACCTGGTAGGTCAGCCGGGCGCGGTAGATGTTGTAGTCGTAGACCTTCTCCCGGGTGGCGTCCTTGAACAGGTCGGAATAGGTCCAGGTCAGGGTCAGGTTGATGTTCTCGGTGGGCTGGTAGACTCCGGTCAAAGTCGCCCGTTTGCCATAGCCCTGGTACGGTTCAACGACGTAGCGTATGGCCTGGCCCGTCCGGAACGTCGCCCGGAACTGGATCTGCTTCGTCAGCTGGGTGCGGCCGGTCAGGCTGAATCCGCTGACGTCGAAACGCCGGCCGAGGAACACTTCGCTGGTCTTGCTCAAGAGCGCCGTCAGGGTGGAGTTGCCCTTGAGAACCACCCCGAACCCGGCCGTAGCGTCGGTCTCGGTCAGGCCGCTGTCTTGGTCGTGCAGGGCGGTGAAACTCACCGCCGGCGAGATCCTCCGGAACCAGGGGGACTTGGTATAGAAGCGGGGAGAAATGTTGACCACCGCGCTGGTCAGCCCGGTCCGGGTCAGGTAGCCGGTGTCCGCCTCGAAGTCGGAGGAGATGTCGTGGAGCGAGGCGTCGATGCCCAGCCGGCTGGTGTCATAGGCGTATTCCAGGCTGACGGCGCGGCCGTTGGCCCAACGGCTCTCCGTCCCGGCCCGGGTGAACGAGCCGAGGGCGTGGAAGCTCAACATCGAGGCCTGGCCGAGCCGTATCTGGCCGTCGGGGCCCGCAACCCGGTTGATCCGCCCGTCCTGGTCCCGCTCGGTGAAGAACAGGCCGAGGTACCCGTCCTGGCTCGTCGTCCGCCGGTAGCGGACGATCGAAAACCGGGCGTCGGGAGCGTCCGACTGCCCCGTGTTCGAGGAAGGCGAAGCGTCGGCGGCGAAGATCGCGGCAATGGTGTCGTTGCGGCCGATCTTGCCCGTCAGCTTGAACCCGGCCTTGGGATCGATGATCGTCCGGGTATGGACGACGGCTTGCAGGGGGCTGGTGAGCACGGCGCCGAGGTTGAAGGCTTCGCTGCCTTCCAGGAAGAAGGGCCGCTTCTCGGCGTAGTAGAGATCGTAGCGCAGGTTCGCGTCGACTTGCCCGGCGTCGGCCTCGACTTGGCTGAAGTCGGGATTGATCGTGCCGTCCAGGATGAGGCTGGGCGTGATGCCCAGCTTGCCGGTCAGGCTGAACTCGCCCTTGTCCGTGGCCTTGCGCAGAGATCCCGCGTCCTGGGCGTAGGTGCGGCCGTAGGTATAGGCCGGCAGGATCTCGAGCAGGGTGTAGCGCTTGAGCCCGAGAAACTCCAGGGGCGCCATCTGGGTCAGGAAGGCATAGCCCCGCTTGGGGTCGAGCGGCGGGTAGGAGCCGTGTTCGAGGCGGCGGCTGATCGTCCGTTCAAAAAAGACCGACATTTCGGTGCGGGCGCCCTGGGCGAAGCGGATGCTCTTCAAGGGGATCCCGATTTCGACCGTGTAGCCCTTCTCGTCGATGCGTCCGGCGCTCCACCAGACCATGTCGACGCTGAAGTCCTCCTTGTTGCTGGCATAGCGGCTGTCGCCCTGGATGCCCAGCGGATTGACATAGAAGGCGTAGAGCGACTGCTGGTCGTTGAAGGAGTCCAGGTTGATGCAGACGAAGTCGTCGGACTGGACGTCGTCCCGGCGGGAAACGGCGGCCTTGATCTTGTCCGGATGGTCGTCGAAGCAGCGGAAAGCGAAATAGAGGTTTTCCCGGTCGTAAGCCATGTAGGCGACGGTCTTCTCGGGCTGTTTCTTGCCGAACTCGGGGATGAAGGTCTCGAAGCCGGTGACCGACGGCGCGGCGGCCCAGACCGGATCGTCGAGCCGGCCGTCGATGACCGGGGGGGTGTCGGTCTTGAGGGGTTTGAGCAGGATCTTGCTTGCCGCCTGCGGCGAGGTTGTCGCGGGGGAGACCGTCAGCAGGAGGGCGGCGGCGATGGGGAAAAGCTTTTTCATGCCATAAAACTCCTGCTATTAAATACGCACATCATACCCGAAACGTTGTCGGAGCCGAAGGATTTCGTTCTTCCGCGGCCCTCATTCCGCGGGCGCCTTGATCGCCGCTCCCGATCAGACTATCATGACCGCGAATTTCCGCGGCCCGGCCGCGGGGACGCGAGGATAATTTGAAGCCCGTAAACGGACATGCCCCCATTCCGGCCCTGGCGGCCGGGCTGAATCGCCTGGCCCGCAATCTGTGGTGGTCATGGCACCCCCCGGCCCAGGAATTGTTCAAGGCCCTTTCGCCCCGGGCCTGGGAGTATCTCAGCCACAACCCGGTGGCCGTCCTTCATGAAGTCACGCCCAGCGAGCTGCGGGCCCGCCTCCTCGATCCGGTCCTGGCCGCCAAGGCCCGCACGGTGCTGGACGATTTCGAGGCCTATCTGGCCGACGAACAAACCTGGGGCCGCGAACACGCTCCCGAGCTGCTGGAGAGGCCGGTGGCTTATTTCAGCGCCGAGTTCGGCTTTCACGAATCCCTGCCCATCGGGGCGGGCGGGCTGGGCATCCTGTCCGCCGACCACGCCAAGTCGGCCAGCGACCTCGGTCTCGGGTTCGTCGGGGTCGGCCTGTTCTACCGGGAAGGCTATTTCATCCAGTCGGTCGACGCCCAGAACTGGCAGACCGAGCTGTACGCCCCTCTCCAGCCCCGCGACCTGCCCCTTGAGCCGGTGCTCAACGACCGGGGCGAGCCGGTATTGGAAACGGTGCCCATCGCCGCCGCGCAGGTCAAGTTCCGGGCCTGGCGGGCCAACGTCGGCCGGATCGCCGTCTACTTGCTCGACACCGACGTGCCCGAAAACGAGCCCATTTACCGCGACCTGACCCGGCGCGTCTACGGCGGCGACAGCACGACCCGGATCATGCAGGAACTCCTCCTGGGCATCGGCGGCGTGCGGCTCCTGCGGGCCCTGGGAATCGATCCATCCGTTTTCCATATGAACGAGGGCCACGCCGCTTTCCTGACCCTGGAGCTGCTGCGCGAGAAAACGGCGGCCGGTCTGTCTTTTGAACTGGCCTGGGGCGAGGTCCGTTTGGCATGCGTCTTCACGACCCATACTCCGGTCGAGGCCGGCCACGACCGGTTCAACGAAGGCTTGATCGAATACGCCGCTTCCCGCTACCTCAAATCCTTCCCGGCCGGACGGGAGAAGATCCTGGGCTTGGGCCGCGTCCGGCCGAACGATGAGAGCGAGCTCTTCTGCATGACCGTCCTGGCCCTCAAGGGGTCGAGGGCGGCCAATGGCGTCAGCGAACTCCATGGCCGGGTCAGCCGGGCCATGTGGTGCGGCCTGTGGCCGGACAAGCCGGAAGCCGAGGTTCCCATCGGCTACATTACCAACGGTGTTCACGCGCCTTCTTGGGTCAACGGCACGACCTACCGGTTCTGGCTTCGCAAGACCAACGGGGATTGGGCCGCCCGGGTTGAGGACCCCGATTTTTGGGCCCGGGTGGAGGATCCGGGCTTCGTTTCGGACGAGGAGCTGTGGGCCTTTCGCTATGAGCTGCGGCGCAAGCTCATCGAGTATTGCCGCAAAAGGCAGCCTGTCCAAAGCTGCGGTGCCGGCCAGGGCGCCTTCAGCGTCTCCGGCGCCCTGCTCAATCCCGACGCGCTGACGGTCGGCTTCGCGCGCCGTTTCGCCACCTACAAGAGGGCGCCGCTCGTCTTCCGGAACTTCGAAGCCGTCGTCGCGCTGGCCAAGGATTCCGAGAGGCCCGTCCAATTCGTCTTCGCCGGCAAGGCCCACCCCCGGGACGACGAAGGAAAAAAGCTCATTCAGAAGATCATCCATTTGAGCGAGCACACCGCGCTCAAGGATTCTCTGGTCTTCATCGAAAACTACGACATTCAGGTGGCCCGGCGCATGGTCTCCGGCTGCGACGTCTGGCTGAACACGCCGCGGCGGCCGCTGGAAGCCTCGGGCACCTCGGGCCAGAAGTGCGGAGTCCACGGCTGTCTCAACCTGAGCATCATGGACGGCTGGTGGCGGGAAGCCTATGACGGCACGAACGGATTCGCCATCGGCCCCGATGCCCATCCCGCGAACGTCGAGGAGCAGGACCGGGTCGATGCCGAGAACCTCTACCGGGTCCTAGCGGAGGAAGTCGTGCCGGCTTTCTACGAACGGGACGCCTCGGGCCTGCCTCGCCGTTGGATCAAGATGATACGCCGGGCCGTGGCCGGTTTGGTGCCGTGCTACCATACCGGGCGCATGGTTAAGGAATATACGGAGAAATATTACCTGCCCCGCTGATTCTTCCGCCCTCTTAAACTATTGATATTAAAGTATCTGCTCCCATCTTCGGGGAAGCGGCTCAGGGTTCCGTCCCGGCGGCTTCGGGGCTTTATGGAAAAAGTCTAGCCCCGCGCGATTTCGCCGTTGGCCGGACCCCCGAACCACTTGAAATTTCCCGGAATCGGGAGAAATAGCGCCTAATATATGAGGGGAGAGAGGCAACAAAACGTCTCTCCAAAGCGTAATACTAGTGTGTTTAGTTATATAACGAAAAAATTAGTTGACAAACTATATAGTTAGGTTTATATTAGGAGCGCCATGAAAGAGCTGACCAAAGCGGAAGAAGAGATCATGCAGGTCCTGTGGAAGCTCGAAAAGGGCTTCGTCAAGGACGTCATCGAGAAGCTTCCCGAACCGAAGCCGGCTTACAACACCGTCTCCACGATCATCCGCATCCTGGAGAAGAAGAAGTTCGTCGATCACAAAGCCTACGGCAAGACGTACGAGTACTTTCCGCTTGTCGGCCGCGACGAGTACAAGAAGAAGTTCGTCCGGTCTTTTGTCCGCCGCTTCTTCGGGGATTCCTTCCCCGAGATGGTATCGTTCTTTGCTGGCGGACGGGATATGGACCTGGAAGAGCTGGAAAGCGTCCGGCGGCTCCTGGACGAGGAGATCGAACGGCAAAAGGGAGGCCGGGAATGATTCCCATCCTGAGCTATGCCGCCAAGACCGCCCTCGGGCTGTCTCTCTTCTACGCCGTCTACGCCCTCTTCCTGCGGAACGACACGCACTTTCATCTGAACCGGGCCTTTTTGGTCGCGGCGCTGGCGCTCTCGTTCCTCATCCCGGCTTTCCCGGTCGCCTCGCCCTTCCGGGTCGCCCCGGCGGTTCTGGACGGGATATCCGAAGCGGCCGGGCCTCTTCCCGCCCGCGGCCTCGGCCTCCTCGATATCGCCGCCATCGTCTACGGCCTCGGGGCGCTCGTTTTTCTCCTCCGCTTCGGCGTCCACCTGATCCGCCTGGCGGCCGTCATCCGGAAAAACGGCATCCGCCGCCGGGACGGGGCGCGGATCGTCTCGGTGGGCGCGGATATCTCGCCTTTTTCCTTCCTCGGCTTCGTCTTTCTCAACGAGCATGGGCTGGAGGCCGGCGACGTCCGCCGCATCCTGGCCCACGAGAGCGTTCATATCCGCCAGTTCCATTCCCTGGATCTTCTGCTCATGGAGCTGGCCGTCGTCGTTCTTTGGTTCAATCCTCTCGTTTGGCCGTATAAAAAATCGCTGCAAGAGACCCACGAGTACCTGGCCGACGCCGGAGTCATTGCGCAGGGCTTCGGCGGCAGCGGATACCGGCGGCTCGTTTTCGAGCAGCACGTGGGCGCCCGGCTGTTTGGAGTGGGGAACAGCTTCAAGCAGTCGCAAATAAAAAGGAGAATGTCGATGATGTCCAGGAATCCGTCCGCCGGCGGCTCCCGGTGGAAATGTCTGTTGGCCGTCCCCGCCGCTCTGGCCCTGATCGCCTTCTTCGCCGTGCCCCGCTTCGCCGCTTCGGCGACGCCCGCGGGCCAGGACAAGTCCGGCCCCTCTCAGCCGGCCAAGGTGTCCAAGGAGAAGGCCGCCGCCTTTATGGGCGACCTAAACAAGATCGATCAGATGATGGCCGAGCTCAAGGCGGACTACAAGTCGACCGAGGATGAATCCGCTCGAACAGGGATCAAGGCCAAGCTGGAGAAGCTGGCCCAGAAGCGTCAGGAGCTGATCGCGAAAGCCGAAGAACAGGGCATCCCCCTGCCTCCGCCGGCTCCTTCCGTCCCCTCCGAGGAGATGATGAAGCTCAAGCGGACGGCCGAGACAATCATGGCCGAAATGGAGAAGACCGATGATCCCGCCGTCAAGGCCGATCTGGAAAAGAAACTGAAAGAGCTCAAGGTGAAGGCGACCGCCCTGCAAGAGGCCGGCGGTCCGATGGTCATCAAGAAGAAGGGAGAGCTTCCTCCCCTCGACGAAATCAAGGCCAAGCTGAAGTCCCTGCAGGAAAAAGAGGCGGTCGTCCGGGCCGAGATGGACAAGACCGACAACGCCGAGAAGAAGAACGAGCTTAAGAAGACCCTCCAGATGGTCCTCGAGAAGCAGCAGCAGCTGAAAGAGCTGGCCGTCATGGCCGAGGCCAAGGAAGCCAAAGTCGAGAAATAAGCTCCCTGAGCCGCCGTTCCCCCGGTTCCGGCCGGAGCCGAGCAGGCTTCGGCCGGGACTTCTTATCCCCTCCGGAAAGACCCCCTTTCAGAGGCGTCCGTTTCCGCGCAGGGCGTCATAATCTTCAATCGTGTTGATGTTGTCCAGCCGGACGGTTTCGGGCAGCGGAACGATCCGGACGCGGATCCGGTCGAGAAGGTCGAGAATCGAGCGCCCTCCCGCAGCCAGAATTTCAAAGGCCGGGCCGGCCGCGGACTTGCGGTAAACCGCGAACAAGGTTTCAAACGTGTCCGGCCCGGACTGGGGCAAAACCATGTCGAAGCCTTCGGCCTGTTCCAACAGGCCGGCCGCGAAGCGGAGATCGGGGGAGGGGATGTCGCAGGCGGTGACGAAGGCCAACTCGTTCGAGACGCGGCCGAGGCAGGAGGCGATGCCCATGAGCGGGCCTTGCCCGGGCTCCCGGTCGGGAACGACCGGCCGTTTCAAAAAGGCGTAATCATCGGCGCGGCCGGCGCCGATGATAACCTCATCGAAAAGCTCGCTCACGCGGGCGGCAATGCGCTCGATGAGCGGTTGGCCGTCCAAATCCAGCAGGGCTTTGTCCCGACCCATGCGGCGGCTGTCGCCTCCGGCCAGGATGACGGCCGAAGCCCGCGGCCGGATCATCCAGCGGCCGTCGATGAACCGGCAATCCTCGGGCGGAACATCCCACTCCCGGCCGTCGAACCAAGCGATCCGGTCGGCCAGGGGCCGAAGCTCGTCGAACGAGCCTTTGATATCGGGATTGCCGCGCTCCCGCAGCAGAAAGAAGAGCCCGGGCTCGATGGCGCGCCGGGCGGAATTGCCTTCGGCCACGACGCCGGCGCCGGCGGGAATGCGGTTCCAGACGGAGTCCAAGGCCTCCTCCATATGCTCCGGCCCGGCCTGCAGCCAGTAGGCCCGGCGGGCGCCGGCTTGCAACATGCGGCCTGTATCCGTCTCGTTCGAGGCCAAGCGATCCTCGTGGAGGCGAAAGCGGCCCGGGACGTCAAGACCTTCGCCGCAGCCATCCCCGGCCGGCGGGCAAGGCTCGTCCGGATTATGGAGGGGAGTGATTTTGAGGCCGATGACTTCGGAGCGGACGGCTTGCCGGCGGATGACCCGGCAGGCGAAGGCCGTCTTGCCGGCCTTGCGGGCCGCCGCCCCGATCAGGAAGACTTCAGGAGCCGTCCGCATGCGAGCCCCGTTCCGCCCGGCCGTTCTACTTCGCCGCCGCCGCCTGTTTGATGGACAGCGAGATCCTCTTGAGGGCCTGGTCCACGGCCAGAACCTTGACCTTGACCAGTTGGCCGACCTTGACGGCCTGGCGGGGATCGCG
>JAQULS010000149.1 GCA_028749235.1 Acidobacteriota bacterium | reverse complement strand
CGCCTAAGGTTGTCCTCGGTCATCATGAAGATGACGGTGTCGACGTTGTCGCGCTCCTCGATGATCAGGTCGCGCATGAACTCGTAGGCGGGCTTCCCCGCCAGGCGGGAAGCCGCCGGAACGTCCAAGCCCTCGTAGGGTTTGTTCTTATCGTTGACGACGCCGGAGATGACGACCTTGTCCCAGGACCCAAGCATGCTCTCGCGCTTGGCGGCGTAGGCACGCAGGGTCTTGTCCTGAACCGGATCCTTCAATCGGGCCAGGAACTCGTCCGTCGTGCCCTGGCGGGCCCAGGCCGGAAAGTTAATGTCCAGCCCGGTCGAGCCGGCGATATAGGGATAGCGATCGGCGTTGACGTCGAGCCCTTCCGATCGGGCCGCCTCGATGAGGCGCAGGACTTCATCGAGCTTGTTCCAATTGCGCGGGAAGGCGGTCTTTAAGTGGGAAATCTCGAGCGATACGCCGGACGCCCGGGCCGCGGCGATGGCCTCCTCGACGGCCTCGACCACCCGGTCGCCCTCGTCCCGCAGATGGGTGGCGTAGACGCCGCCGCGGGCGGCCACGATCCGGGCCAGGGCGACGATCTCGTCCGCGGCGGCGAAGCCGCTGGGCGTGTATTCCAGACCGGTCGAGAGGCCGAGCGCCCCCGCCTCCATGTCCTCGGCCAGCAGGATTTTCATCCGCTCCAACTGCGCCGGCGTGGGCGTCCCCTCGTTGAATCCCATGGCCGCCCCGCGCAGCGAGCCGTGGCCGGCCAGCGTGGCGTAGTTGACGGCCGTCCCGCCCTTTTCCAGCCGGGCGAAAAAGCCCTTCAGGTCGCGCCAGTCGACGTCCAGGCCGAATTGGATTCGAGCGTTGGCTTTGACCTCCTCCAGGACTTCGTCGGCCAGGGGAAAAGGCGTCGAGCCGCACTGCCCGCTGATCAGGGTCGTGACTCCCTGGCGAATCGCGCTGTCGGCCTTGGGATCGGCCAGAAGGCCGTAGTCGGAATGGTCATGAACGTCGATGAAGCCGGGAGAAACGGCCAAGCCTTTGGCCTCGATCACGGCCCGGCCGCGGGAAGCCGGAATGCGGCCCACAACGCGGATGGCGTCGCCGACGATGCCGATGTCGACGGAGGCCGGAGGGCCGCCCAGGCCGTCGTAGACGAGCCCGCCGACGATCACCAGGTCGTAAGCTTTCCCGGCCGCGCATCCCTGCAGAAGCGGCCCGGCGCCCGCCAAGGCCGCGGTCGCCGCGGCGGAACCGGTCCGGCGGAGGAATTGTCTCCGGCTGATCGTTCGGTCCATGGCGGGACTCCTTTCCCGTTCGACGTCGCCGTCATGATATCAGAGCGAAGCGCCGCCCTCAAGAAAAGAAGGCCCGGATCAGCCGGCTCAGAACCGCAGGCTCAAGCCCAGGCCGGGAAAGCCGACGGTCACCGTGCAGTCCAGACCGGCCTTGCCCCGCCCCTTTTTCTCATCCAGGGCCACGATCTTGCGCCCGAGGAAGAGGCCGATAAGCGAGCCGGCCACGACGTCCGACGGCCAATGCTTGCCGTCATGGACGCGATAGACCGCCGCCAGTCCCGCCAAGCCGAAAGCCAGGACGTCGACGAAGACGCTGTCGGACGTCCCGGCCACGACCGCGGCCACGGCGAAGGCGCCGGCCGCGTCTCCGGACGCGAACGAGGCATAGCGGCCGCGGAACGAGAACGGATGGAAGGATGTGGGCCCCTCGTCGGCGTAAGGCCGGGCCCGCCCGACAACGGCCTTGAGGACGAAGACGACGGCGCTCGCCGCGACGAAGCTCTCCAAGCTCAGGACGGCGGTCCTGCGCAACGGCCGGCTGTCGAAGATCTCGCCGCCGAGATAGAGCAGGCCGGCGAATCCGGCCAGATAGCCGCCGTTGCCGGTCTTCGAAACGAACGGCTGGAGGCTTTGGGTAAAAGATGTTTTCCCGTCTTGAACGAAACCGTAGAGATCCTCGTCGGCGGCAAACACGGCCAGCCCGGCTCCGACGGCCAGTCCGAAACCGACCCAATCGCTTCCCCGCCAGCGGGCGGGGGAAGAAATCGCGGTCCCGACGTCGAGCGCGAAGCGGTCGAGAAAACGCGCGTCGAGCCGGTAGGAATCCGGATCCAGGGGGGAGGAAAGCGAGGCCGGATCCGGCTGCGCCAAGACCGGGGTGGAAAAAGCAGCCAACAGAACGGCCGCCAGGAGAAGAGGCGCAACCCTCCGGTCAGGCCGCGTCCCGGCCATGCGACATCTCCCGTTCGACGGCGGCCAGCGTCCGCTCCGTAGCCCCGGACAGGGAAGCCAAGACGGACCGGGCCCGTTCGCCCGCGTTCTTCGCCTCGGCCGAGCCGGCCGAGACGAACATCGCTTTCAAATCATCGGCCGTGCGGACGATCCGCGCTCCCCCATCGAGAACGAAGGCCTCGGCCAGGGCGGCGAAGTTGTCCATATGCGGCCCAAAATAGACCGGCTTGCCGTAAAAGGCGGGCTCGAGAAGATTCTGGCCGCCCCAAGGAACCAGGCTGCCGCCGACGAAGGCGGCGTCGGCCAGGGCGTAGGAGCGGGCCAGTTCGCCGATCGTGTCGAGAATCAGGACGTTCCAAGGTTCGCCCGGCCGGAAGCGCGACCGCCGCATGAAGACGAGATCTTCCGCCGGCCAGTCCTTTTCCAGGCCGGCGAACTTCTCCGGATGCCGCGGGGCCAGGACGAGGCGAACCGGAACGCCGTCGCGACGCGCCTGCTGCAAAGCCGGCAGCAGGAGCTTCTCCTCGCCCGGGTGAATGGACCCGGCCACGACGAGGGCCTCGCCGGCCGGGAGGCCGAGTTCCGTCCGGGCCGAGGCGATATTTTCCGGAAACATCGCCGGCAGGCGGACTTCGCACTTGAGGTTGCCCGCCACTTCGATGCGCCCGGCGGGCAGGCCGGCCTCGAGAAGCCGCGTCCGGTCGCGCTCGGTTTGGACGAGAAACCGGTTCACGGGAGCGAAGGCCCGCCGGACGAGAGGCTTGAGCTTTTTCATCCGGGCGGCGGTCTTGGTCGAAATGCGGCCGTTGATGAGAAGAACCGGAACGGCCCGGCGTCCGGCTTCACGCAGAAGCCGCGGCCAGAACTCCGATTCCGCCAGGACCAGGCAATCAGGCGCCAAACGGCGCATCACACGGCGGACGCTGAAGCGGAAGTCCAGGGGGATGAAAAAGAGGCCATCCGCCATCGCCAGCCGCTCCTTGGCCACCCGGAAGCCGGAATCCGTCAGGACCGAAACGGCCACCAGCCAGTCGGGGTGGGCGGCCTTGATCGCGCTCACCAGGCTCGGCAGGGATAAAACTTCGCCTACCGAGACGGCGTGGATCCAAAGAAGCGGCCGGTCCGCCGCCGGGCGGGCGGGCAGCCGGAAGCCCAGCCGCTCCGCGAGATGAAGCGCTTCGCCCCGCCCGAAGCGGAGCTTGAGGGCGTAGGCCGGAAAGAGCACGGCCAGGGCCAAAGCAAGCAGCAGCGAATAGAGGACATACACGGCCACCCGACTATACTCGAATCCCGGCCGCCCCTTCAAGCCGGTCGATTTCGGACAAATGATTTGCGGTCCGGCGGGGGTTCTGTTAGAATATAACGGAAATAAAATCAATAAGACTCCAAATTAAAAGGAACGATCCAAAATGGCCGATGAGAAAGCAAAAGCCGCCAAGAACAAGAAAGTCAACAAAATGAAGGCGGCCGAGCTTGAAACCAAGCTCAATGAACTCAAGACGACGCAGGGCGGGCTCCAGTCGGAGTACGCCCGGACGCTGATCCGACGCAAAAAAGCGCTCGGAAAATAAGCCTTCTTGCTTCCCTTAACCTTCCCGCCGGGGTCTCGGTATATTGATCCGGACCCCTATTTCTGTTAGGATTATCAACGATTTAAAGGAGAATAACGTGCTAACGAAAGAGAAAAAAAGCACCATCGTCAGCGCCCACAAGCGCAACCCGCAAGACACGGGGTCCACGGAAGTCCAGATCGCTCTGCTGTCCGATCGCATCAGCCAGCTCTCGCACCACCTGGGCACATTCAAAAAAGACCACAGCTCCCGCAACGGCCTGATGCGTCTGGTCGGCCAGCGCAAGCGGCTGCTCGGGTACATCAAGAGGGAGGACGTCCAGCGCTACGAGCAGCTCATTTTGAAGCTCGGCCTGCGCAAGTAACGGACGCCGGAAATCCCATGTCCCACACTCTCAGTTTGGAAATAGGCAGCCGCATCCTGTCGATCGAGATCGGCAAGATGGGCAAGCAGGCCGACGGATCGGCCTTCGTCCGCTACGGCGACACCGTCGTGTTCGTCGCCGCCACCTCCAAGAAGGAGCCCCGCGAGGACAAGCCCTTCCTGCCCCTGGTGGTCGATTACCGCGAGAACACCTACTCCGCCGGCAAGATCCCCGGCGGGTTCTTCAAGCGCGAAGGGCGCCCCACGGAGCGCGAGATCCTGGTGAGCCGTCTCATCGATCGGCCCGTCCGCTCGCTCTTCCCCGAGGGCTACTTCAACGAGACCCAGATCGTCGCCATGCTCCTCTCGGCCGACCTGGAGAACGAGCCCGACACCCTGGCCTTGATCGGCGCCTCATCCGCCCTCTGCCTGTCCGAGATCCCCTTCACCACCCCGATCGGGGCGGTCAAGGTCGGCTGGCTCGAAGACCATTACGCCATCAACCCCACCCTCAAGGAGCTCGAGACGAGCCCCCTCAACCTGCTCGTGGTCGGCACCGAACACGGCGTCACCATGCTGGAAGCGGCCGGCCGCGAGATCGACGAGGACCGCGTCATGGGCGCCATCGAGGCGGCCATGGAGCCCATCCGCCGCATCATCGCCCTCCAGAAGGAGGCCATGGTCAAGCTGGGCATCCAGAAGCGGCCCTTCACGCCCAAGCCGCTCGACGAAGCCAAGTCCGCCGAGATCGAAGCCGCGTTCGGACCGGCCCTCAAGGCCGCCATTCGGACCAAGGGCAAGCTGGCCGCCGAAGCGGCCGTCTCCAAGGTCGAGGCCGACCTGCTGGCCGGCATCCCCGAGGAGAACGAGGATGAGCGCAAAGCGGCCAAGTCCCTGCTCGAAAAGCTGCAGGAAAAGCTGACCCGCAAGATGATCATCGAGGAAGGCGTACGGGCCGACGGCCGCGCCTTCGACGAGATCCGGCCGATCACCATCGAGACCGGATTCCTGCCCCGGACCCACGGCTCGGCCCTCTTCACCCGCGGCGAGACCCAGGCCATGGCCACGGTCACCCTGGGCACGAGCGAGGACGCCCAGCGCATCGACGGGCTGGGCGAGGAAACCCAGAAGCGGTTCATGCTCCACTACAACTTCCCGCCCTTCTCGGTCGGCGAAGTCGGCTTCCTGCGGGGCCCCGGCCGGCGCGAGATCGGCCACGGCGCCCTGGCCGAGAAGGCCATCCTTCCTGCCATCCCGGGCGACGACACCTTCCCCTACACCATCCGGATCGTCTCGGACATCCTGGAGAGCAACGGCTCCTCCTCGATGGCCACGGTCTGCGGCGGCGTCCTGGCCCTGATGGACGCCGGCGTCCCCCTGACCATGATCCCGGCCGGCATGGCCATGGGCCTGGTCAAGGAGGGCGACCGCCATGCCGTCCTGACCGACATCGCCGGCGGCGAGGACCATTTCGGCGACATGGACTTCAAGGTCGCCGGCACGGAGAAGGGCGTCACGGCCATCCAGGTCGACCTGAAGATCGATTCCATCTCCCTGGACATCTGCCGCGAGGCCCTGATGAAGGCCCGCGACGCGCGGCTTCGAGTCCTGCGGACGATGAAGGAGGCTCTCCCCGCCCCGCGGCCGGAGATCTCCCGCTACGCCCCGCGCATCTTCTTCCTCTACGTCAACCCCGAGAAAGTCGGCGAGATCATCGGACCGGCCGGCAAGGTCATCAAGCGCATCGTGGCCGCCACCAAGGCCAAGATCGACATCGAGGAATCGGGGCGCATCGTCATCGCCAGCATGGACGTCGAGGCCGCCGAACGGGCCAAGCAGATGATCAGCGACATCACGGCCGAGGCCGAGGTGGGCAAGACCTACACCGGGCGCGTCGTCCGGATCGAGGAATACGGCGCCTTCGTCGAGATCATGCCGAACCTGGTCGGTCTGATGCACGTATCGGAGATCAGCCACCAGCGCGTCCGCAGCGTCAGCGACGTTCTCCAGCTCGGGCAGACCATCGAGGTCAAGGTCCTGAGCGTCGAGGACAACCGCATCCGCCTGAGCATGAAGGCCCTGACCGAACCGCCCGAGGGGACCGTCCCCGAGGCCGGCCGGCCCGAGGGCGAATCCGGCGGCTACCGCGGCCGGCCGTCCTCCGGCGACCGGAGCGGCGATCGCGGCGGACGGCGCAACCGGTACTGACATTCCAAAAAGGGAGGCGCGCGCCATGCGCAGCTTCTTCCGCCGGCGGGCGGGATTCACGCTCGTCGAGATGACGGTAACGGCGGCCATCCTGGCCATCCTGGCCGGAGCCGCCCTGCCGTTGGCCAAGACGGCCGTCAAGCGGGAGAAGGAAATCGAGTTGCGGCGCGAGCTCCGCGTCGTCCGCGAGGCCATCGACGCCTATAAAAAGATGGCCGACGAGAAGAAGATCGAGACCGGGGACACCGAAAGCGGCTACCCGCCGAGCCTGGAGGTCCTGGTCGAAGGCGTCAAGCTCAAGGCGTCCGGCCAAGCCGCCGGCAGCGCTTCGCCGTCGGCGTCCAAAAAGAACGGCGGGGACGGCGAGCGCATCATCAAGTTCCTCCGCCGCATCCCCGTCGACCCCATGACCGGAAGCCGGGAGTGGGGCCGGCTTTCATCCCAGGACCCGCCGGAAGCCTCGACCTGGGGTGAAGAGGACGTCTTCGACGTCTACACCCGCAGCCGGGGCACGGCCATCGACGGGACGAAATACCGGGACTGGTGACGCGGAGGGCCCATGCGCGAAAAAGGCTTCACCCTGATCGAGATGATCATCGTTTTCACCATGATCGGGATCCTGGTCGGGCTGGCCCTGCCCCAGTTCAAGAACGCCGCCGTGAAAGCCCGCGAGTCCACGCTCAAGGAAGACTTGTTCACCATCCGCAAGCTCATCGATCAGTACTACACCGACAAATCCAAGTATCCCCTGTCCATCCAGACGCTCGTCGACGAAGGCTACCTGCGCAAGAAGCCCGAGGACCCGATGACCGGAAGCACCGATACCTGGGTCGAAGTCCGGGAAGAGCCCAAGGCCGACGAGATCGATCCGGGGTACGTCCCGGGCATCACCGACGTCCATTCCGGCTCGGAACGGAACGGCCTGGACGGGACGCCCTACAACACCTGGTGATGAACCGCCAAGCCGGATACACCTTCATCATCCTGATGGCCGTGATCGCCGTCCTGGCCATCGGCCTGCTGGCCGCGGTGCCGGTCTGGAAAACGCAGATCCAGAGGGAAGCGGAGGAGGAGCTCCTCTTCCGGGGCGGACAGTACGTCGAAGCCGTCCGGCTCTACACGCTGAAGAACGGCGGCCGCTTCCCGGCTTCGGTCAAGGACCTGATCGAGGCCCGCTGTCTCCGCCGGCCGTTCCCCGACCCCATGACCAAGGACGGCCGCTGGGACTTCATCCTGCAGGCCGGGACGGCGAGTCCCCAGGCTCCGACGAACCGCGCGGCCGCCGGGGGCGCCTCGCGGGCCAACGCCAGCCGGGTTTTCGTGGTGCCCGAGGAATCCTTGAGCTCGGTCGACAATCCCCGCCTGATCGGCGTGGTCAGCCGCTCGACGCGCGCCTCGATCCGCCTGTACCGCGACCAGGAAACCTACGACGCCTGGCTGTTCTTCTACGGCCAGAGCGCGGACTCGGAGCCGGAAATCATCCGCTTCGGACGGTCCGATAAATGACCGGCCCCCGCATCTTCCTGGTGGCCGGCGAAAAATCCGGCGATAATC
>JAQULS010000148.1 GCA_028749235.1 Acidobacteriota bacterium | reverse complement strand
AGAGGCGTAGACCTTGAGGAAGATCTCCTGGCTGAAGTCGAGGGCCGTTTCGCGGTCCCGGACCATCCGGGCGATGTAGCCGACGACGGCCTGTTGATACCGCCGGACGATTTGCTCAAAAGCTCCCCGGTCGCCATGGAGAGTCCTTCGAACAAGCTCCTGATCGTCATGCATGGTTGTATACGGATTCGGCGGCCGCTGGTTTACCGCTTGATCGTCCCGGTTTCGTCGATGATCTCACAGTTGCCGGGGACCTTGATGTCGAAAACGGAATCGGCTAGGCGGGCGCCCGGCTTGAGCTTGGAAAAGACGAATTCGGTGCGATTTTCGCCCCAATCGAACAAGAGGACCCGCCGGAGGATGCCGCTGGCGCGGTCGATCTCCAGGAGGAAATGCGAGTATTCGCCCTCTTCCTTCGGCGTCAGCTTGAGCTGGGCCGATCCGGGCGCCGATTCCGGAAAGGGGTTGTTTTCGACGATATATTTTTTAGCCAAACCGCCTTTCCCGGACAACAATCCCAGGATTTCGATTTCGCTCCTCTCGGGCGGGACCTGTTGCCGCCAGAGCTGGTTGTCATCGGGAAAGTAGGACAGCAGAAGCCCGGCCTTGAAAACATAGATGTTTTTTTCGGGCGCCCCGTATTCCCAGCGCATCGCGTCGGGCCGCCGGAAGAAGGCCCGGCCTTTCTGGGTCATGGGAAGGGTCGAGGTCATGGAGGTCGAAGTCTGTTCGAAATCGACCTGGAAAGAAGTCATCCCGGCGAAGGTCTTCTCCATTCGTGCCAGGACGGCTTCGGGCGGCTCTTGGGCGGCCGTTTCGGCCGGTGCGGTTAGGGCGGCCGCCAGGCAGATGGCGCAGGCGGCCCAGCCGGCCGCGATGATCATCTTCTTCATCCCGGCGCGATTATAGCATATATTGGTACATGACTATGCGTGTCGGACCGTTGGCAGTCCTGGCGGCCTATGGCGCAGCCGTCCTCTTCATCGGCTTGGCCGCGCGCCGCCGGATCAAGGGATTCGAGGATTTCTACCTGGCGTCGCGCCGTCTGCCGGGCGCCCTGACGGCTCTTTCGCTGATCGCGTCGTGGTTTGGGGCGAGCTCGATTCTTGTAACGGCCGACGACGCATTCCTGCAGGGAACCGGGGCGCTCTGGCTGATCGGCTTTCCGGCCGTGGCTTCGATTCTGATCCTCCGGGCCCTGGCGGGCCGGCTCCGCCGCCTGCCCGCGTCGACGCTCCCCGAACTGGCCGGGATGCGCTATGGACCGGTCGTCCGGTCCATTTCCGCGGTACTCCTTGTCTGGTACATGATCTTGCTGGCCGCGTCCCAGATGGTCGCCTTGGGGGGCTTTTTGAGCGCATTCCTCAAGCGTCCTTACCTCGAGTGCCTGGCGATCGGGACGGCGGTCGTCCTTATCTACAGCCTGGCCGGCGGGCTGCGGTCCGTCGTAGCCACCGACATCATCCAGTGCGCGCTCTTGGCCGCCGGATTGACCGCCCTGGCCGTATTCCTGGCCGGGAGAAGCGGCGGGGGAGCGGTCCTTCCCCAAGTTATCGCCGGCGGAACCGGATTTTTAGCCGGGTTTCCGGAATATGGATTGATCTTTCTGTCCTTCACCCTGGCTTGGACGATCTCTCCCATCGCCCACCAGCGCATCCAGGCCGCGCGAAGCGAAAAAGCCGCGCGCCTCGGATTGGCGGTCGCCGCCGTCGCCCTCGCCGTCCTCTACGGTTTGGTGGTTGCCATCGGCGTGCTGGCCCGGCCGCTTTTGGGGGGAATGCTTCCCGAGGCTTCGATCATTCCCGCGCTTATCGCGGACAAGCTTGGGCCTTGGCTGGGAAGCCTGCTCTTCGCCACCGTCCTGGCCGCGATCATGTCCACTCTCGACACCGCCCTGAACGCGGGCGGCCTGGCCCTGGCCCGGGACGTCTTCGGCCGCGGGCGAGAGGGCCGGCCGGATCGAGGCGCGGCGACGAGCCGGTTGGCCCTCATCCTGGCGGCGGCGGGGGCCTTCGCGGTCGCTTCGCGTTTTCAGAGCATCCTGGAAACGATCGGTCTGGCTTCCGAAATCCTGGCCGAAGGCTTCTTCGTGCCGGGGCTGGCCATGATTCTCTCGGCGAAGCGGCGGCCTTGGGCCGGGCTTTTGAGCCTCGGGTTGGGCGGCGGCTTCGCCGTCGCGTCTTTCCTGGCGTCCGCGGGTTGGCTCGCGCTCCCGCTCCCTTCCTGGCCGTTTTCGCTCCCTTTCGGCGTCGGCTTGAGTTTGTTGGGATATGTCCTAGGCGCTGGGTTGGATAGCCTCAAAAAACAGCGCGTTTGAGATTTTGTAAAATCGAAGCCTGTCCTGTTCTGAGCGAGGTGTATGAGAGTGAGCAGCGATGCCGAAACGGCGCAAAAATTTCCGCCAGAGCGAACTCTCATATGCCGAGCCCTTTTTGACTCGGCCTGCCGTTTCGCATAGCATGAAATCCGCCATGCCCTTCCGGAAAAAGCTCGAGCACGCCGCCATGGATTTCCTGGGCCGGCCTCTCATCTCGCTGTGGATGAGATCCCTCCGCCTGCGGGTCGAGGGCGAGTCCGCCTACCGGAAGCTCCGCCGGACCGGGCGGCCGGTCGTGATCCTCGTCTGGCACGGCAAGATCTTCAGCGCTCCCTGGATGTTCCGCAAGCGCGGCATCATGCCTCTCGTCAGCCCTTCGCAGGACGGCGAGCTCATCGCGCGGCTTATCGACAACTGGGGCTACAAGGTCATCCGCGGCTCGGGCTCGCATTCCATGAAACGGGCCTGGATCGTGATGATGCGGGAGCTGCGGGCCGGCGGCGAAGTGCTGATCGTCCCGGATGGGCCGCGCGGCCCCGACCGGGAGCTCAAGCTCGGGGCGGTCAAACTGGGCGCAGAGACCGGCGCCCTTCTCGTCCCCTATACGTTCGCCTCGGTCCGGAAGAAGGTCTTCCGGAGCTGGGATCGCTTCGAAGTCCCGCGCCCGTTCGCGCGGGCCGCGGCCCTGTTCGGCGAACCAATTGAAATTCCGCGGGGAATTTCAGACCAGGCCCTGGAAGACGAACGGGTCAGAGTCGAGAGAATCCTCCGCGAGCTGGACGCCCGGGCGGACGGCTTGCTGGAAAAGCGCAAGAACGCATAACCGCGCTGCGGGCGGTAAACTGCAGCCGATCCGGCCGCGAAACGATTCGAGCGAAAGGCTACTTGACCCGGTACCAGTACTGGGTCCGATGGAACATGGCCAGGTAGCCGCGGACCGTCAGCGTGTCGCCCTTGATCCAGATCTTGCAGCGGTAGGACTTGCCGTTGTCGGGGTCCATGATATCGCCGCCGGCGTATTCCTCGCCCATGTCCTTGTCGATGCTGCCGGTCTTCTTCATGTCGGACATGATGACCAGGCCGATCAGCGGCTTGCCCTTCAGATCGCCCTTGCACTTGTCGCAGACCTTGTCCGCGGGCTCGAGCAGGAGCTTGCTGATGCGGGCGAAATAAACGCCGTCCTTGACGAAGATATCCAGGTAGGAGTTGGCCTTGCCCTTGTCATCGCCTTCGTCGGCGATCGTCTTCCAGGTGCCGGTCAGAACACCCTGAGCCCGCAGGGTGGAGCCCAGGAAGCCGAGGGCCAGGACCATCATGAGGGAAACGGTCAGCGTACGCTTCATCACTTTTCCTCCGATTATCGGACTTTCTGCTTGTTCATCATATTGAGATTGGAGATGTTGTCAAGACGGCCCTCCGGTGTGGATCGGAGATCGGCCTCCGGGTAAAAAAGATCCGGCGTTTTCAAAAAAGATATGAAGACGGCCTCTCGGGCCAAGCCCGCGCGGAAAACCTCTTCGAAGAAGCCGAGGCTTATTTTCTGACCGCCGCCGGAGCGTTGACGATGCCCCAGCCGTAATCGTTGTTCGGCGCCGCGGCGTTGTCGGCGGTCGACATCAAGGCGTCGCGGACCTGGGCCACCGTCCAGTCCGGGTGGGCCTCGAGGAGCAGGGCCACCACACCCGCGACCAAAGGCGTGGCGTAGGACGTTCCGCTGCCCATGGCGTAGGACGCGTTCCCCATGTTCAGGCCGCTCCGGGCCACGAAGTTCTGGACTCCCATGGCGCAGACCTCGGGCTTGATCCGCCCGTCCGCCGTGGGGCCGGGCGAGCTGAAAGAAGAGATCTTGCGGTTGGCGGCGACCGCGCCGATGGCCAGGACGTCGAATCCGTCGGCGGGAGCGATGACGTGGCCCCAGGAACCGCCCCTCTCGTTGCCGGCGGCGTTGACGACGACGACGCCGAGGGCCGTGGCCCGGTTGGCGGCTTTGGTCGTCACCGCGGTTTGTCCGTCCATGTCGGCGAAGTGATACCAGTCGGTGTAGCCGAGCGAGGAGGAGACGACGTCGGCGCCGAGCGATTCCGCCCACTCGATCCCCGCCACCCAGTAATCCTCTTCAACCGGCGTCTCCGAGCGGTAATCTTCGGTTCTGCCGAGGATGAAGTCGGCCCCGTAAGCCGGGCCGACGAGCGTGCCCGGCTTGTAGCCGCCCAGGAGCGACCAGCAGGCGGTGCCGTGGTAATCGGTGTAGTCGGCCGAAACGGCGGGATCCTGCTGGACGTCGTCGTCTTTCATCACGAAATCGTGCTCGGCGATGATCCGGGCCGATTGAAAGACCTCGTGCGATTTGTGGAAGCCCAGGTCGAGCAGGCAGACGATGACTCCGTTTCCCGTCAGCCCCGCCGCGTGGAGCTCCGGCACGCCCATCATCCCGACCTGGCGATAGGCGGCGCCGTAGAACGGCTTGTAGCCGGGATTGGGCTCGGAGGCGTCGGCCGTTTCCGCCTCGTCCGACTCGCCGTCGAGAACAACCGAGGGGTTCTCGTACCGGAAGGCGTGGACGATGTCGAGAGATCCGACGCCGTCGAGCCCGGCCAGGGCCAGGACCTGGGCCGGCGTCGCCTCGACGCTGACGGCGTTCAGCCAGCGGGACACGGCCCGAACGCTCGTGGCCAGGGCTTGGACGTTCGCGGCGTAGTCGGTCCGGACCGGGATATCCAGCTCGTCGACCAAGCCGTCCGCGGGGAGCGCCTTGGCCCGGCGCTGAAGACTGCGCGCCCGCAGGCCGGCCCGGACTTCGGCCAGGGCCCGGCGCGTCGAGGCGCCTTCCGCGACGCCTTTGTCCTTGAAATAGATCCAGACGTGCAGAACGGCGTCAGATCCGGGAGCCGTCCGCAACGCCCGTTCGAGTCCGGGGCGGATCTTGATTTCCGATCCGGCGGTCGAGGCCTGGGGCGCCGTCGCGACGGCGGCGAGAAGCAGGGCGGCGAGAAGGCCGCTGACCCATACGGTTTTCGATTTCATGGCCACCTCTCGGTTGATGTCTTTTCCTTGAACCGGACGATCCGAACCGGGGCGAAGAAGAACTTGCCGTCGAACTCGACGGAGAAGCCGCGCCAAGAGGGCCGGCGCCCTTGGCCTCGCTTCGGCGTCAGAACAAGCTTGCCGCCGGCGTGGGGGCGCAGGAGGGGCCGGAGGGAAGCGGGTGAGGACGCCGGGAGAAGGAACCCGATGATTCGACCGGAGGTGAGCGCGTCCAAGCGAAAGTAAATCTCCGGGTCGGCCAGCGCGGCGGCGTCCGCCGCGACGAAGCCCTCGACGATGAATCGTCCCCCCCGGATATGGCCGGTCAGGAAGCCCGCGGGGAAAGCCCCTTTCGAGACCGCGGCGGCCGAGGCCAGGGTCATGCGGGCATCGGTCGTCAAGATCGCATCCATGCAAGGATTATAACAGAGTCCTTTTTTAAATGATCCAAGACTTGATTTCAGCCTTTGATCTTGCGGCATGATCGTTCATAATCCTCTTGGGCGCGCGGCGGCATTCCCCGGCTCAAGGCCGCCTACTGGAAGGAGATGGGCGAAGTGGCGCCGAAGTCGGTTGCGGCCAAGTTCGTGGCCGGCGTCCTGAGTATCGCCGGCGGCAACAGCCTCGGCCGCGAGGGCCCGTCCGTCTTCATCGGCGGAGGGATCTCCTCCAACCTGGCCGGTCTCCTGGGCGTCCCCCGCCGCGAACGGCGCGAGGCGAGTGTCGTCGGCGTCGCTGCCGGCTTAGCGTCGGCCTTCAACACGTGACGTCCGAGCCCTTCGAGCCGCGGCCCGCCGTGACCTGCCTTCCGGACGAGACCATCCGCGAAATCGGCGACCGGTTCATCCAGTCCGCCGTCCCCGTTCTGGTGGTCGTCAACCCTGCGGACGGGATGGTCCGGGGGATCATCACCCTGCACGACCTGATCCGGGCCCAAGCCGCCGTCCGCCAGTGAACGGACTTTCGGCGGTACGGACGCGGGTGGGCGATTCCCGATTCTCGTCCAGTGCCCGCAGGAAGGCCCAGACCTCGTTGACGCTTGTGAGATGGAAGCGGGCGGCTGTCGAGCCCCGCCCTCCGACGCGGGCGGTCGGTCCCTTCCCGGCCAGGACCAGGAAGGCGTCCTCATCCGTCCGGTCGTCCCCGATGTAGACCGGGGTTGTTCCCGGCTTCAACCCGGACAGGATCCGCCGTACGGCAGCGCCCTTATCCCAGGCTGCCCGCGGGCGGATCTCCCGCACCTTCTTCCCCGGCCTGGCTTCCAGCCAGGGCTCGAGCCCCGCCAAGCTCTTGCGGACCAGGCGGGCGACCTTCGTTCCGGAACCGACTGGGGACACCCGAAAATGGATGCTGGCCGTTGCCCCCTTGTCCTCCAAGAGAGCGCCCGGTATAGCGGGAAGGCCGACGGCGATCCTCCCCAGGGCGGTTCGCAGCCGGCTCCGGGCCCGGGTTGCCGCCGGGTGAGTCCAGACCGTTTGCCCGGTGCGGATTTCCAGCCCGTGATTCCCCGCCCAAGTCAGACCCTCAACGTCGATCCGCGCCACGAGGTCGTCGAGGGACCGGCCCGATATGACGGCCAGGGGCAGCTTTGCCGCGAGCCGCCGCAGGAGGCGACGGCGGGCCGGCGTCAGGCGGACTCCTTCCGGGCGCGGCTCAATCGGGGCCAGCGTTCCGTCGAAGTCGAGGAATAGCGCCGGCCAGGCCGTGTCGAGGACGGCGTCCAGGAAGGCCTTCACAGGTTGACGACCTCGTCCGGGCTGTCGAGCGAAAGGAACAGCAGCAGGTAGTCCTTGATATGGCGGGTGATGAGGAAGTTCTGCCGGATGTGCTCGCGGCCGTTGCGGCCGAGCGCGGCCGCGTAAGCCGGCTCCTGAAGGAGCTGCTTGATCCAGAAGGCCGTCCCTTCGATGGAATGGCTCAGGATGCCGGAGAACTTGTGCGTGATCTGGAGGGGGATTCCCCCCACGGCTCCGGCGATGACCGGCCTGGCCTTCCAGAGCGCCTCGGCCACGGTCAGCCCGAAGCCCTCGCGCAGGGATTTCTGGAGAACGACATCCGAGGCTCTTTGGAGAGCGTTAATGGCCAGATCGCTGGCCGGGGGCAGGAAGAGGACGAAAATATCGGGGTCGCCGGCCGCTTCGGTCCGGACGTCATCCAGCACTCTCTGGGCTTCCGGATCGTCGGTCGCTCCTCCGCCGGCCAGGACGAGCTGGCAGTCGATGTGGGGTTTGACCATCTTATAGGCCTTGACGACGCCGAGCGGATCCTTCAAGAAATCGAAGCGCGAGACCTGGGTGACGATCGGGCGCTTGCGGTCGAGGCCGAATCGGGTGCAAATCCCGTCCACTTCCGCCTCGGTCAGGTCCCGGTTCTTGTCGCTCAACGGGTCGATGGAAGGGGAGATGAGGACCTGGCGGATGGGCAGGGGGCGGGCAAAGGCGGGAGCCGAGAAGACGGCTGCGTCGTAGGCCTTGATGTAGCGGCGGAGGAAACGCCAGATGTCGGGTTGGGGCCGGGTGAAGTCGATATGGCACCGCCAGACCCAGCGTGTGCCGTTTGCGCCGTTGCGGCTTTCGACCAGCCCGATGGGCTGGGGGTCGTGGATAAAGACGATATCGC
>JAQULS010000147.1 GCA_028749235.1 Acidobacteriota bacterium | reverse complement strand
CGTTTTCCGGGCCCGCCTGGCCGGATGGAGGGCGGATTGTGAACGCCTGGCCGCCGGCCTCAACGCCCAAAGCCCGTTGGCCGTTCTCAAGAAGGGCTATGCCCTGGTCCGGCGCCGGTAGAAAAACGGGGACCTCCGTCCGGTCATCCGCGTCGAGGGAGTCCTGGCCGGCGAATCCGTCGTCGTTTCGTTCTACAAAGGCGAGTTCACGGCGGCCGTCGAGTCGGTCGATCCCGACAAGAAAATCGATGAATAAAAGAAATAGGGGTGGGGAAAAAGGTAACTGTACCCCTAAGGAGCAGCGATGAAAGACAAGGATCTGAACTTCGAAAAAGCCCTGGCCGACCTGGAGACGACGGTCGACAAGCTGGAAAAAGGCGGGTTGAGCCTCAACGATTCGCTGACCCTTTTCGAAAGGGGCGTCAAGCTGGCCCATTATCTCCGCGACGAGCTGGACAAGGCCGAGAAGAAGGTCGAGATCCTGCTCAAGGACGATAAAGGCGGGCTAAGAACCCGCGCCTTCGATCCGGACGGCGGGGAAAGCGCCGCTTCGCCCGAAGCGAAGGACGGCGAGGACGAGGGTGACGAAGAGAGCGGCGAGGACGGTGACGACGACGACCCAGGGGAGAGTACCGGCCGCAAATCGAAGTCCAAGCCGCGAACCGGGAAAAAGCCCGGCGACGATTCTTCGCTGCCTTTTTGATCCCCCAAAGCCTTGCCGCCCCCTGAAAAGCGGGCTGATGGCCTTTTATCCCCCCGTTTCAGGCTGAAACATGATATAATGGTTAACTCATTAAATCTAATAAGTTAAAGAGGGCGCAAGAAGCCTTTTCTCCCGCGCAAGACGGACATGAGCCGAATTCTCGACGCGATCAACAGCCCGGACGACCTGCGCAAGCTCACGCTCGAGCAGCTCGGGCTCCTGGCCGCCGAGATCCGGGCCATGATCCTGGACGTGGTCTCCAAGAACGGCGGCCATCTGGCCTCCAACCTCGGCGTCGTCGAAATCACCCTGGCCCTTCATCGCGTCTTCAACACCCCCTTCGACAAGATCATCTGGGACGTCGGGCATCAAACCTACGCCCATAAGATCATCACCGGCCGCCGCGACCGCTTTCGCGGCCTGCGCCAGCGGGGCGGGATCCTCGGCTTCCCCTCGCGCGAGGAGAGCGAGTACGACATCTGCAACACCGGCCACGCCTCCACCGCCCTCTCGTCCGCGCTCGGGCTGGCGATCGCCCGCGACAAGAAGGGCGAGTCCCACCGCATCATCGCCGTGGTCGGCGACGGCAGCCTGACGGGCGGCGTCTCCTGGGAGGCGCTCAACCAGATCGGCATCCTGCGGACCAAGCTCATCATCGTCCTCAACGACAACGAAATGTCGATCTCGCAGAGCGTCGGGGCGATCTCGAAGTATCTCGGCTACCTGGCCTCGGGCCAGCACTACCTGCGGGTCAAGGACAGGGCCAAGACCCTGCTTAAAGCCATCCCGTTCTTCGGCTGGCCGATCATACGGGCCGGACGGGCCGTTGAAGAGCTGGTGAAGAAGGTTTTCTTCCCGGGCCTGGTCTTCGAGGAGCTCGGCTTGCGCTACGTCGGGCCCGTGCAGGGACACAGCCTGCCCTCGCTGCTCGAGGTCTTCCGGGACGCCAGCAAGTATCAGGACGGCCCCATCCTGATCCACTGCGTCACCCGCAAGGGGCGCGGCTACATTCCGGCCCAAGAAAACCCGGAGCATTTTCACGGCGCCGTGCCGTTCAACGTCGATTCGGGCGAAGCCTCGGCCAAGAGCGGACCGCCCACGTACTCCGATGTTTTCGGCCGGACCATGGTCGAGCTGGGCAAGTCCGACCGCCGCGTCCTGGCCATCACGGCGGCCATGCTCGAGGGAACGGGACTGACGCAGTTCGCCGCGGAGCTCCCCGGCCAGTTTTTCGACGTCGGGATCGCCGAGCAGCACGCGGTCAATTTCGCGGCCGGCCTGGCGCTCGGAGGATTCAAACCGGTTTGCGCGATTTATTCGACCTTCCTGCAGCGCGCCTACGACCAGGTCTATCACGACGTCTGCCTGCAGAACCTCCCGGTCGTTCTGGCCCTGGATCGGGCCGGCGCGGTCCCGGACGACGGGCCGACGCACCAGGGCCTCAACGACATCGCCTTTCTGCGGCACATGCCCAACATCGTGCTGATGGCGCCGCGCGACGAGAACGAGCTCCGGCACATGCTGAAAGCGGCGCTGAGCTACGACCGGCCGGCGGCCGTGCGCTTCCCCAAGGGGAGGGGGCACGGCGTCGCGATGGACGCGGACTTCAAGCCCATCCCGCTCGGCCAAGCCGAAGTGCTGAGGGAGGGCGACGGGAACGGCGACCTCATTCTCGCCTACGGGAGCATGGTCCACCCGGCCGCCGAGGCGGCCGCGGGACTCGAGGCCGAGGGGCTGAAGCCGGCGGTCGTCGACGCCCGGTTCGCCAAGCCGCTCGACGAGGAGACGATCCTGCGGCTGGCCAAGCCCGGGCGGGCCGTCATCACGGTCGAGGAGGGCGTGACGCTGGGCGGGTTCGGATCCGCGGTGCGCGAAATGCTCGACGCCCGGGGACGCCACGACATCCGGTTCCTGGCCATCGGCCTGCCGGACAAGCCCTACCCGGTGGGCAAAGCGGATGAGATCAGGCGCGACTTCGGCCTCGATGTCCCCGGCCTGACCGCCCGCTTCCGGGATTTCTTAAAGAATTGAAAAAAGAGCGGGCGGATAAAGTCCTGGTCGGACAGGGGCTGGCGGAATCGCGCCAGAAAGCCCAAGCCCTGATCATGGCCGGACACGTCTCCGGGCCGGGGGGCCGAATCGACAAATCCGGCCAGCTCATCGATCCCGCGACGGTCCTGGCCGTCGCGAAGCCGCTTCCATTCGTCAGCCGTGGCGGGCTCAAGCTGGAGCAGGCCCTCGACGAGTTCGGCGTCTCGCCCGCGGGGCTCATGGCCGCCGACATCGGCTCGTCCACGGGTGGGTTCACCGACTGCCTGCTGCAGCGCGGCGCGGTCCGCGTTTACGCGGTGGACGTGGACATCCGCCAGCTCGACGACCGCCTGCGGCGCGATCCCCGCGTCGTCGCCATCCAAAAAAACGCCCGCAACCTCGTCCGGGCCGACTTTCCCCCGGATCCCGCCGAGTGTCCGTCGCTCTTCGTCATGGACGTGTCGTTCATCTCGATCCTGAAGATATTGCCGGCCTTGCGGACGATATGCAAGACGGATGGCGATCATAAACAGGTTGCCACCGGGCTTTCGGCCCGTCGCAACGATGACGAATCCATCGCTCGCAACGACCGAGTATCCGGTCCGAATGGCCATGATCCAGATGGCCACGCTCTCATCGGAGTTGAGGGCGCGCGACGACAAAAAAAGCCGATTCTGCTGACGCTTATCAAGCCCCAGTTCGAAGCCGGGCGCGGGCAGGTCGGGAAAAAGGGCATCGTGCGCGACCCCGCCCTTCACGCCGAGATTCTGGCCAGGGTGGCTTCCGAGGCCGGCCGGCTCGGATTCGCCCTGCGCGGCCTGGTCCGCTGCTCCGCGCGCGGCCGGACCGGCAACCAGGAGTTTTTCGCCCGCTGGGAGCCGGGCGGTATGGAGCCGGGCCCGGACGAAGTGCTAAAATGGATCGCCGCCGTGACCGTATCGTGACGACTCCAGGATAGAACATGAACCGCATCGAGCGCATCGGCATCATCGTCAAGGCCCACGCCCCGGGCGTCGAAACCGTTCTGCGCGACCTGCTGTCCCATCTCGGGCGGCGCCGCTTCACTTGCCGCCTCGAACGGGCGGCCGCCGACAAGCTCGGCCTCCCCGGCGGCCTGCCCCGCGAGGAAATCCCAGGCCAGGTCGACCTCGTCGCCGTCCTGGGCGGGGACGGGACCCTGCTGGCCATCGCCCATCTGGCCGCCCGGGCCGGCGTCCCGGTCATGGGCGTCAACCTGGGCCGACTGGGCTTCCTGACCGAAATCCCCGTCCCGGAGATGATACAAACCCTGGACGAGATCCTGGACGGCAACGAAAGCCTGATCAGCCCCCGGATGATGCTCGAGGCGTCCCGCGGCGGCGAGAGCTGGCTTTGCCTGAACGACATCGTCATCAACAAAGGCGCCCTGGCCCGGATGCTCCACGTCACCATCCGTATCGACGGCGAGGCCATCGCCGAAGTGCGGGCGGACGGGCTGATCGTCTCGACCCCGACCGGCTCGACGGCCTACGCCTTGAGCGCCGGCGGGCCGATCATCCAGCCCCAGCTTCCGGCCATCCTCCTGACCCCCATCTGCCCGCACACCCTGACCTTCCGGCCCATGGTCATCTCGGCCCGGGCACGGGTGGAGCTGCGCGTCCAGGCTTCCGAGGAAGTCTTTTTGTCGGTCGACGGCCAGCGCGGAACACCCCTGTCCGGTTCGGATACCGTCGAGATCGCGCGGGCGCCGTGCCAGCTCAAGCTCGTCCGATCCCCCCTGCGCGGCTATTTCGACCTGCTTAAAGAGAAGCTCTCCTGGGGCGGCTGAAGCCGCGGAAAAGCCGCTTCCGATCGCCCCCGGCAGCCCCCTCTCGGGCGCCCTTCCGTCAACCCGTATGTAATTCTTTTTATTTGGCTTACGCCGTATTGTCGGGGGGGCCGGGTTGGTGTATCATGTCCTTCTACCATGAGTAAAAAACTCCGCGTCCTGATCGTCTCCCCTGAACTCGACCCGTTGGCCGCGGCCCCGGGCGGTCTGGGCGCGGCGGTCCGCTCCGCGGCCGAAGACGCGGCCGGCCAGGGCGCCGCCGTTTCGATCGTCCTCCCCCGTTACAGGGTCCCGGCGATCGAGAACCTCTCCCTCGAGCCCGTTTTACCCGAATTTTTCGTTTCGGTCGGGACCGACAAGGTCAAGGCAGCCGCATATAAGGCCGTTTCCGGCGGCTTGGACGTCTACCTCATCGACAGCGCCGAATATTTCCTGCGCGACCGCCTCTACGGGGCCGACGGAGCCGCTTACCTGGACAACGACGCCCGATTCGTGTTCTTCGCCCGGGCCGCGGTGGAGCTCGTCCTCAAAGCCAAGTTGGCCGTGGACGTCATTCACTGCTACGACTGGCCGGCGGCGCTCGTGCCGCTTTTCCTGCGGACCCACTACGCCGGCCGGGCCGCGCTAAAAGACGTGGCCTCCGTCCTGTCGGTGCGGATTTTCGACGGCCAGGGGCGGTTTCCGGCCGAGTCGCTGGCTTTCACCGGCCTGACCTGGGATTACTTCACGCCCGACCAGCTGGCCCAAAACGGAAGATTCGATTTTCTTAAAGCCGGGGTCGTCTTCTCGGACGCCTTGACCGGGAGCGCCTGGCAAAACGCGGCGAGCGGGGCGGGAACGGAAGCCGCCGGCGCGACCGCCGGGAACGGTTGGACCGAAACTTTGGCCCGCCGGGCCACGGCCATCGTCCTCCCCTCGCGACCGATCTTGGAGATCTACAAGCAGGCGCTGGCCAACATAAAAGGAGGCTCTCATGCCCGATGACGTGATTCTCATCAACGATGAAACATTCGAAGCCGAAGTGATCAAGTCGCCGATCCCCACCCTGATCGACTTCTGGGCGGTTTGGTGCGTTCCCTGTAAGATGATCGCCCCCGTTGTGGAGGAGATCGCCGTCGAGATGAAGGGCAAGCTCAAAGTCTGCAAGATGGACGTCGACCAGAGCCGGGTCGTGCCGGCCAAATACGGCATCCGCGGTATCCCCACCCTGCTTCTGTTCAAGGACGGCGCGCTCAAGGAACAGCTCGTCGGCGCCCTGCCCAAGGACAAAATCGTCGACGCGATCAAAAAACATCTCCAATAGGGGTAGGGGTCAGGTCTAGAGATTCAAGATTTCTCTTGCCAAAATTCGTCAAAAACGACAAAAAACGTCGGGAGATAACTTGAATCTCTAGACCTGACCCCCAAGGATTACCTATGACTAAGCATGACGTGGTCATCATCGGCGCCGGGCCGGCCGGGCTGGCCGCCGCCATTTACACCGGGCGCGCCCGCCTGAATACGGTCGTCCTCGAGAAGGGCCTGCCGGGCGGCCAGATCCTGATCACGGACTGGGTCGAGAATTACCCCGGCTTCCCCGACGGCATCGCCCCCTTCGATCTGATCGAGAGCTTTCGCAAGCAGGTTCTCAAGTTCGGGGCGGTCCTGGCGTCGGACGCGGCCAAGAGCATACGGCCCGACGGCGGCGGCCCCGACTGGATCGTCCAGACCGTCAAGGCCGAATACGGGGCCAGGGCGGTCATCGTCGCCACGGGAGCGCAATACCGCCGGCTCGGCCTGCCCAACGAGGGCCGGCTGATCGGCCGCGGCGTCTCCTACTGCGCCACGTGCGACGGCGCCTTCTTCCGCGATCGCGAGATCGCCGTCGTCGGCGGCGGCGACACGGCTTTAATGGAAGCCCACTACCTGACCAACTTCGCCTCGACCGTCCATATCATTCATCGGCGCGACCGCTTCCGCGGCACCAAGATCCTTCAGGAGCGCCTCTTCGACTGCCCCAAGGTCAAGATCCACTGGGATACCGTGGTGGAGGAGATTGGGGGGGCTGAAAACCTTGAGTCGATTGCCCTCCGCAACGTCAAGACCCAAGAGCGCATCACCCTGCCGGTCGAGGGCTTATTCGTCTCGATCGGCATGAACCCCACCAACGAGGCCGTCAAAGGCCTGGTCGAGACCAATGATTGGGGAGAGATCGTCGTCGACACCCGGATGGCGACCAACCGGCCCGGCATCTATGCCGCGGGGGACGTCGTCTGCTCCACGCCTCACCAGGTGGCCACCGCGGTGGGCACGGGTGTCCACGCGGCCATGAGCGCAGGGCAATATCTATCGGGATACAAATAGGGGTCAGGTCTAGAGATTCAAGTTATCTCCCAACATTTTTTGTCATTTTTGACGTATTTTGGCAAGAGAAATCTTGAATCTCTAGACCTGACCCCCCTTCAAGATTTCTTTTCCAAAGCCTCGACGCGGTCCCGCAGGCGCCTGATCTCTTTGACAAGATCGTAAAGGCGCGGCGCCGCGGCCCAGAATTTCCGCCAGACCATGATGTCGAGGTGCGGGCTGCCGCTGACGATGGCGCCGGCCGGGACGTTGCCGGTGACCCCGGTCTTGGCCGCCACGATGGCCCCGTCGCCGATCGTCACGTGGTCGGGCACGCCCGCCTGACCGCTCAAGATCGCCCCCCTGCCTACCTTGGAGCTTCCGGCGACGCCCACCTGGGCCACCAGGATGGCGTTCTCGCCGATTTCGACGTTATGGGCGACAATGACCAGGTTGTCGATCTTGGCCCCGCGGCGGACAATCGTCATTCCCAGGGTGGCCCGGTCGATCGTCGAGTTGGCCCCGACCTCGACGTCGTCCTCGATGAGGACCGAACCGAGCTGAGGGATCTTGAGTTGAGAGCCGTCCGCGGTCCGCAGGTAGCCGAAGCCGTCCGCCCCGACCACGACGCCATTGTGCAGGATGACCCGCGCCCCCAGCTTCACGCCCCGGCGCAGGCTGACGCCGGAGTGAAGAACGCAGGCGGGCCCTATGCGAACCTCGGGATAGATCGTGACATGAGGGAAGAGAACCGTCCCGTCGCCGATCTCGGCTCCGGCGCCGACGACGCAGAGCGGGCCGATCGAAACATCGGCTCCGAGGCGGGCGGATGGATCCACGACCGCCGCGGGATGGACGCCGGGCGCGGGGAGGACGGGCGGCTGCAGGATATCGGCCGCTCGAACGAAGGTCATCTGCGGCTGGGGGGAGCGGAGGGCGGGCAGGCGGCCGCGATCCATGCCCGGGGCGAGGACGGCGGCCGCGGCGCGCGTTGTCTTGAGATAAGGGAGGAACTTGTCCGTGGCAACGAAAATGAGATCTCCGGCGCCGGCGTTTTCCGGCGCCGCGACCGCGGCGATTTCCGTCTCCCCGTCGCCCTCGTAAGGGCAGCCCAGCCGCCCGGCCAGCTCCTTAAGC
>JAQULS010000024.1 GCA_028749235.1 Acidobacteriota bacterium | reverse complement strand
ACTTCCTTGACCCCGTGATGCTTTTCGCTCCACCAGCGGTTGTAAATGTTGTTCTCGTGGTTGCCGGAGGACGACACGCCGACCTTGAAAAAGTCGGGATAGACGAGCAGCGCCGCCGCCGTCATAAATCCGCCGCCGCTGTGGCCGAAGATGCCGACCCGGCTGGAATCGATGAACGGGTGCTTGAGGGCCAGCATCTCGATGCAGCGCTTCTTGTCGGCCAGGCCGTAGTCGCGCAGGTTGCCGTAGCCGTAATTGTGGTACCACTTGGACCGCTGGGGATTGCCGCCGCGGTTCCCCACCTCGACCACGATGAACCCGAACTGGGCCAGCTGCTGGCTGGCGCTGCGCGGGACGAAGGTCTTGGAAACGCTCTCGGTCTGGGGGCCGGGATAAACGTAAAGAATGATCGGATATTTCTTCTGGGGATCGAAATCGAACGGCTTGTACATCACCCCGTAGAGGTCGGTGACGCCGTCGTCGGCCTTGACCGTGAACGGCTCGGGATACTTGAACCCGGCCGCGAGGAGCGCCGATACGTCGGTCGCTTCCAGGGGCAGGACGGGCCTGCCCTGGGCGTCGCGAAGCTCCGACTGGGGCGCCCGGTCGACCCGGCTGGAATTGTCCACGAACCAGCGGCCGGCCTCGTTCATCAAGGCGGCATGGTTGGCGTCGCCCGGATTGAGCAGCGCCAGCCCGCTTCCGTCCAGGTTGACCCGGTAGAGATGGGCGTAATAGGGATCCTCGCCCGGCTCGCGACCCCAGGCGTTGAAATAGAGGACGCGGCCTTTCTCATCCAGGTTCTCGACACCGGCGCAGACGAATTCGCCCGACGTGATCTGCCCCTTGAGCGTGCCGGTTCCGTCGTAGAGATAGTAGTGGCCCCAGCCGTCCCGCTCGGACCACCAGATGATCTCCTTGCCGCCGTCGACGAGACGCGGCTGTTGGACGTCGACATAGGTGTTGAGGACCTCCTCGAACAGGGCCTTGACCTCGCCCTTCTCGATGTCGACGGTGCTGACGTCGGTGCGGTGCAGGTCGCGGCTCTGGCGGCCTAGGTACAGGAGGTCGGAACGATCGCCCAGCCAAGTCGCCGGGGGCGGGTAATCCTTTTCCAAGTCGGCCGCCTTGCGCGGCGCGGTAAAGACCGAAAGGGTTTGATCCTTGTATTTGTCCGTCTTGACCTTGACCTTGCCCTTGGAGGCGACGTCGAAGATCCAAAGCTCGGACTGGGGCTGGGCCTCTTCGCCGGGCATGGCGTACTTGTAGGTTTCGAGAGTCGGGCGGGGATTGGACAAGCTGTTGATGACCCATAGGGCGCCGACCTTGCGCTCGTCGTCGCGCTCGAGGGAGAACTTCTTGGAGTCCTTGGACCAGGTGATCCCGGCCGCGGGCACGCGGTAGTCCTTGCGGTCCTTCTCGTCCTTCTGGAACTTCTCCTTGTCCTCGTTCGAGAGCGTCTGGGTCCAGCCGTAGTATTCCTCGCCGTCGGTGGTCAATTGGACTTCCTTGACGTCCTTGTCGTCGGCCTTCTTTAAGGCTTTCTTGAAGCTCTCGGCATCCATCATGTATAGGTTGAAGCCGCGGCCGAAGACGACCGTTTTCTCGTCCGGCGAGACCGAGGCCCAGCGCGGCCGTGGCTCGGGAGCCTTGTAGTCCTGCAGCAGGGTCAGTCGGCCCGAGGCCAGCTCGTACTCGAAATACAGGGTCTTGGTTTTGCTCTCTGGCTCCTTGGGCTTTTCAGCCTCCTTCTTGTCCTGCTCCTTCTTTTCCTGCTCCTTCTTTTGCGTATCCTGGAGCTTTTCCTTCTCCTTCTCCTTGTCCTCGAACTCCTTGCCTATGTCGTCGGCCTTCTTGAGGGCGGCGCCGACCCTGACATCGGCGTCCTTGGGCAGCTCCACGTCGAACCGGATGGCCGTGTCCTTCTTGATGAACTTGACCGTCCGGATCGGGAGATGCCGGGCTTCATAAGGGAACAGAGTCGTCCGGGTCAGCAGGGCCGCCATCTTGGCGTTGTCGAAAAGCGGCTTGCGCGACTTGGCGGCGGGATCGACGATGGTCCAGGTCCGGCCCCGGCTCGTTTCGTAGGAGTACCAGAATCGGTCGCCCGACTCGAGCCAGCGGGGCTGGACCTGGCCGTCGAAGACGAGCTTGCCGACCTTGGCCGACGTCCAGCGCGAAGCCAGATCGTAGTTCGCCTGCGAAGCCGCGGGAGCTTGGGCGCCGACCAAAGTCAGAGTGCCGAGAACGAGAATGAGGGCGAGGATGATCGCCCGAGGGGAGCGGTTCATGGAGCCTCCTGGAAGGATGGGGGGAGAGATGTCTGCCGTCCGAAGAAAGGCCGGAGAGCGGGTCCCAAAGGGGGTGTTGGCGGCAAACCGACCGGGATCGGGAGCATGAAGACGAATTACTATATCAACCCCGGCGGAAAAATCAACCCAACTTGCCCGAGGGGGCGGGACCCGCTCCCCCGCCCTTTTCTAAC
Organism: Acidobacteriota bacterium; assembly: GCA_028749235.1. Classification (GTDB taxonomy): domain Bacteria; phylum Acidobacteriota; class Aminicenantia; order Aminicenantales; family UBA4085; genus UBA4085. The sequence goes on along the minus strand of JAQULS010000024.1, from coordinate 29,033 downwards.
GGGGAAGACCAAAGATCCCGTCCCCCCGCGCCCTGCCCGTTCCGGCCCCGGGCTCGCATCCCAGAAACGCCGCACTTACGGCCCGTCGCGCCGGATGAGGGCGGCCGCCTTCTCCCGAGGCGGCTTGAAACGATCGCACCCTGAACATAGGCCGCACCGGGCGGTTTGTCAATCGAAGAGAAAAAAAATGATGCGCGTCCGAAGGCGCAGTCCCTCAAAGCGCCGGGGCCAATTGAGAATTGAGATACATTTTATTGAGGACGGATTTCAGATCCGTGAAATCATCCTCTCTTTGGCATAAAAATCGCGGCAACAATAGATGAGCAAGATCGATGGTGCTCTTCTTGCGATCGGGGATCACCAGGATGACGTAAATCTCCGTCATCATCCCCTGCAGCGACTTCATCCGCAGAAGCTCTTCGCGATTCGCCGCCGAGAGAACGGCAACGGAATCCGGCTCTACGGGCAATCTGAGTCGTCTCCCAAAGTCATCCAATTTCTCGAAGCGCTCGATGCGGCCTTTGGGAATCCGCTCTTGAACGGCCGCCTCGAGTCTCCTCTCGTTTTGGCCGTTCCTCCTGGCATACATGAATGTTTTCATGAAGCGTCACTTCCTCTTGCCCGGCTCATTCAATCCCGTTCCTTGCCTTCCGCCCTCCCTCCTCCCGGACGGCCGGGCCGGAGGCTTCAGCGAAACAAGTACAACGCCAATCCCACGCTGGCATAATGGCGGGCGTTGTCGTTGAGGCCGATGCCGAATTCCGCCAGGAAATCGATGTCGTCCGTGACCCGGAACTCGAGTCCCGGCACGAGATGCATCATGGCCAGCCTGCGATCCGAGTTGTTCACCCAATCATAGGCGAACTTGAACCCTCCGTAGATCTCCAGCCGCTGCACGGGCCTATGGCTGAACAGGAGCGTGGTGTCGAAGCCGCGGCTGTCTTCCCCCGGCTGCAAGTTCGTCATGTGCACTCCCAAGGCCGCCGAACCATTGAAATTCTTGCCATGGATGAACCACAGTTCGGCATCGGCGCCCAAATATTTGAGGCCTTTGAATATCGCGGCTTTGGCTTCGACGTCAAAGCGCGAGGTAATCCCGATGCCGACCCGGCCGGCCGCCCCCCATAAACGGTCGCTGCCGTTCTTGCCGAAAAGCACCGTGGGGAAGAAAGCCAGCTTGACGTTGCCCGGGTTGATGGTTTCGGCCGAGTTCATCACCACGTCCTGGGCCGATGCCTCGGCCGCGGCGGCGGCGAGAAACATCACCGCGGCCAGACTCACGAAAATCTTTTTTGACATTTTACCTCTCTTTTGAAGATATTCCCGAACTCTCATCACCGGCCGGCCTTTTTCTTTGCTTCGCGCGGCGCCGGCGCGTTTTTTTTATCCTGAGCGACCTTTTTGACCTGTTCGGCATCGTTTTTGTGCCGGACCGCGATCTGTTCCTTCTCGGCCACGTGGTTCTTCTTTAAATCGGAAATCCGGGCTTCGTAATCTCTCGCCACCTTGGCTTTGGCCGAGGCGTCGCCGACACGCCGGGCTTCCTGGTCCCGCTTCTGCTGCAGGCTCTTGATTTCTTGCGCTTGGCTGGTCGCCAAGATCCTTTTTTCTTCGACCTGCCTCCGTTGAACGCCCGCGGCTTCCTTGGAAATGGCTTGTTGTCCCCGAGGATCGAAGACCTTGGCCGGAGCCAGCTCTTGCCGGGCTTGGTTCGTGTTGATGACGACTTTTGGCCTGGCCTCATTATTCTGGCGGATGTTCGGCCGGTAAAGCTGGACCGTTTGTCCGACGACCCTCGTGCGTCCCGGTTGCCGGGCATCCTGCATCGCATAGATGGGAACGTTCCGACCGGTGATGCGGCGAACCGCGTCCAGCCCGATACCCTCGTTGACGATCCTTTCGTTGCGGGTAAACATGTTGTTGGAGGGGGTCGTATAGGCGACGATCGTTTGGTTGCGTTCAAAGGGAAGGACAAACGGATTGAGATTCGAATCCTGGAAATGCGGGCCTTGGATGAAGACCCAGAAATGGAAGGGGATCTGAATCGAAAGCGAATGGAAATTCATGCCCAGCCTGAACTCGAAGCCGGGCGGGAGCGGTGCCCAGCCCATATATTGATCGTTGGACCGCCAAGTCACCCAAGCCGGGCCCCAGACGTTGTCGGGGACCCAGAACCAACCGATCTCCTCATCCCAGCCCCAGCGGCCGTAATGAAAGGGGATATCCCCCCATTCTTCGTACGCGATCCAGGTCCAGCCGTAATCGGTCCAAACCCAATGTCCATCGCTATAGGGCCGCCAGCGGTAGCCCATATGCCTGGGGATCCAGACGTAGCCATAGGGGTTGAAACGGATCCAGTCCCCGTAGGCGGACAAGCGATCATAGAAGTATGAATTATCCTCATATCGGCCGTATTCCTGCGAACCGGGAGAATACTGTTGAACACCGGAGGCCGCGAGGCTGCCTCTGCTTGGAGGATTGCCGATGTCCGGCGACGGCAGACGGCCGGCCGCGCTCGCCGCAAGGACGAGAATAGCGGGAAGGATCAACAAAACCTTTTTCATGTTTACTCTCCTCGGTGACATAATTGCAATTTGTGTGCCAAGTCGTTTTCAATCGTTCTTCACTTGAGATTCCCATCGGCTCTTCCCTTATTCGGGACGGATTGAACGCCTCTTTGCTCTTTAACAAGAATAATGCTGCTCAAAAGGACAAGCCTCGGTAAAAAACCGCAATTATCCTCCCGTTGGACGTGGAGAAGACCTTGGCATGAATACGGCTATTATTAAGGTGGTTAATTCCGAATCCAGCCCTTTTTCCGTCAATGGAATCCGGCGGGACTACGGAAGGTGAGAGAGAAAGAAGAGCGAAATACAATGACAGCACAAACGAGGTCGGGTCTCAAAAAGAGAACGGGAAGGAAAGTCGTCATGGTCCTGCTCGTCGGCGTTATGGCGGCGGGGTTGCTCGTTTACGCGAAGAGATACGAGCTGGTCTTATCGTATATGCAGAAAAACGAAAAAACGCAGGAAATGATCATCCTTCAAATGATCAGCATCGCGAAACCAATCATCGAAAAAGACATCCATATGACGCTCCCTCAAAAGATCCTCAGCTCCCTGACAGGCAGGAGAAACGAAGCGGAAAGGCGTACGGGGGCTCTTCAAGATGTCAGGGCTTTCGCCGAAAACGGTTTTAAAAGTCAGCGGCTCAAATTTATGGACGTGCATAAATTGAGTTCTCTTCACGGTTTCAAGCTCCAGGACTATGACTTCGCGTTGGGCTGGAAGCAGGGCAATTCCGAGGAAGCGTTGGCGGCCTTCACCTTCGATTTCTTGAAAAGAAAAGCCGGCCGTATGCAAATAAACAAAAATTGCAGCTTTTTCTCCGAATTGAAGTCCACTATCGAGAAAAAAGCGCGGGCGAATTGACGGACAGGGCGACAAGGAATAGGCCATCAACACAATCCTAGCCGGGGAAAATCGGCACCGGGCGATCCTTCAGGGTATCGCCCGGCGGGCGATGGCGGAGCGCGGCCTGCTTCCCGGCTTTTCTCAAGAAGCGCTCGCCGAGCTGAATCGGATTCCGCCCTCCCCCGCGACGAAGGGCGAAGCCGTCCGCGACCTCACCCGTCTTCTCTGGGCATCCATTGACAATGACGACTCCCGTGACTTGGATCAGCTGACCGTCGGCGAAATCCTGCCGGGCGACGAGGTCCGGATCCTCGTCGCCGTCTCCGATGTGGATGCCCTGGTCAGGAAAGGCTCCGCCATCGACGATCACGCCCGCCACAATACGACCTCGGTTTATACCTCGGCCCTGATATTCCCCATGCTGCCGGAGAAGCTGTCCACCGACCTCACCTCCCTGAACCTCGACGCCGATCGCCTCGCCCTGGTCATGGAGATGGTGATCGGCCCGGATGGATCCATGCGGGACTCCCGGATCTATCGGGCCTTGGTCCGCAATCACGCCAAGCTGGCCTACAACCGCCTGGCCGCCTGGCTGGAGGGGAAAGCACCCGCGCCGGAAGCCGTCGCCGCCGTCCCCGCGCTTGATGAAAATCTGCGCGCGCAGGACCGGGCCGCACGAAGGATGAGACATCTGCGGCACCTTCAGGGAGCGTTGAGCCTGGAAACCATCAAGGCCAAACCGGTCTTCGACGGGGATCGGCTCCTGGCTCTCGAAATCGACGCCAAGAACCGGGCTACGGATCTCATCGAGGATTTCATGATCGCAGCCAACGGCGTCTCGGCCCGTTATCTGGCTGCCAAGCGGTTCCCATCCATCCGGCGCATCGTTCGGGAGCCCAAGCGCTGGGATCGGATCGTCAAGCTCGCCGAGACCACCCGATTCCCATTGCCCTCCCTACCGGATCCCAAAGCTCTGGACGCCTTCCTCGTCCGGGAGAAAACCGCCGATCCGCTTCGATTCCCCGACCTCTCCCTGGCCGTGATCAAGCTCCTGGGAGCGGGCGAATACGCGGCCGAGCGGCCCGGCGTCGCGTCCCCGGGACATTTCGGGCTCGCGGTCAGGGACTACGCCCATTCCACCGCCCCGAATCGCCGCTACCCCGATTTGATCACCCAACGCCTGTTGAAGGCCGCCCTCCTGGGCGGACCTTGGCCTTATCGCATCGAGGAATTGGAGGACCTGGCCGGACACTGCACCGAGCAGGAGGATGCGGCCGATAAAGTCGAACGGCAAGTCGATAAATCCGCCGCCGCGCTCCTTCTCGCCTCGAGAATCCACGAGCGGTTCGAGGCCCTGGTCACCGGAGCTTCCGAGAAAGGCACCTGGGTCCGGCTTCTTCCGATCCCGGTGGAAGGGAAGCTCGTGCAGGGATTCAACGGCCTGGATGTCGGCGACCGGATTCGCGTGGAGCTTATGGCCATCGATGTCGAACGGGGCTTTATCGATTTCAAAGCCGTCGGTTCCGCGCCAGATGACCGCCCTTCGTCGCATCCGGAAAGTGAGCCCGAAAACCGGCTGGGGCGGAGATAAAACGATCGCTCCCGATGCCGCGACCGAAGGCGGGGCGGAAAGGCACCGTCTTGTTTTTTGGGAAATGTCCGCTATGGGTGGATTATTCCGAGACGAAAGAGAGCTCTCCCCCATCATATCGGAAGCTCTCTATCGCCGGACGGCCATTATTCGATGGTTATCCATGAGGAAAACAATTTTTCCATAAATCGGGCACGAAAATTGCATTCATCCTTGCTTGGATACAAGATTATTCTGCCCGTTGAAATCGGTTTGAAGCTGTACACATATAAAAAAACAGTTGCAATTATCATTTTATTATGTGATAGAATATGTTGGTTATTTTATAAAGGAAGAAGGAGGTCCAATGTCCAACCAAAATGCCAAGAAGTATGAAACACCGGTCCTCGTCTCCTTAGGGGGAGTGGACAAAGGGGCCGGAGCCAATTGTATACCGGGAGCCACCGCAACGGGCTATTGCTCGGCCGGCACCGGCGCAACCGGACCCGGGGCTTATTGCTCGGCCGGGACGGGCGCGAATGGCGGATATTGCACGGCCGGAACGACGGCGGCGGATTATTGCACGAGCTCCGGCACCACGGCGACACTGGGAGCTTGCACGACGAGCGGATTTGGCGCGGGAGCGAGCTGCTCGGCCGGGAGCGCTGGATAAGACCGGGTCCAACCTTCGCTCGCCCTGAATCTAACCTCAGGGATGAAGCGGGGTTGCTTCATCGCAACCGGGGAGCCATCCCGCCCCGATCGATCGGGGCGGGATGCTAGCCCGGCGATGTGATCGGCATATCCTGGTTGATGTTCGATTACGGCCGGTCGCCGTCCCGCGGCGCTCAGCAGACCCTCAAGGCGCCCGGTCTTGGGAGGAGGTTCCAACGATGAATCAAACCGATAGACCGATCGCCAATCCCGTCGTTGTGCTCCGGGAGGAGTTCGACGACTGGGCCGTGCTCTTCAATCCCGATACGGCCTATGCCATGGGAACCAATCCCGTCGGTGTGGCGGTATGGAAACGCCTAGACGGCAAGCGAAGCCTCGAGGATGTCGTCTCGGAAATCAAGGACGGCTTTGAAGACACCCCGGACGCAGTCTCCGAGGAGATCGCCGCCTTCATCAACCAACTGGCTGAAAACGGTTTTATCGGAATGGAAGTTAAAAGCGAATAGCGGATGCCCGACGAACTCAAGGACCAGGTTTCGCCGCCGGCGTCCATGATCATGCGCGCGCCGCGCAAGCTGGATATCGATATCACGGCGCGCTGCAATCTGCGCTGCCGCTACTGCTACTTCTTCAACAACACGGCGGTCGATTACAGGGATCTTCCGACCGAGGAGTGGCTCAAGTTCTTCGACGAATTGGGGAAGCTCGGCGTGATGGACGTCACCCTGGCGGGAGGCGAACCGTTCATTCGCGAGGATCTGACCACCCTGCTCGAAGGTCTCGTTCGCAATCGGATGCGTTTCGCCCTGCTCTCGAATGGATCTCTCATCGACGACGAGATGGCGGCTTTTATCGCCCGCACCGGCCGCTGCGACTACGTCCAGGTCTCGATCGACGGATCTTGCGCGGCGGTCCATGATACCTGCCGCGGGCAGGGCGCCTTCGACGGCGCCGTGCGCGGCATCCGCACCCTGTCGCGCCACAAGATCCGCGTGGGGGTGCGCGTCACCGTTCATCGTCATAATCTCGACGATCTCGAAAATATCGCCCGCTTTCTGCTGGAGGAGCTGGGTCTGGCCGGCTTCAGCACCAACTCGGCCGGGTACCTGGGCACCTGCCGCCTGAATGCGGATGATGTCATGCTGACCGTCGTCGAGCGCCAATCGGCCATGACGACTTTGCTGCGTCTGGCGGAGAAATATCCCAACCGCATTGCCGCCAACGCCGGCCCATTATCGGAAGGGCGCGTATTCCGCCAGATGGAAGAGGCCCGGGCGCAGGGCGCTCCAGCCTTCCCTAATCGGGGCCGCCTGACCGCCTGCGGCTGCCCGAGCAGCAAGATCGCCGTACGCGCCGACGGCGCCATCGTTCCCTGCAACATGTTGGCCCATATCGTCTTGGGGCATATCAACCGGGATTCCCTGACGGACATCTGGCGGAACAGCCCGGCCTTGACCCAACTCCGCAACCGGCAAAAGATCCCGCTGGGCGGGTTTGAACTCTGCGCCGATTGCGCCTACATCCCCTACTGCACAGGCAGCTGTCCGGGGCTGGCCTACACCATCACCGGCCAGATCGATCAGCCCAGTCCGGATGCCTGTTTGCGCCGCTTTCTTGAGATGGGGGGGACTATTCCATGAGCCTGCCGAGCGGCACGGAAGAACCAAAGACGGGACGGGACGGCATGCGTGTCCTCAACACTCTCTATTTCTATTTGACCGAAGGATGCAACCTCGCCTGCCGCCATTGTTGGATGGGCCCCCGGTTCGACGCCAGCGGCAGCCTTTATCCCGCCTTGCCGGTGGAGTTGTTTGAGACGGCCATCCAGGAAGCCATGCCGCTGGGCTTAAGGTGCGTCAAGCTGACCGGCGGCGAGCCGTTGTTGCATCCTCGCTTCACTCGTTTGTTGGAGATTGTCCGGCGGGAAGGGCTGAATCTGACGATCGAGACCAACGGCCTGCTGTGCACGCCGGAAATCGCCGCCGAGATCGCTCAATCCCCCGAGCGCTTCGTCTCCGTCAGCATCGACGGAACGGATGCCGCAACCCACGAATGGGTGCGCGGTGTGCCGGGATCCTTTGAAGCCGCCCGGCGGGGGGTGCGCAACCTGGTGGCGGCCGGCATCAAGCCGCAGATCATTTTCACGGTGATGCGCGGAAATGTCGGCCAGGTGGACGGCATCGTCCGCATGGGCGAAGAGCTGGGTGCGCACTCGGTCAAGTTCAACATGGTGCAGCCCACCGCACGGGGAGAAAAGCTGCATGAAGCCCTCGAGACCCTGACGATCGGCGAGCTCATTCGCTTAGGGCGGCATGTGGAAGAGGAGCTGGCCCCGAAAGCCAAGCTTCAGGTGCTCATTGATTTCCCGCGGGCTTTTAGAGCCCTTCGGGGCATCGCCCGCAGGGATGGTTGCGGCGCCTGCGGGATCTTCGGCATCCTGGGCGTCATCGCCGGCGGAAGCTATGCCTTATGCGGCATCGGCGAGCAGGTGCCGGAATTGGTCTTTGGCCGGGTAGGGAAAGACCGCCTGGAAGATGTCTGGCGAGACAACGCCGTCTTGAAGGCCTTGCGGGAAGGATTGCCCGAACGGCTGGAGGGGGTCTGCGGCCGCTGCTTGATGAAGAGGGGCTGCCTGGCCCAGTGCGTGGCCCAGAATTTCTACAGAAAGGGCAGTCTGTTGGCGCCCAACTGGTTCTGCGAACAGGCGGAAGAAGCGGGCCTCTTCCCGGCTTCACGTCTTGTCCCCGTCCATAATGCCGCCGCCGAATAGGTGTGGGAACATTTCCGGAGCCATGTTCTTCGCCGCCTATTCCGGCTCCAGCATGAATCCGACTCTTCGCGATCCGGAGATTTTGGAGATCATGCCTTATGGCGGCCGGCCTTTACGCGCCGGCGATGTGGTTTTTTTTTCGCCGCCGGAGACCGCTCGGCCCGTCGTCCATCGCCTTATCCGTGTGACTCCCGCGGGCCTGTCCACGCGAGGCGACAACAACGCCCGGGAAGATGACTTTCTCCTGCAGCCGGAGAGCGTCAAAGGCCGGGTCGTGGCCGCCTGGCGCGGTCAGAAGCGGCGGAAGATCGTGGGCGGGTTCCGGGGCCGGTTGACGAACCGCCGGCTTCGCTGGCGGCGGGTCGCTGACCGCGGTCTGTCTCGTCTCCTGCATCCCCTTTATCAGGCGTTCTCTCGCCGGGGGTGGATCGTCCGGGCGCTGCCTGTTTCCTTTCGGCCGCGAGTCGTCGTCTTCCAAGCCCGAGGCCGGGATCAGGTCAGGCTTCTCCTGGGACGGCGCATCATCGGACGATTCGATGACCATCAGCATCAATGGCATATCCGACGGCCATTCCAATTGTTCGTCGACGGCAGGCTGTTTCCTGGGTCGCCGGATCGGGATCGAGCGAACCGGGGGACCCCGACGGAAAGGCAGCGGAGCCCGGCCCTTTTGCCCAACCGGGAAATGCTGTACAGCTTAGCCCTGGCCGATGGGAACCGCTGGGAGATCGCCGGGGTTGACGAGGAAGCCGCGGCCATCGTTTCGCAACTGGGCCGCGCGATGCGGCTGCCCGGAAGACCGGGCACCGTCGAGCCGGCTCCTGACGGCCGACCGTGCCGACTTCTCGTCCAGGTGGACGCGAACGCATCCGTGAAATATGATCGCATTCCATTGGCCTCGGAAAACGGCGGCGTCGTGATCAGCATTCTAAGGGCCTCCGCTTTCTGGGGCGGCCCGTACATCAATCTCACGAGATTATCGCTCATCATGGCCCGCCAAGCGCAGGCCGGCGGAGGGGTCCTCCTTCATGGCGCGCTCGCCGAACGGGACGGCCTGGGTGTCATCTTGGCGGCGGCGGGCGGGACGGGAAAGACCACCGCCAGCCATCGGCTCCCGGCTCCATGGCGTTCTCTCTGCGACGACACCACGCTGGTGGTGCGGGATCCGCATGGGAGCTACTGGGCGCACCCCTGGCCGACCTGGAGCCGTTTCCTGGACGGGGAGCCGGGCGGTACGTGGGATGTTCAGAGCGCCGTGCCTCTCAAGGGCATCTTCTTCCTGGCCCGGGCGGCTGAAGACCGGGCGGAACGGCTGGGCCTTGGACATTCGGTCAGCATGCTCGTGGAGTGCGCGGGACAGGCCTCCATGGTGATGGCCTTGGGCCTGAGCCCTGAAGAGCTCCGGGCCCATCACCTGGAACGTTTCAATAACCTTTGCGCCTTGGCCCGGATCACGCCCGCCCACAGGCTCCACATCAGCCTGACCGGCGCCTTTTGGCGGGAGATGGAGCGGACGCTCATGGGAATCCCCCGGGAGAAAGCGCGGGAAACGTTCCGCCCGAATGAATCGGAGCCGACGCCGCGAAGCGCTCAATGATTTCGGTCCGTCATGCCAGAACAAGACAAATCGATCAAGCGGAAAATCAAAAGCGCCCTGCAGATCGGCCGGGCCGTGCGTTTCGTCTGGCAAAGCGCGAAAGGCCCGACCATCGCCAACGGGGCTCTCATTGCGCTGCAAGGACTGTTGCCGCTGCTCCCGCTTTATCTCATGAAGCTCATGGTGGACGCCGTGACCGCGGGGCTGGCGGCTCCCGACAAAGGCGCCGCATTTCGACGCGTGGCCTGGCTTGTCGCCTTGATGGCGGCCGCGACCCTGCTGACGTACGTGATGCGCTTGATCGCGGGACTGGTCAGTGAATGGCAGGCTTTCATCGTCGCGGATCATATGAACGAGGTCCTTCTGGCCAAGTCCATCGACATCGATCTTGAGTATTACGAGAGCGCGCGATACTTCGACACGCTCCATCGCGCCCAACGCGAAGCCTCCTCCCGCCCCCTCAGCATCGTCAACGGCCTGGCCCAAATCGGCCAGAATGGAATCTCGCTGCTGGCCATAGCCGGACTGCTCGTATCCCTGCATTGGGTCATCGCGATCATCCTGTTCACCGCGGTCATTTCCGGGACCGCCCTGCGGCTCAGCGCTTCGGGCAAGATGTTCCGCTGGCAACGCCGGCAGACAGCCACGGAACGGCAAGCGGGCTACCTCAATTGGATGCTCACCGACAGCAGCCATGCCAAGGAAATCCGCTTGTTTGACCTTGGGCCTCTGTTCATGGACCGGTTTCGCGGTCTCCGCCGTGAACTCCGCAAGGGCCGGCTGGCCATTACGCGCAAGCGTTACCTGGCTGATTTCGCGGCTCAGATCCTGGCCACCGCGGCCATCTACGGCTCATACGCTTATGTGGCTTGGCAAGCGGTGGGAGGGAAGATCACGTATGGCGATCTGGTGATGTATTTTCAGGCCTTCCAGCAAGTCCAGGGATCTCTTCAGGGGATCTTGAGCAGTCTGGCCGTTCTGATTGAAGATAACCTGTTCCTATCCAATCTCTACGAGTTCCTGGACTTGAAACGAACGGTCGTCGAGCCGGTTCATGCCAGCCCCGTACCCCAGCCGATCAGGCGCGGGATCGTGTTCGACCATGTGAGTTTTCAGTATCCCGCCGGCGCCCGAAAAGTTTTTGAGGATATTTCCCTTACCATCCGCCCGGGAGAAGTGGTGGCTTTGGTGGGTGAGAATGGCTCGGGCAAGACGACTTTGATGAAGTTGTTGTGCCGCTTGTACGATCCCTCGGGCGGGTCCATCAGCATTGATGGGATCGATCTGCGCCAATTGGAAAGCAAAGCGTTAAGGCGCGAAATCGCCATCATTTTTCAGGACTACGCCCACTACCAGATGACGGCCCAAGAGAACATCTGGCTCGGCAATACCGCCCTGCCGCTCGATCCAGAGCGCGTCACCGCCGCCGCGCGGCGCTCCGGAGCGGCCAACGTCATCGATACTCTGCCTCATGGCTACCAAACGATTCTCGGCAAGTGGTTCGAGGACGGAGAGGAGCTGAGCATCGGCGAGTGGCAGAAAGTGGCCCTGGCCCGCGCCTTCATGCGCGAGGCGCAGATCATCGTCCTGGACGAGCCGACCAGCTCGATGGACGCCAAGGCGGAATATGAAGTCTTCCAGACTTTTCGCCGACTGTTGTCCGGCCACACGGCCTTCCTGATCAGCCATCGCTTTTCCACCGTCCGGATGGCCGACCGCATTTACGTGTTGGAGCATGGGCGCATCATCGAAGGCGGCAGCCACGAAGAATTGATAAGCCGGCGGGGCGTCTATGCCGACCTCTTCGAGAGGCAGGCCGGGTCTTATCGTTAGTCTCGGAAAAAGGAGAGCCGGCCATAGATAAAAGCGAGACCGTCAGGCTTTTATGCGATTTCCTATCCGGACGAAAAATGCCGCAAGCCCGGCTGGACGAATTGTCGCCGGCGGATTGGAAGGGCCTGACCATTCGGGCGCTGCGCTTCAATGTGGGGGGGCTGTTCTATCGCGAATTGAAGTCGCGACGCATTCCGATGGAGCTCATCCCGGTTGATCTCGGAGACAAGCTCAGGGAAACCTACCGCCTGATGGCCGTTAAAAACACCAGTCTCTTCTTCCATGCCCGGGAGGTTTTAAAGTCCCTGGCCGGCCATAACCTACCCGTCATCGCGCTCAAGGGCCTGGCGCTGGCCGAAAGCATCTACGGGGATATCGCTTTGAGGCCCATGTCCGATATGGATCTTTTGGTCAAAAAAGAGGATCTGATCAGGGCCGGCCGGATTCTCCTGACTCTCGGCTACAAGCAGGATCTTCCCGCCTGGGAGAGCATGCTGGACATTTACCATCATTTGCCCCCTTTCACGAATCCGCGAGGGACGATGATCGAGCTCCATTGGAATATCGTGGCTCCGGACATCCCCATTCAAGTCGATCTGGCCGGGTTGTGGGAGAGAGCGTCCATGATCCGGATCGATCGGGGGGAAGTCCTGGCGCTTTCTCCCGAGGATTCGCTCTTGCACTTGAGCCTCCACGCCGGTTATCACCTGCCGACCGGATTGGGCTTGCTTCCTTTATGTGATATGGCCGGATTGATCAAGGCCTCGGCCGTTCCGATCGACTGGCCGACCCTCGCCGCGAGAGCCGCCCGCTGGGGCGGCCATAAATGCGTTTACCTGATGCTGCTTTTAGTCCGGGAATTGATGGGGGCGGCGCCGCCGGACAGCATCCTGTCCGGCCTGAAGCCCGATGATTACCAGCCTGTTTTTTTGGCGGAAACCCTGGAGCAGGTTTTCAACGGCTACCCGTCAGGTCCGCTCTTGCGGAAGAACATCGGCAAACTCACCAAAATCGACAAAGCCGCGGGCCTGAAAGGCAAATGCTCGGCCCTCTTAAAGGCGGCCTTTCCGCCCCGGGAGTATTTGGCCACCATTTATCCGGTATCGATTTCTTCACCGAAAATCTACCTGTGTTATTTGGATCGCCTGTCCCGCCTGGCGGCCCACTATGCGATTGTTCTTCTCCGCTTATTCCGCCGTGACCCATCATCGCTGCACGCGGTCCATCAGGAACACCGGTTGAGCGAGGTTTGCGACTGGATGTTTTCGTAAACGGAAGCTCGGGAAGATCGCCGTCGTCCGGACTTAGGGGACGGGACTTGCCTCCCGGGTCCGCTCATCGACGGACTTCTCTTCCCGCAAGGCGAAGCCCAGGGCCGCCCAGAAATAGAATTGGAAGACCGTCGTCGAAATCAGGTTGTCCCCCAGGCTGCCGCCCTGCCAGGCCAGGAAGACGCCCGCCAGGATCCAGAGCAGGGGCGCGCCGCGGCCGGGACGGGCTCTCCGGGCCGCTTTCAGAATCTGGAGGCCTGAAAACAGGATGAAGCCGCAGAAGGCGGTCAAGCCCGCCGCTCCCGTCTCCACAAGATAACGGAGGACATCGCTGTGAGGATCGAACCCGACCTCTCCGACCGTCTTCCAAGGATTGATCAGCGAGGTCGTATGCAAGCCGTATCCCAGCCAGGGCTTCCTCTTCCAGAGCTCGATCAGGTTGGCCCAATGGCCGAGCCGCCAGCCCAGCGATCCCCCGAATTGCCGCCGCTCTACGACCGGGGCGACTTGGACGGAAGCGTCCGCCTCGACCGTCTTCGTCTTGACCGGCAGCAGCCGGTTGGTCACGAGCACGGGCACGAACATCTTGGCTTTAACCGGCGCCTGCCGGTTGGTCAGAAGCGTCAAAGCGAACAGGGCGCAGAGGCCCAAAACCACGGCCCGGCCGCGGGCCTCCTCGCGGAGGAGGATCCAGGCCCACACGACTCCCAGCATCAGGAATCCCCCGATGTTCAACGTGCCGATGAGGAAGACCATTTCGATCGCCATCAGGATCGTCCACAAGGGGTGATCCGAATGGCGAAGCCGGTCGTAGGTCAAGGCCATGAAAAAGACGAGGAGAAGGCCGAGCGAATTCGGGTGGGCCAGGGTCCCCATCAAGCGGTGTTCCGCGCCGCTCACAAGGCCTTTCCGGAAGATCAATTGATAGAGGGCGACGGCGAGCGGGATGGGGAGACCGAGGAACAGGAGACGGAGGCCGCTACGCCGGCCTTCCCGGGGACGCAGGTTGTAGGCCAGGAGAAAGACGGCGGCGATCGACAGCAGCCGGATCCATTCCCGAACGGCTATCAAGCCTTCGCGCCCGAACGACCGCCAGCTGAGGAAAACGAACGGAAGCAGGACAACGAGCCAAAGGACCCAGCCCGTGGCGATCGGATGCCAGGCCGGCCTCTTTTTGAGGACGATGAGCCAGGCGGCCAGACCGAGAACGGCCAAGCCGGTCAGCGCGGGGACGTTCAAGCGAAGCGGCCCGAGATTGACTTTGGTGAAGATTTCCAGGCCGCTTCGGGTCACCAGCAAGGCCATCAGGATTTCGAACATAACAGGAGCGCCCCGCAGGATCTTAGGCCTTCGGCCCGCCGAGCGGGTCGTGCTCAAGGCTTCTCCGCGAGCCGATACTTTCGAAGCAGGGTGTAGAATCGAGACCGGGACAAGCCCGAAATCCGGCAGGCTTTATCGATATCTCCGCTGACCCAGGAAATCAGATCCTCAATGTACCGTTTCTCCGCGACGGAAACGGCGTCTTTCCGGATCACTTTCCACGGAACCGGTTGATCGGCGACGGAGGATTGGGCCTTCGGAACGGGCCGGTCGTCCGGACTCTTTGGGAATGAGTTTCTGGCCACTTGGATGCGAATATACGCCGGAAGATGCTTGGGGAACAGGATCGGCTCGTCTTTGGCCGAAAGCAAGGCTTTCTCCAGAGCCTGGATCATTTCCCGCACATTGCCGGGCCATTTGTAAGCGGTCACGACGTCCCAGAATTCGGGCGAAGCGCCTTTGGGAACGAGGCTGAATCGTTCGCACAAAGCGTTCATGTAATAGACCGTCAGTTCCTTGATGTCCTCGAGAAGCTCCCGCAAGGGGGGCAATTCGATGATCAGGGTCCGGAGCCGGAAGAAGAGGTCTTCCCGGAAGCGTCCCTGCCGGACCATATCGTCCAAATCCCGGTTGGTCGCCGCCACGAGCCGGAAATCGCTTTCGATTTCCTGGCGTCCTCCGACGGGACGGAAACGGTGCTCTTGGATCACACGGAGGAACCGCTTTTGGATCAAAAACGGGAGCTCTCCGATTTCATCCAAAAACAGCGTGCCGCCGTCGGCCTGCTTGACCAAACCCTCCTCGCTGCGATCGGCGCCGGTGAAAGCCCCGCGCGCGTGCCCGAACAGCACGCTTTCGACGAGCGTTTCGGGGAGCGCCGTGCAATCCACGACCACGAAATTCCGTTTGGCCCGCGCGCTGTTGAAATGGATGGCCTTGGCGAAAAGCTCTTTCCCCGTGCCGGTTTCGCCGGTGACGAGGACATTGACTCCGCTGCCGGCGGCCTGGGCCAACAGCTCCAGGCAGGCGGTGATCTTCTCGGAATCTCCGATAATGCCTTTCCTCTTCAAGACGACCGGCGGTTTCCCGGATTGCCGTTCGGCGCGGTATTCCAGCGCCCGGAGGATGTGAAGCTTGATGGCCTCGAACGAGATCGGCTTTTCCAGATAATCCCAGGCGCCGGCCCGAATGGCGAGCTCGGCTTCGTCGGGATCGCCCAAGGCGGTGATGACGATGATTTCCGGAGAGGATCGCACGGCTTTGATCTTCGGCATGATCTCCAGCCCGCTTCCCCCGGGCGGGCGCACGTCGACAAAGACAATGTCGAAAGGCTCGGATTGGGCTTTGCCGAGCCCTTCTTTAAGGGAATGCGCGGAAACGGAACGATGCCCCAAACGGACTACGGCGTCCGCGATCCAGTCGCAGATGAGCTTGTCGCCATCAATGACCAGAATGGAAGCCATGGGAATTCAATCCATTCATTCCTTTGATGAAATATTAGAAAATTTAAACGAGTTAGTCAATGAGATATTGACCCCGCCTCTCACAAAACGTCTCTTAAAAGCAGCCTAATCGTATATAATAGTCCGTGATCATACCAGGCCTAAGCGGAGGGCGGTCTTTATGACCATCAATCTCATAATCGGCGTTTTGACCGGATTCCTTGTCTCGATTCCTCCGTTGGGGCCCATCGCCTTCGCCATGATCTCCAGAGGATGCAAAAACGAGGCCAAGGAGGGGCTCGTCATCGCGTCCGGCGCCGCTCTCATGGATTTTCTCTATAGCCTCATCGCGTTCAGCGGCATCACCCTGATTTTTTCATTTTTCCCTTCCCGTATAGCCGGGTTTTATGCCCGACACGCGCATACGATCGAAATCGTGCTGACTTTTGCCGGATGCGCCATCGTGATCCTCTACGGCTTGAAAATCATGAGATTGAAAGTCAGCTACGACAAGCTGGAAGCCAAAGAATCGCCCAAGCTCGAATCGGCCTCGGTCAAGGCCGCCCGGCTTGAAGAAAAGGCGGAGCGCGCGGCCAAGCGGCTCAAAATACCAGCCTTGAAGAAGTCGAATCTGATCGGGTTGTTCTTTATGGGAGTCTTGCTCTGCCTGTCATCGGTGACTCTGGCTGCGTCTTGGATCGCCATTGTCGGATATTTAAAAGGCCATAGTTTTTTTGACTCCTCTTTTCTTGGCGGTCTTCTCTTTTCACTGGGAGTTTTGGCCGGGACGTTGGCCTGGTATTTTACCCTGTTGAAACTCATCACGGGGAATAGGCACCGCATCAATCCGACGACCATCAACAAATTGAATACCATTGCGGGCGTTGTCTTACTGGGGCTCGGCGTTGTTCTTTTTGCCAAAGCCGCCTTATCGATCGTTTCCGTAATCTAAGAAGCCATGTCATTCAAGAAGAAGGCCCGGCCAGGAAACGCGGGAGATTCGGAGCCGCAAGGGAAGCTTCATCATGTCCGGCAAGCCGCATGAGGTGATGAAATGAAACTACCGTTTTTTGCCAAGGCAGCCATTTTTTTCGTCGGCATCTATGCCTTGTTGTCGATGCTGTACATCTCCCGGACCATCGTTGTTCCTCTCATTTTCGCGATCATCATCGCCATCGTGCTCCATCCGGTCGTGGATTTTCTGGTTCGGAAAAAATTCAACCGCGTGCTCGCGATTATCATCGCCATGCTCCTGGTCTTCGTCATCCTGGCCGCCTTCGGCGGATTTTTCGTTTCACAGGCCGGCCGGTTCGGCGAATCATGGCCGGTCCTGGTCGAGAAGTTTACCGGGAGCCTCAACCAGGCCGTCGCCTCCATTTCCAGCTATTTCGACCTCAACCCTCAAAAGTTCCAGGCCTGGCTCGCCAAAACCCAGGGCGAGCTCGTCAACACCGGCACCGCCGCCATCGGACGAACGCTCGTTGCCCTCGGCAACTGGATCGTACTCTTGTTGCTGATTCCCGTGTATATCTTTTTAATTTTGTTATATCAACCCCTCTTGCTCGAGTTTATCCGGAGGCTCTTTCGCGCCCAGGAGCAAAGCCAGGTCAACGAAGTCGTCACCCAGACCAAATCCGTTATTCAACGCTATATCGTCGGTCTGGTGATTGAAGCCGCCTTGGTTGCGGCACTGAATACCATGGCCCTTTTCCTGCTCGGCATCGATTACGCCATCCTGATCGGGATCCTCGGCGCACTGCTGAACGTCATTCCCTACATCGGCGGGCTTGTGGCCGTCGCCATACCCATAATGGTTGCCCTGGCTACGAAATCTTCGCCTTGGTTTGCCGTTTATATTCTGGTCGCCTATTATGTCATCCAGCTGGTCGATAATAACTACATTGTCCCCAAAATCGTCGCCTCTAAAGTCAAGATCAACGCGCTTTTCTCCATCATCGTGGTCCTCGCAGGGAATGCTATATGGGGCGTCCCCGGCATGTTTCTTGCCATACCGCTTCTGGCCATCGTCAAGCTCATTTGCGACCATATCGAACCCTTGAAGCCCTGGGGATTCTTGCTGGGCGACACCATGCCCGCATTGTTGATGATAAAATTGAAATCAAAAAAGAAGAGGAAAGCCGGGGTTTAGCAGCCGCCGATGGCGGGCTCATAAGGACCGAGGCCCTCTTCTTCTCCCTACGGGCCCCCGAAGAAGAAGGCCGCCCGGTTTCGCGAGCCGGCCGGGATCGAATCCGGCCTTGCGGCGCTACGACTTTTTGCGATCGGCAACGACCAGCACGATCCCCGTGACAAGCGCGATCCCGCCCGCGATCGGAGGCAGGGGGATGTTCTTCTTCTTCGTCGCCGTGACCTGAAGGGGCCCGAGATCGACCACTTTTTCCCTGGAGGTGTATTGGATCCCCCCGTAGGCCAGGGCCAAAACGCCCAGAACGATGAGGACGATTCCGATGAGTCTCATGGCTGGTTACTCCTTAAAGGCCAAGGCTCTTCTTGCTCCCGACTCCGCGAGCTTACTTGTCTTCGTGTTTCCCTTTCCTGCCCCTGAAAAAGTAGATCCCCAAGCCTCGCTGGTTCGCGGGGAACGAATTCCGCGAGAATCCCATGCCGTCCCTCGGCGGACGATGGAAGAACAGCGCAAGCCCCGCGGCCAGGAGCGCGAGCCCTCCCACGATAGGAGGTACCGGATTCCGGCGCATCGATCCCCGTTCCTGTTTCGCCCCCGCGGGCTTAATATTCGCGGGGCTCGGCGAGACCGGCCGGGCTTTTTTAGCCGGACTTGCCTTAGGCAAGGAAGACACCCCGGCGGTTCATCGCTTCGCCCCGCCATCCCGGTATGCGCCGGATCATTTGGATTTTTTCCACGCTAAAGGACTTTCCGGCCCTGCACAAGCCGTATGATCAGGACGATCAAGGCGATGACCAGAAGGACGTGGATGATGCCGCCGGCGTGAAAGGCGAAAAGCCCCAGGGCCCACCCTACCAACAAGATGACGAGAATGGCTTCAAGCATGATGTCTCCTTTTCTTCCTTTTGTTCCCGCTGTCCTTCATTGACCCGAAAAATGAAGGCCGGCCGGACAGCGGAGAATCAACATACCTTATGCAGTATTCATGCCAGGATCTTTCCGCATGGATAGCGGGACGGGGACCAGGGTCTTCCCCGAAAAAGGCGGTATTTTGGCCGATTGATGCTGAAAAGCCTTGAGCCAGATCAATCGGACCCGATGGCCCGCGAGGAATTTTCCTGTTAAAAAGCACATATCCTATCCGGTGGGATAGTACCCTCCATACGATCCTTTCGGGAGGGGGGGATTAGAGAAGGGAGAAAGCGCGCCCGGAGAGATTCGAACTCCCGACCATTTGGTTCGAAGCCAAGTGCTCTATCCAGCTGAGCTACGGGCGCGCCCGGAGACGCGACTCATCATAGGGAGTCGGCGGCGGGAAATCAAGCTGTTCCCGGCGGAGCGGGATATTCCGACAGACGACAAGCTTACGGCTCGACGAGAGCGCGGATATCCTCGAGGTTGTCTTCGGTCGCCTTGCGGCCTTGAGCGATGATCGACTCCGGATCGGAGAAATCGAACATTTCGACGTCGAGGCCGATAGGGTAGCGCAAATCCGCGGCCTGGAGCTGCACTTCCGCCTGATGGGCGAAGACGATCTGGCTGATCCGGGGGAAATACTTGAACGCATGGGCCGCCCCTGAAGCCGGAAAGCGGCCGATAGGGCGGCGGATGTCGGGAGCGATGACGATGGGCACATTCAAAGCCCGGACCAGGTCGATGGGCGCGGAATGAACGAGCCCGCCGTCGATGAGGAGCATCTTGTCCCAGCGGACCGGCTCGAAGACGAGGGGATAGGCCATGCTGGCCCGTAGGGCTCTGCGCAAAAGTCCCCCGGTGAAGACGACTTCGCGCCCCGACAGGACGTCCACGGCATTGCAAGCGAAAGGCATGTCCAAGTCTTCGATGCGGCGATCGCCGACGATCTCCTTCAACAGGCTTTCCACGCGGTCGCCGCGCTCGAAGCCGATCTTTTTCAGGATCCTGTCGCGCGAGGTCCCGATCATGACCTGCTGGAACAAGGCGGTCATGTTGCGGGAACGCCGGCCGAGCCTCGGCTTTTCGCTCCGCCGGGGGGATCCCAGCTCGGCCGCCAGGTCCCGTATCTCCTCCAGGGGGACTCCCGCGGCTCGGAAGCCGCCGATCAGGGCTCCCATCGAGGTGCCGGCGATGGCATCCGGCGTCAGCCCGGCCGCGGCAAGAGCCTCGAGAACGCCCAGATGGGCCAAGCCCCTCGCTCCGCCCCCCATGAGGGCCAGTCCCCAGCGCCGCTGGGAGCGTCCGCTTTTCGGGTTTTTCATTGATCGGTACGGGTCTTTCAACCGCGTACGAAATGCGGCATCGCGGCCGGTATCTCCAGCGACAGCTCGACGAAGCCCGCATAGACGCCGGATTCGAACCAGGGCGCCTGGTAGATGAGCTTCCGGACGCCGCGCTTTTCGATCGTATAGACGTTGCTCCGGCCCTCGGCCAGCAGGCCTCGCAGTCGAGTCCGCGCCGGCTCGGGATGGCAGTCGAGCGCGTTCTTGCCGATGAGCGCCGCCCCGCCGTCCGAGGCAAAGACCCGACGGGCACTCTCGTTCATCTCCAGGATGACGCCGGCGCGGTCGCAGACCGTGACCGCGCCGGGAAATTCCCTCCACCAGGATCGTGCGTCCATTCGTCCTCCGGCCGCGCCCTTCACTTCCCCGTGAAGTAGTCGATCATGTCCGTCAAGGCCTTCCGGCAGACGGCGCAGAACTCTCGCTTCGGATTGCCGATCATGAGGCAAACCTTCTGCGGACGGTAGAGGCCCTTGGACGCGTAGCCGGCGCCCTCGAAAACCCCGACCTTGTCGGCCAAGCCCTCGTACTTCTTGCGGATCTCCGCAATCTTGGCCTTGATCTCCTTGTCCTCGGCCGCGAGCCGGTCCTGGATGGCCTTGAGGGCGGCCGCGTCCGCCCCTCTCTCCTTGGCCCGGGCGATCTCCTCGGCCGCGGCCTTGTTTTTGGCCCGGCTCTCGGCCATCAGCGCTTCCTCGGCGTCCTTGCCGTACTCGGTCGGGATGCCGATGCCGGGGGAAAGCAGGTTCTTCCACTTGACGTCGGCCGGATCGAGGAGGGCGGTGATGTTGGGCTCGAAGGGCTCCACGCCCTTGGGATAGAAGTCGTTGTAGGAAACCTCGCTGGCGTAGTACTCGTCGGCCAGGCCGCCGAAGGAATGGCCCATCTCGTGCAGGAAGACCTCCAGGCTGCGGGCGTGATCGGTCGTGGTGACGCAATAATCGAAGGCGATCGAGCCGCCGCCGTAGCGGGCGCTGTCCACCAGGACGACGATGGCGTCGTAGGGTACCTGGGCCGCGATCTCGTGCATCAGGTGGTCCCGCTCGATCAGCATGTAGCGGTCCAGGTCGAAAGCGTTGAACGACGCGCTGAGGACGGTCTTGCGATAGGCCCGCTGGCGCGGCTCGTCCATGGACTTCTCGGGCGAGGGCCGAAAGACGGCCCGGATGCTGATCCGCGCCTTGGCACTCTTGTACGGTTCGGTCGCGAACAGGACCTGGGTCATGCGGTCGACGTCGGCCTTGAACTTGTCCTTCCCGGCGGCCGTGTAGCCTTCGGCCAGGAAGACCAAGTCCATCGTCCGCCGCGGATCGCCGGAGACGACCGGCTCGTAGATCCAGTCGCCGGCGGTGGCGGCTTCCCGGATGATATGGTAATCGGCCGGATCGACCGTCCGGCTGAAGACGGGGTGAAGGAGGTTCTTTTTATCGCGGGCTTCGACCACGAACAGGAAGGGCCGCTTGGGCTCGGGGAAGCGGACGCTGCGCTGGAAGACGCGCTTCGTCCCCTCCAGGGCCGGATTCGTGGTCTTGTACTCGGCGAACATCGTGTCGAAGCCGCGCGAATAGATCAGGGCGTTTGAAGCGACGTCGTAGATCTCGAGGACGTAGCGGCCGTAGCCGAACGGGTCGACGAGCCGGGTGCGCGTTTCGGGCCAGAGCGGCTCCTCGTAAATCGCGTCGACGGTCAGCGTCTCCCCCGCCGCGTCGCCGACCTGGTAAAGGTCGACGCGCAAAGCCTTGTCGGTGAACCGGGCCTCGTACCCGGCCGGGGTTTGGGCGGGACAGAGCGCCGCAAGAAGGAGGATCGCGGCGGCGGCGAATGTCGTCTTCTTCATGATCACCTCATGGGCGGCGGAATATGGGAAAGGGACGTCTTATGATCGCCGAAGTCCGATCAGGGCGCAAGCCCCGGCCGCGGCCGCGAGGCGGCCGGATCAGCCGGCGTCGCCGAGGCAGAGCTTTTTGATCAGGATGGTGGCGTAAGAGCCCCGGGGCAGGGCGAAAGACAGGGTCAAACGCCGCCGGCCGCGGTTGAGCTCGTCGATCCCGGTCTCGAGAACGACCGGGTTTTCGGGCTTGACCGCCGCCGGCCTGGGAAAGGACTTGAAATAGACCCTGTGCAGGGCCCGCGTCCGGAAGTCCCCGAACTTCAAGCTCCGGCTCTGGAGGATCCCGGCGAAAAGATCGCGCGTCCGGTCGTCGGGAAACTCCATGCGGGCCGCGCAGGTCGGAAGGTCGAGGGCCAGCAGTCCGGCCGCGGCCGGCGCCCGCGACCCGGTCCAGTAAAGGTACTCTCCCTCGGCCCCCGGCACGGAGGCCGGGGCCGCGACCGTTTCCCGGACGACCGCCCGCAGGAGCTCGTTCCAGAGATGGGATTGGAACGAGGAGTACCGCATCGAGATCTCTTCCTGGGGCAGCTTGTGCAGGGCCTTGACCTGGTCCTTGGGATGGGCGGTCAGGAACTCGAAGATCTCCCGTTCCTCCCCTCCCCGCGCCAGCTCCAGGCAGCGCGGCCAATCCTTCCAGCGGTCGAAGAGCTCACGGCGCCGAATCTTCTCGGGACCCCACATCCCGGGCGCCGTCGAAGTCAGAAAGACCTGCAGGGCGCCGTTCCAGTGCCGGCGGAGGATCTTCTCGGCGAAGAAACCCCGCTCGGGGTCGTAGCTGCGGAACCTTTGATCGTCGAAATAGTTCGGAAAACCCGTTTCGCGGACTTCGGCCAGGGCCCGTTCGACCGGGGCCGTCTCGGCCAGGTCCCTCAGGACGATCCGAAAGGCGTTTCCGAGCAGGAGATCGG
Source organism: Acidobacteriota bacterium (assembly GCA_028749235.1). Taxonomy (GTDB): domain Bacteria; phylum Acidobacteriota; class Aminicenantia; order Aminicenantales; family UBA4085; genus UBA4085. The sequence goes on along the minus strand of JAQULS010000024.1, from coordinate 5,939 downwards.
GCCCCATCGGCCGGGCCATAAAGCCGAGTGCCGTCAGGCGGAAACCGTTCTCTTCACGGCTGAAATCGCGGGCGTCCCGGACGGCGATGTGCTGAGAGGTTCGCCCGTGCTTGTCTTTCTTGCCGCCATAGGAGATCGCCGTCGGTGAGACGCCGAAGGCGCGGGCCAGGTGCCGGACGAGATCGGGAGTCGTCCAGTCGACCTTGGTCAGTCGATAGACGCGATACGGCCCGGCCGCGGCCAGCGGCAGGGCGGCCTTCTCCTCGACGATGAAATCCTCGGGCAGGGCTTTGATCACCCGGCTATTATACCGTATCCTCCGCCTCCACGCCGGACATCCTCCTCCAAGACCCCAGGCAGGCCCAAGCCAGGCCCGCGGGGCGGACTTGCGGATTGTTCGCGAACGGGCTTTTATGTTAAAATACACTTTCCCGATAGTTTTTTTACAACGGGGTCGTAATCTGCCGGAGGGATCAAGGAAATGGCCGTCGCCAAGAAAACAATATGGATCTCCATCGCTCTGGGAGCCCTGCTCCTGGCCGTCATCGTCGTCGGATCGCTCAAGAGGACCCGCGCCCCCTACCTTGTCCTGGGCTCCCGGGAGGCCGTGGAGACCGTCCTGGCGACCGGACGGGTCGTCGGGGAGAAGACCATTCCCCTGTCGTTCAACCGGGCCGGCCGGATCACCGCGGAGCTCGTCAAGGACGGCGATCGGGTCATGGCGGACCAGCCCCTCCTGCGGCAGGAGAGCGCCGTCGAGGAGGCGGTCCTGGCCCAGCGCCGGACGTCGCTGGCCATAGCCCGCTTGAACCTGGAAAAGCTGACCACGGTGGACCTGCGCGACCTGCAGCAGAAGGTCCGCCAGGCCCAGGCCGCGGCCGACTATGCCTCGGGCTATTTCAACCGTCAGTCCGAGCTGCTGGCCCAGAAATCCATACCCCAGATCCAGTTCGATCAGGCCAAGCGGGATAAGGCGCTGGCGGAAGCCGCCCTCGACTCGGCGGCCAACCAACTTCAGTCGCTCGAAACGACCCTCAAGCCCCTGGCCGGGCTTCAGGCGGCCCAGGCCGAAAATGACCTCCGCCGGGCCGAAATCGACTTGCGCGACACCGTTCTGCGGGCCCCCTTCGACGGCCTGGTGGTGGAGCATGCCGCCCACAAGGGCGAGTTCGTGACGAGCGCCCAGAAGGTCATCACCTTCATCCCCGCTTCGCTGCGGACTTATGTCGAGGTCCAAGTGGACGAAGCCAGCCTGGGCCGGCTGGCGCTCGGCCAAAAAGCCTCGGTCGCGTCACCCGCGTTCCCGGGCCGGATCTATCCGGCCGCCGTGGAGCGGATCGCCTCGATCGTCGACACGCAACGGGGGACATTCACCGTGCGCCTGATGCTGGATGCCTTCCATCAGGAGCTCCTGCCCGAATCCTCCGTCTCCGTCCAGATCGTCGTCGGCCAAGCCAAGGCATCCCTCTTTCTCGAACAGCGCTTCCTCATCCGCGAAGGGTCTTCCGTCTTCGTCTTCACCGCCGTCGGGGGCCGGGCCCGCCGCGTCGCGGCGCGGGTCGAGGACCTCGGCGGCGGCCGTTTCGGCGTCCTCGAGGGGCTGAAGGCCGGCGACCGCGTCCTCCTGCCCCGGGGACTCAAGGACGGCGCTCGGATCAAGCCCGTCCCGGCGGTTTGATCATGTTCAATCTCTCCGTCGCCTTCCGCTTCCTCAAAGAGGGCCGCATGCAGACCGCCCTCATTCTCATCGGCATCACCCTCGGCATCGCCGTCCAGGTCTTTCTCAACGCCCTGATCATGGACCTGCAGCTCAGCCTGGTCGAAGACACGGTGGGCCGATCGCCGCACATCACCGCCACGATGCCGGACGATGTCCCCCAGGCCGCCTATGTCCCCCCGGACGGGCGCCCCGCCCTGGCCCGCATCGTGAGCAACGAGGGCAGCCTCAAGCCCATCCGCGATTGGAAGTCCGTCGAGGCCCAGCTGGTCAAGCTCGGCGCCTTCAAGGTCATCGTTCCGGTCGCCCAAGGCTCCGGATTCATCCGGCAGGGCGAGAAATCCCTGCCCGTGATCCTGCGCGGCTTCGACCTGGAGCGGGCGGATGCGCTCTACGATATCCGCCGCCGCCTCGTCGCCGGCCGATACGAGGTCGGCGGCAACGGCATCCTGATCGGCCGCGAGCTGGCCGACAAGCTGCGGACGGGAGCCGGCCATTCCCTGCGCATCGCCGTACCCAGCGGAGCCTCCGACGTCTTTCCGATCAACGGCGTCTTCGACCTGGAAAACCAGGCCCTCAACGAGAGCTGGGTGCTCGTCTCCTTGAACCGGGCCCAGATCCTGTTCGGGCTCGACCAGGGCCTGACCCAGATCGAGCTCCAGGTCCCCGACGTCTTCTCCGCCGCCGGCTGGGCGGAAAGCCTGCGCCGAAGCTTTCCCGCCCTCAAATGGCTGAGCTGGCAGGAAACCAACGCCCAGCTCCTGGCCGCGCTGAAGGGGCAGGGCTCCTCCTCCTATATCATCCAGATGTTCGTCCTCCTCTCGGTGACCCTGGCCATCGCCTCGGTCCTGGCCATTTCCGTGGTCCAGCGCTCCCGGCAGATCGGCATCCTCAAAGCCTTGGGCATGAAAACGCGCCAGATCGGCCGCGTCTTCATCATCCAGGGAGCCGTTCTGGGATTCATCGGCTCGCTCCTGGGAAGCTTGGCCGGATGGGGGTTGATCGCCATGTTCACGGCCGTTCAGAAGGCCAACCCGGCGGCCGGCCTGACATCCATATCCGTCCGGTCCGGAGCGGTCGTCCTTTCCATCCTCATCGCCACGACGGCCGGGACGCTGGCCGCCTTCTTCCCCGCCCGGCGGGCCGCCCGCCTCAATCCGATCGAGGTGATCCGCAATGGCTGATATTGAGCTCGAAGGGATCCGCAAGGTCTACGGGACGGCCATATCGACCGTGGCGCTCCGCGGCGTCGACCTGACCGTGCCGGCCGGCGAGTACGCGGCCATCATCGGACGATCCGGTTCGGGCAAGAGCACCCTGCTCAACATCCTCGGCACTCTGGACCGGCCGACGGAGGGACGGATGCGCTTCGAGGGCCGCGACCTGTTCGCCGCCAGCGACGACAAGCTGGCCGAATTCCGCAGCGGGACGCTGGGCTTCATCTTTCAGTTCCACTATCTCCTGCCCGAGTTCAACACCCTGGAAAACGTCCTGCTCCCCTACCGCATCCGGCACGGCCGGGCCGACGGCGCCGCCGTCCGGCGGGCCAAGGAGCTGATCGAGAAGGTCGGCGTCGGTCCGCGCATGTACAACCGGGCCAATAACCTCTCGGGCGGCGAACAGCAGCGAGTGGCCATCGCCCGCTCGCTGATCAACGCGCCGCGGGTCATCCTGGCCGATGAGCCGACCGGCAACCTCGATACCGAAACCAGCGAGTCCGTCAAGGGCCTTCTGCGGGCGATCAACCGAGAATTCAAGACGACGTTCATCATCGTCACCCATGACCGGCACATCGCGGCCGGATGCGACCGGGTCATCGAGATCGAGGACGGCTCCATCAAGCGAGATCTTTCGACATCCGAGCTCAGCCGGGACGAAACTTGGGCCGAGCTGGCGCCCTGCAATTGCCGCGAGCGGGAAGACGGCCGGCTGCCGGCCGCGCCGCCGGCCTGAAACGGGCGGACGAACCGGACTTATTCAGCTCTCCCCCCATCTCCGGGACGATCAGGCGGCACGGAGATGGGTACCGGCCATCTCTCCGTTGAATCCGGGATGACGAATACGGCCCCCGTTTTCTCGCGACCAGGAGGGCGGCTGAGGCCTGTCCCCTGTCGGGAAGCATGCTGCGCTATCCTGCCGCTCATTCTTGTGCTATAAAAACGGCGGGAAAGGAGTGCCGCATGAAAGCCGAATCCCCCCTCATCCTCGTCGTCCTGCTGATCGGATTGACGGCCGCCTGCGTCGCTCCGCGGCCGGCCGTGGCTCCGACGCAGGAACAGGAAATCTCGATCATCCCCAAGCCGGTCTCCCTCATTCGCCAACCCGGCTTTTTTCTCATCGCCGCGGACGCCCGGATCATCGTTCCCGAGAGCGACGCGCGGGCCGCCGAAACCGGGCGCTACCTGGCCGGACGGCTCCGGACAGCCTTTGGCCTCGAGATCCCTTTTTCCTCCCAGCCGCCCGCCGCGGGCGCTTCGCCCGTCATCGTCTTGCGCCGAGGCGGCCGCCCGGACCTGGGCGCCGAGGGCTACGAATTGTCGGTGACTCCGGCCGCGATCACCATCGATGCGCCCGAAGCCGCCGGGCTTTTCTACGGCGTCCAGACGCTCTTCCAGCTCCTTCCCCCCGAAGCCTACGGCGGCGCCGGCTCCGCCGGCGGGCCCGCCCGGCTGGCTTGCGTCCGGATCGAGGATAAGCCCCGCCTGCCCTGGCGCGGCATGCTGCTGGACTGCTCCCGGCATTTCTTCCCCAAGGAGTTCGTCGAGAAGTATCTGGACTACCTGGCGATGCACAAGATGAACACCTTTCACTGGCACCTGACCGACGACCAGGGCTGGCGGATCGAGATCAAAAAGTACCCCCGCCTGACCGAGGTGGGGGCCTGGCGCGTGGACCGCGAAGACAAGGATTGGAACAGCCGCCCGGCGCAGCAGCCCGGAGAAAAGGCGACGTACGGCGGCTTTTACACCCAGGACGATATCCGCGAGGTTCTGGCCTACGCCGCCGAGCGGCACATCACCGTGGTCCCCGAGATCGAGATGCCCGGCCATGCCACGGCCGCCCTGGCCGCCTACCCGGCGCTGGGCTGCAGCGGCGGCCCCTACACCGTCAAGCCGGGCGGCATCTGGCCGATCACGGAAGTCTACTGCCCCGGCAACGACGAGACGTTCGCCTTTCTCCAGGACATCCTGAGCGAAGTCATTGATCTGTTCCCCAGCCGGATCATCCACATCGGCGGCGACGAGGTCGACAAATCCACCTGGAAGGTCTGCCCCAAGTGCCAGGCCCGGATGAAGGCCGAGGGGCTGAAGAACGAGGAGGAGCTGCAGAGCTGGTTCACGCGCCGGATCGAGGCTTTCCTCAACTCCCGCGGCCGGACGCTGATGGGCTGGGATGAAATCCTGGAGGGCGGCCTGGCCCCCAACGCCGCGGTCATGTCCTGGCGCGGCATCGAAGGCGGCATCGCCGCCGCCAAGGCGGGCCATGCCGTGGTCATGACGCCCACCTCGAACTGCTATTACGACTACTACCAGGGCGACCCCTCGCTCGAGCCCCCGGCCATCGGCGGCTATTTGCCCTTGAGCAAGGCCTATGACTTCGAGCCCGTCCCGGCGGCTTTGTCGGCCGAGGAGGCGCGGTTCATCATCGGAGCCCAGGCCAATCTCTGGGCGGAGTACATTGCCACGCCCTCGCACGCCGAATACATGACTTTCCCCCGCATCGCGGCCATTGCCGAAGCCGGCTGGACGCCGGCGGCAGGGAAAGACTGGAACAATTTCCTGCGTCGCATGACGGTCCAGTTCCAACGTTATGACCGCCTTGGCGTCAACTACGCCAAGAGCGTCTATACCGTCAAGCTCGACCCGGTCTCCGATGCCGCGAGCGGCGGCATGACCCTGACCATGAGCAGCGAGAGCTACCGGCCGGACATCCGCTATACGCTGGATGGAACCGAGCCTCAGGCCGACTCCAAAGCCTATGCCGGACCGCTCGAAATCGGCAAGTCCGCCGTGATCAAGGCCGGCGTCTTCGCCGACGGCAAGCTTCAGGGCACCGTCAGCGAGACGCGGTTTCTGTCCCACCAGGCTTTGGGTAAAGCCCCCGAGCTCAAGTCCGCCTTCAAGCCCCGGTACAGCGCCGGCGGCCCGTTGGGCCTGGTGGACGGCCTGCGCGGCGGCAAGTCCCATACCGACGGCCGCTGGCAGGGCTTTGAAGGGGACGA
>JAQULS010000023.1 GCA_028749235.1 Acidobacteriota bacterium | reverse complement strand
GGTCATGCCGGGAGACAACGTGAACCTGGAGATCGACCTGATCTCGGACGTGGCCATGGAGAAGGGCCTGCGGTTCGCCATCCGCGAGGGCGGCCGGACCGTCGGCGCCGGCACGGTCACCGAGATCATCGAATAGCCAGATGCAAGAGGGGACATGGTCCCGATTCTCCGGAATCGGGTACGCGTCCCCCTGGGAATAAGATAGAAACGCGAGATAAAAATGCGAGAGATCATCACCATCGCCTGCTCGGTGTGCAAGCGGCGCAACTACTCCAACACGCGCAACAAGAAGAAGCAGACGGAGCGGCTGGAATTGAGCAAGTACTGCCCGTTCTGCCGCAAGCACACGGAGCATAAGGAAGTCAAGTAAGGGAGCGGTCCGGATATCGTCGGAGCAGGTGTGTAGCTCAACTGGCTAGAGCAGCGGTCTCCAAAACCGCAGGTTGCGGGTTCAAGTCCTGCCACACCTGCCAGCCTTTCGATCGAGGGACGTCCCGCCGGCGGGAAATATCACGCCAAGGATAGGTGCACCATGAGCGACAAGGAACGCTGGTACAAACGCTTTTGGAAGTTTCTCAAGGACGCCAAGGCCGAACTGAAGAAGGTCACCTGGCCGTCGCGGCCCGAGGTCGTTTCGACGACCATCGTCGTCATCGCCTCGGTCATTTTCTTCGGCTTCTACCTGTTTTTCATGGATATCGCCTTTTCCTGGGGCATCACCAAGCTCAAGGACCTGCTGGGATAAGGGGCCTCGATGGCAAAAAACTGGTTCGTGATCCATACCTACTCGGGCTTCGAGAAATTCGTGGCCGAGTCCCTGCACCAGCGGGCCCTGGAGATGGGCATCCAGGACCAGATCGGCAAGATCATCATTCCGACCGAGGACGTCATCGAGATCAAGATGGGCAAGAAGGTCGTTTCGACCAAGCGGTCCTATCCCGGCTACATCCTGATCGAGATGGAGATGACCGACGAGAATTGGCTGATCATCCGGGATACGCCCAAGGTCACCGGGTTCGTCGGCTCCGGCAAGAAGCCCTCGCCGCTGGCCCCGGGCGAAGTCTCCCAGATCGTCGAGCACATGGAGACGACGTCCGAGAAGCCCAAGCCCAAGCACAGTTTCGAGAAGGGCGAGGCGGTCCGGATCATCGACGGCCCGTTCTTCAACTTCAACGGGATCGTCGAAGACGTCAACCACGAACGCTCGACGCTCAAGGTTCTGGTGACGATCTTCGGCCGCTCGACCCCGGTCGAGCTCGAGTTCCTGCAGGTCGAGAAAATCTAGGAGGATTCCATGTCCAAGGAAGTCGTGGCCAGCGTCAAGCTGCAGATCGCGGCGGGCCAGGCCAGCCCGGCGCCCCCGGTCGGCCCGGCCCTGGGCCAGCACGGCGTCAATATCATGCAGTTCGTGCGCGAGTTCAACGAGCGCACCGGGAAGATGGAGGAGGGCATGATCGTGCCCGTCATCATCACCATCTTCAAGGACAAGAAGTTCAACTTCATCCTCAAAACCCCTCCCGCGTCCTATCTCCTGAAGAAGGCGGCCGGCATCGCCAAGGGCTCCGGCACGCCGAACAAGGACAAGGTCGGCAAGGTGACCAGCAAGCAGGTCGAGGACATCGCCAAGCTGAAGATGCCCGACCTCAACGCCAACGACGTGGAAGCGGCCAAGAAAATCATCGAAGGCACGGCCCGCAACATGGGACTGGAGATCATCCGTGGCTAAACGAGGCAAGCAGTATCTGAAGGCGAAAGAGCTCCGGACCAAGCCGGACTACAACCTGGAAGAGGCGGTCAAGCTGCTCAAACAGGGCAAGTTCGCCAAGTTCGACGAATCGGTCGACGTCTCGATGCGCCTGGGGGTCAACCCCAAGCAGAGCGACCAGATGGTCCGCGGCACCGTCGTCCTGCCCCATGGCATCGGCAAGACCAAGAAGGTCTGCGTCCTGGCCTTGGGCGACAAGGTCCACGAGGCCGAGGCGGCCGGGGCCGACTACGCCGGCGGCGAGGAGCTGATCGAGAAGATCGCCGGCGGCTGGGTCGACTACGACGTGGTCATCGCCACCCCCGACATCATGCGCGGGGTGGGCAAGCTGGGCCGGATCCTGGGGACCAAGGGCATGATGCCCAACCCCAAGTCCGGCACGGTGACCATGGACATCAAGAAGGCGGTCGAGGAGACCAAGGCCGGCAAGGTCGAGTTCCGGGTCGACAAGACCTCGATCATCCACACCACCGTGGGCAAAGCCTCCTTCGACGAGATCAAGTTGGTCGACAACATCAAAGTTCTCCTGGCCGCCATCCTGCACGCCCGCCCGGCCTCGGCCAAGGGCAAGTACATCCGCAGCCTGTCGGTCAGCTCGACCATGGGTCCGGCCTACCGGATCGCCGACGAAGTCATCGACCAGAAGTAGGAGACGGCCGTGAACAAAGAGACCAAAACCCTCCGCATCGACGAACTGAGCGCCGTCTTCGCCGCCCACCAGACCATCTACCTGTTCGACTACACCAAGATGAAGGTCTCGCAGGCCACCGCCCTGCGCAAGAGCCTGCGCAAGCAAGGCGCCTCGCTCAAGGTGGTCAAGAACCGGCTGGCCCTGCGCTCCCTGGCCGAGTCCATGCCGGCCGACCTGCGGCCGGCCTTCAGCAAACCGACGGCGGTGGCCTATACCTCCGCCGACCCGATCGCCCTGGCCAAGACGGTCAAGGAGTTCGCCGTTTCGACCAAGGCCATCGCCCTCAAGGGCGGCCTGGTCGAGGGCATCTATTTCGCGCCCGAGCGCTTCGACGAGATCGTCAAGCTGGCCCCGCGGCCGGAGCTGCTGGGCAAGATCGCGGTGATGATGGCTTCTCCGCTGGTTAAGCTTCTGCGGACCCTGCAGGCCCCCCTGGCCCAGACGGGCGTCCTGCTCAGCCAGCTGAAAGATAAAAAGTCCAAGGAAACGATCGCCTAAGGAAAAGGAAAGGAGATATCCCATGGCAAAGTTGACGAAAGAAGAATTCTTCGGCCACCTCGACACCCTGACCGTTCTCGAGCTGGCCGACTACATCAAGGAATTCGAGACCCGCTACGGCATCAGCGCCGCCGCGGCGATGGCCGTGCCGATGGCCGGGGCCGCCCCCGCCGGCGAAGCCAAGGCCGAAGAGGTCAAGACCGAGTTCGCCCTGGTTCTCAAGGCCGCCGGTGAAAAGAAGATCAACGTCATCAAGGTCGTTCGCGAGATCACGGCTCTCGGCCTCAAGGAAGCCAAGGACCTCGTCGACGGCGCGCCCAAGACCATCAAGGAAGGGCTGCCCAAGGAAGAAGCCGAGACCCTGAAGAAGAAGTTCGAGGAAGTCGGCGCCACCGTCGAGCTGCAGTAAGGACCGGTCGGGGGAATCCCCTGTCGGCCGTCGTGTCCGTATACGGAAAGGGGCGTCCGGACGGTTTCCGTCCGGCTGGCCGTCCCGGGGCGTTGGATCGAATGCCGCGCCCTGTCCCGCCGAAGGCGGGACGGGGTACCGAGGAGTAAGCCTTGTCCATGAGCGAACCCCGAAACATCGAGCGCGAGCGTCTTGATTTCTCCAAGATCAAGACCGTCTTCCCCATGCCCGACCTGCTGGCCATCCAGCGGCAGTCGTACGCGGAGTTCCTGCAGATGGAACTCCTGCCGGAGGAGCGCAAAGACACCGGCCTGCAGGCCGCCTTCAAGGACGTCTACCCGATCGACGACTTCAAGGAAACGACCCGGCTCGACTTCATCAGCTATGCCATCGGCAACTGGGAGTGCAAGTGCGGCCGCCTCAAGGGCGTCGAGAACAGCCGCCCCCGCTGCACGAGCTGCGACACGCTGCTGCCGGCCGACGTCGAGCTGACCGACAAGCTGGTCTGCCCCTTCTGCGGAGCCGTCCGCAAGATCACCCTGCCGCTCTGCGACCACTGCGGCGACGCGGTCGGGCTGAAGATGAAATACACCCCGAACGAGTGCCTCCAGAAGGGCTACACCTACTCCGTCCCGCTCCGCCTCAAGGTCAAGCTGATTTCCTGGGAAAAGGACCTGACGACCAAGGCCAAGCGGCTGAAGCACATCAAGGAACAGGAAGTCTATTTCGGCGACATCCCGCTGATGACCGACAAGGGGACCTTCATCTTCAACGGCATCGAGCGGGTCGTGGTCAGCCAGCTGCAGCGCTCGCCCGGAGTCTTTTTCCGGCAGGGCGAGGCCAAGGGCTACTTCATCGCCAAGCTCATCCCGTACCGGGGAGCCTGGGTCGAGTTCGAGTACGACCTCAAGCAGAACCTCTGGGTCCGGCTGGACCGCAAGAAGAAGTTCCTGGCCACCGTCTTCCTGCGGGCCCTGGGCTTCAGCTCCGACGAGGACATCCTCAAGATCTTCCACCGCGTCTACCGGGTGGTTCCCGAGGGCGACAAGCTCTACTGGGACCTCGCCGACGGCCTGGTCGGCAAGACCCTGACCGAGGACGTCAAGGATCCCAAGACCGGGGCGGCCCTGGTCAACACCCGCAAGAAGCTGACGCCCGAGATCATCCAGACCCTGCGCGACGCCGGGGTGGCCCGGGCGGCCATCGACCGCAAGGACCTGGCCGGGGCCTACGCCCTGTCCGGGATCAAGGGCAAGGTCAAGGCGGCCGAGGAGATCGGCGACACGGCTCTCGACCTGCTGATCGGCAAGGGCGAGCCGTTCGAGATCTTCTTCCCGCTGGACGATGACGCCGGGCAGCTGGTCGTCAACACCATCAAGAAGGACCTCCGCAAGGACTCCGGCCAGGCCCTGGCCGAGATCTACCGCAAGCTGCGGCCGGGCGAACCCCACACCATGGAGAGCGCCCACACCCTGTTCCGCAACCTCTTCTTCAACCCCCAGAAATACAACTTCAGCCGCATCGGCCGGCTCAAGTTCAACATCAAGCTGGAGCTCCAGACCCCGCTGGAGGAGAAGGTCCTGCAGCCGAACGACTACGTCGAGGTCATCAAGTACCTCTTCAAGCTGCGCAAGGGCGAGGGGGCGGTGGACGACATCGACCACCTCGGCAACCGCCGGGTTCGCCAGGTCGGCGAGTTGGTCGAGAACGCCTTCCGCATCGGCCTGACCCGGATGGAGCGGACGATCAAGGAGAAGATGACCATCACGGCCGACCTGGCCGCGGCCATGCCCCAGGATCTGATCAACTCCAAGCCGGTCATCGCCGCCCTCAAGGAGTTCTTCGGCTCCTCCCAGTTGAGCCAGTTCATGGACCAGATCAACAGCCTGGCCGAAGTGACCCACAAGCGCCGCCTGAGCGCCCTGGGCCCCGGCGGCTTGAGCCGGGAGCGGGCCGGCTTCGAGGTCCGCGACATCCAGGCCAGCCACTATGGCCGCATCTGCCCGGTCGAGACGCCGGAAGGCCCGAACATCGGCCTCATTTCCTCGCTGTCCTGCTTCGCCCGGATCAACGACTACGGCTTCATCGAGACCCCGTACCGCGAGGTCAAGAACGCCCGCATCATCGACTACGTCAAGATCATCCACCCCGGCGACGGCGAAGGCAAGGTCGGCGAGGTGGTGGAGAAGGAAGAGGCCCTGAAGGAGATCGCGGCCCTCAAGCGCAAGGGCGCCAAGCACCTGCCGGTGCTGGAGCCGTTCTGCTTCTACCTGACCGCCTGGGAAGAGGAAAAGTTCAACATCGCCCAGGCCAACGCCGCGGTCGACGACAAGGGCTACTTCACCAGCGATCTCATCTCGGCCCGCCAAGCCGGCAACTTCAAGACCCTGCCGCGCGAGCAGATCCACTACATCGACGTCTCGCCCAAGCAGCTCGTCTCGCTGTCCGCGGCCCTGGTGCCCTTCCTGGAGCACGACGACGCCAACCGCGCCCTGATGGGCTCGAACATGCAGCGCCAGGCCGTGCCCCTGCTGACGCCGGAAGCGCCCCGGGTCGGGACCGGCATCGAGAAGCTGGCGGCCAAGGGCTCGGGCGACGTCATCGTCGCCAAGCGGCCCGGCGTCGTCGAGTTCGTCGACGCCGAGCGCATCCTGGTCCGGGTGGACGAGATCGAGGGCCTGCGCGAGCACGACGTCCTGACCGACCTCTACACCCTGACCAAGTTCCTGCGGACCAACCAGAACACCTGCCTGACCCAGCGGCCGAGCGTGCGCCGCGGCGACCGGGTGGGGCGCGGCGACATCCTGGCCGACAGCTCCTGCTCCGACCGCGGCGAGCTGGCCCTGGGCCGCAACGTCCTGTGCTGCTTCATGCCCTGGCGCGGCTATAACTTCGAGGACGCCATCATCGTCTCGGAGAAGCTGATCAAGCGGGACGTCTTCACCTCGCTCCATATCATCGAGGAGACGGTCGAGGCCCGCGACACCAAGCTGGGCCCCGAGGAGATCACCAAGGACATCCCCAACGTGCCGGAGAACCTGCTCCGCAACCTGGACGAGAACGGCATCGTCCGGATCGGGGCCGCGGTCAAGGCCGGCGACGTCCTGGTCGGCAAGGTCGCCCCCAAGGGCGAAACGCAGCTTTCGCCCGAGGAAAAGCTGCTCAAGGCCATCTTCGGCGAGAAGGCCCTGGACGTCAAGGACGCCTCGCTGTACTGCGCCCCCGGCGTCGAGGGCACCATCATCGACGTCCGCATCTTCTCCCGCCGCGGCTCCGAGAAGGGCCAGCGGGCCAAGGTCATCGAGAAGGAAGAAATCGGCCGCATGAAGCGGAACCTGGACGACGAGATCTCCATCCTGGAGACCGAGAAGCGCCGCAAAGTCCGGACCCTGCTCAAGGGCGCGGTCGTGGAGAAGGAACAGAAGATCGGTGAAACCACCCTGGCCAAGGGCGCCAAGCTGACCGAGCGGGTCCTGGAATCCCTGGAGAACGAGGACCTCGGCAAGCTCAAGGTCGAGGAGGAGACGGAGCGGGACGAGAAGATCAAGGACATCGAGCGCAAGATCCGGCGGCAGGGCGAAGCCCTCAAGGCCATCTTCAAGGAGAAGGTCGAGGCCCTCAAGAAGGGCGACGAGCTGGCCCCCGGAGTCATCCAGGCGGTCAAGGTCTACATCGCCATGAAGCGCAAGCTGTCGGTCGGCGACAAGGTCTCCGGCCGGCACGGCAACAAGGGCATCATCGCCAAGATCGTGCCCGAGGAGGACATGCCCCGGCTCCCAGACGGGACGCCGGTCGAGATCGTCCTCAACCCCCTGGGCGTCCCCTCCCGCATGAACGTCGGCCAGATCCTGGAGACGCACGCCGGGTGGGCCGCCGACACGCTCGGTTTGTGGCTCGATACCCCGGTCTTCGACGGGGCCACCGAAATCGAGGTCAAGGCCCTGCTCAAGCGGGCCGGCCTGCCCGAGACCGGCAAGACGCCGCTCTTCGACGGCATCACCGGCGAACTGCTGGACCAGGAAGTCACGGTCGGCAACATCTACATGATGAAGCTGTACCACCTGGTCGACGACAAGATCCACGCCCGTTCGACCGGGCCCTACTCGCTGATCACCCAGCAGCCCCTGGGCGGCAAGGCCCAGTTCGGCGGCCAGCGGTTCGGCGAGATGGAGGTCTGGGCCCTGGAAGCCTACGGCGCGGCCTACACGCTGCAGGAGCTCATGACCGTCAAGTCCGACGACGTCGAAGGCCGGGCCAAGATTTACGAGGCCATCGTCAAGGGCGACTACGAGTTCACCCCGGGCCTGCCGGAGTCGGTCAACGTCCTGATCCGGGAGCTGCAAAGCCTGTGCCTCAACGTCGAGCTGGGCAAGACGGAGAAGGACGAGGTCGCCGCGCCCTGGGGCATCCAAGTTCCCCAGGCGCCGAAAGGAGACTCTTGATGGAACTGAAAGCCCCGCTCGGCGGCAAGCCCAAGCTCGAATTCGACTGGGTCCGCATCTCCATAGCCTCGCCCGACAAGATCAAGAGCTGGTCCTGGGGCGAGGTGACCAAGCCGGAGACGATCAACTACCGGACCTTCAAGCCTGAAAAAGACGGCCTGTTCTGCGCCAAGATCTTCGGACCGATCAACGACTACGAGTGCCTCTGCGGCAAGTACAAACGGATGAAGTACCGCGGCATCATCTGCGAGCGCTGCGGCGTCGAAGTGACCAAGAGCAAGGTCCGCCGCGAGCGCATGGGCCACATCCAACTGGCTTCCCCGGTGGCCCACATCTGGTTCTTCAAGAGCCCGCCGAGCCGCATCGGCCTGGTCCTCGACCTGACCATCAAGGACCTGGAAAAGGTCCTCTACTTCGAGAGCTCCATCGTCATCGACCCGGGCGACACCCCGCTCAAGGAAAAGCAGCTTCTCAACGAGGAGGAGTACAAGGAGGCCCGGGACAAGTACGGCGACAAGTTCGAGACCGGCATCGGGGCCGAGGCCATCAAGAACCTGATGGAGAAGATCGACATCAAGAAGGAGGCCGACCGGCTGCGCAAGGCCATGAAGAAGGAGACCAGCCAGCAGCGCCGGCTCCGCTACGCCAAGCGCCTGCGGGTCTTCAAGGCCCTCAAGAAGTCCGGCAACCGGCCCGAGTGGCTGATCCTGGACACCATCCCGGTCATCCCGCCCGACCTGCGCCCGCTGGTCCGGCTGGACGGCGGCCGCTTCGCCACCTCCGACCTCAACGACCTCTACCGCCGGGTCATCAACCGCAACAACCGGCTGAAGAAGCTGATCGAGCTCAAGGCCCCCGAGCTGATCATCCGCAACGAGAAGCGGATGCTGCAGGAGGCCGTGGACGCCCTGTTCGACAACGGCAAGCGCGGCCGCGTCCACCTGGGCGCCAACCGCCGGCCGCTCAAGTCCCTGAGCGAGGCCCTGCGCGGCAAGCAGGGGCGCTTCCGCCAGAACCTGCTGGGCAAGCGCGTTGACTACTCCGGCCGCTCGGTCATCGTGGTCGGCCCCGAGCTCAAGCTCAACCAGTGCGGCCTGCCCAAGAAGATGGCCCTGGAGCTGTTCAAGCCCTTCATCTTCCACAAGCTGGAGAAGGAAGGCCTCGTCCCCAGCATCAAGGTGGCCCGGGAGTGGCACGAGCAGGAGCGGCCCGAGGTCTGGGACTACCTGGAAGAGGTGGTCAAGGAACACCCCATCCTGCTCAACCGCGCCCCGACCCTGCATCGGCTGGGCATCCAGGCCTTCGATCCCATCCTGGTCGAAGGCAAGGCCATCCAGATCCACCCCCTGGTCTGCGCCGCCTTCAACGCCGACTTCGACGGCGACCAGATGGCCGTTCACATTCCGCTCTCGGTCGAAGCCCAGATCGAGGCCTCGACCCTGATGCTGTCGACCAACAACATCCTGTCGCCGGCCAACGGACGGCCGCTGACCATCCCCAGCCAGGACATGGTCCTGGGCTGTTACTATGCCACCCTGGCCAAGAAGGGCCTGCTCGGCGAGGGCCGGGTCTTCGGCTCGGCCGACGACGCCCTGCTGGCCATGGAGCACAAGCAGGTCAAGCTGCAATCGCTGATCAAGCTGCGCTACACGGGCGCCTTCATGAACCTGGCCACCTTCTACGACGACCAGGCCGTGGCGACCTGCCCGGTCGTTTCGATCAAGCGCGAGCTGATCGAGACCAGCCCCGGCCGGATCATCTTCAACCAGGCCCTGCCCGAAGGGCTGCCGTTCTTCAACGGCACCTTCCGCAAGAAGGGCATGGAGAGCCTGATCTTCTACATCTACCTGCGCTGCGGGCTGGCCGTGACGGTCGAAACCCTGGACAAGCTCAAAGCCCTGGGCTTCGCCCAGGCCACCCAGGCCGGCTTCTCCCTGGGCATCGACGATTTCGTCATCCCCAAGAACAAGGCCGAAATGGTCGACAAGGCCCAGAAGCGGGTCCAGGAGATCGAAAAGCTGTACCTCGACGGCACCATCTCGACCCGTGAGCGGTTCAACAACGTCATCAACATCTGGTCGGCGGTGACCGACGAGGTCTCCCAGGCCATGATGGCCGAGATGAAGAAGATCAGCTTCGAGGGGGCCAATCTCAACCCGCTCTACGTCATGGCCGACTCCGGGTCCCGCGGCACCAAGCAGCAGATCCGGCAGCTGGCCGGGATGCGCGGGCTGATGTCGAAGCCGTCGGGCGAGATCCTGGAAACGCCCATCACCTCCAACCTGAGGGAGGGCCTGAACGTCCTGCACTATTTCATCTCGACCCACGGCGCCCGCAAGGGCCTGGCCGACACCGCCCTGAAGACGGCCAACTCCGGCTACCTGACCCGCAAGCTCGTCGACGTGTCCCAGGAGGTCATCGTCGACCAGCACGACTGCGGCACCCTCAAGGGCATCAACGTGGCGGCCATCGTCGAGAACGGCGAGATCATCGAGCCGTTCATCGACCGCATCATCGGCCGGACGTCCCTGGAGCGGATCGTCAACCCCGACACCAATGCCGTGGTCGTGGCCCATAACCAGGAGATCACCGAGGCCGTGGCCCAGGATATGCAGGCCATCGGCGTCGAGCGGATCAAGATCCGCTCCATCCTGACCTGCGAATCCAAGCGCGGCGTCTGCCAGCTCTGCTACGGCCGCAACCTGGCCAGCGGCTACCAGGTCGAGATGGGCGAGGCGGTCGGCATCATCGCCGCCCAGTCCATCGGCGAACCGGGCACCCAGCTGACCATGCGCACGTTCCACATCGGCGGCATCGCCCAGGGCGGGAAGGAACAGTCCAAGCTGGAGGCCAAGAACGACGGCGTGGTCCGTTTCGCCAACGTCAAGGTGGTCAAGGACAAGGACGGCGCCCTCATCGTCGTCAACCGGACCGCCAACATCGCCCTGACGGACCGCCGCGGCCGCGAGATCGAGCACTACCAGGTGCCCTACGGCGCCAAGCTCCTGCGGAGCGAGGGCGAAGAGGTCAAGGCCCGCCAGGTCTTCGCCGAGTGGGATCCTTACAACGCCCTGGTCTTGACCGAGGAATCGGGCGTCGTCCAGTTCCACGACGTGGTCCGCAAGGTGACCATGGAGGAGGCCCAGGACGAGGTGACCCTGCTCATGAGCCAGGTCATCATCGAGCCCAAGGACGAGAAGCTGCAGCCGCGGATCGAGATCGTCGACACGGCCCACAAGGCCAAGGACAAGCACGGCAAGGAAGTTCCCGCCGTCCTGAAGCGCTACTACCTGCCGGCCGGGGCCCACCTCGAGGTCAAGGACGGCGTCAAGGTCCACGCCGGCGAGATCCTGGCCAAGATCCCGCGCGAGCAGGCCAAGACCAAGGACATCACGGGCGGCCTGCCGCGGGCGGAGGAGCTCTTCGAAGCCCGCCGGCCCAAGGTCGCGGCCGTCATCTCCGAGATCGACGGCATCGTCGAGTTCGGCGGCCTGGTCCGCGGCTACCGCAAGATCACGGTCAAGAGCGACCGGGTCGGCAGCAAGGAATACCTCATCCCGCGCGGCGCCCACATCAGCGTCGGCGACGGCGAGCGGATCAAGGCCGGCACGGCCCTCATGGACGGCCCGGTCAACCCGCACGACATCCTGCGGGTCCTGGGCGAGAAGGAGCTGGCCGAGTACATGCTCCGCGAGGTGCAGGAGGTCTACCGCCTGCAGGGCGTGCCGATCAACGACAAGCACATCGAGACGATCATCCGGCAGATGCTGCGATGGGTCAAGGTCGAGGAAGTCGGCGACACGGAGTTCCTGATCGACGAGCAGGTCGACAAGTTCGTCTTCCAGGAAGAGAACGTCAAGGCGGTGGCCAGGGGCGGCAAACCGGCCAAGGCCCGGCCCCTCCTCCTGGGCATCACCAAGAGCGCCTTGAGCACGGACAGCTTCCTATCGGCCGCCTCCTTCCAGGAGACGACCCGGGTCCTGACCGAGGCTTCCATGTTCGGCAAGGTCGACTACCTGCGCAGCCTGAAGGAAAACATCATCATGGCCCGGCTGATCCCGGCCGGGACGGGCTACAAGTTCTATCACGGGGTCGAGGTCAAGGACGAGGGCATCCCCGAGGCCGAAAAGGCCGTCGAGGACGTGTCGCCGCAAAGCTGACGAGGAAAGCGCCGAAAAGCCTTGACAGGCCCGGCGCTTTTGGTTAAGATACCGGGCACTTGTCCCGAGAAGACTAAGTCTACTCGGAGCCAGTACCCCAACTCGTTTGGACTCGATAGAAGGAGTGTTCTTTTGCCGACGGTCAATCAGCTCATACGCAAGGGACGAAGCCTGAAGAAGGACAAGAGCAAATCGCCCGCGCTCGAGTCTTCCCCCCAGAAGAGGGGCGTCTGCACCCGCGTGTTCACGACGACCCCCAAGAAACCGAACTCGGCCCTCCGCAAGGTGGCCCGTGTCCGGTTGTCGAACAACATCGAAGTCACCGGGTACATCCCGGGCGTCGGCCACAACCTGCAGGAGCACTCCATCGTGCTCGTCCGGGGCGGTCGCGTCAAGGACCTTCCCGGCGTGCGCTATCACATCGTCCGCGGCACCCTCGACAGCGAAGGCGTCGCCAATCGCGGCAAGGCCCGCTCCAAATACGGCGCCAAGCGGCCCAAAGAGAAACGCGCCTCCTAGGAGTGAATCATGCCCCGCCGCGGAATCATCAAGAAACGCAAACCGGTCGGCGACCAGAGGTACGGATCCGTCCTGATCGCCAAGTTCATCAGCACCCTGCTCAAAGAGGGCAAGAAATCGACCGCCGAACGGATCGTCTACGGAGCCATGGACCAAGTCCAGGCCAAGATCAAGGACGATCCCCTGAAGGCCTTCGAGAAGGCCATCGAGAACGTCCGGCCCCTGCTGGAGACCAAGTCCCGCCGGGTCGGCGGCGCCACCTACCAGGTCCCGATCGAAGTCGACAGCAACCGGTCGATCTCCGTCGGCTGTCGCTGGCTGGTCAAGTACGCCCTGGAGCGCGGCGGCCGAAGCATGACCGACAAGCTCTCGGCCGAGGTCATGGACGCCCTGTCCAACAAGGGCGGCGCGGTTAAAAAGCGCGAAGACACCCATAAGATGGCGGAGGCCAACCGGGCCTTCGCTCATTATCGTTGGTGATCTTATAGATGTACGAACCCTGCATCGGAGAAGCCGGCATTCGACGAATGAGCGAGCGATGTCATGACGCGTCCCTATTTGATCGACAACGTCAGGAACATCGGCATCTTGGCCCATATCGATGCGGGAAAAACGACGACGACGGAGCGTATCCTCTACTACACCGGCATCACCTACAAGATAGGGGAGGTCGACGAGGGTACCGCCGTCATGGATTGGATGGCTCAGGAGCAGGAACGTGGCATAACCATAACCTCTGCCGCCACCACCTGTTACTGGAACGCCCACCGCGTTAACATCATCGACACGCCCGGGCACGTCGACTTCACGGCCGAGGTCGAGAGGTCGTTGCGGGTCCTGGACGGAGCGGTGATCCTGCTCTGCGGGGTCGGTGGGGTCGAGCCGCAATCCGAGACTGTCTGGCGGCAGGCGGATAAGTACCGGGTCCCCCGGCTGGCGTTCATCAACAAGATGGACAGGGTCGGGGCCGATCCGGAACGGGCCGTGGCGCAAATGCGCGTCCGGCTCAACGCCCATCCTCTTGTCCTCCAGACGCTTCTCGGCCGGGAGGACGCCTTTCGAGGCGTCATCGACCTGGTCGGGATGACGAGATATGACTGGAGCACGGATGTGATCGGCACTGAAATGACGGTGAGCGACGCGAGCGGCGACCGAGAGGTCCGCGAGCGCCGGGCTCTGCTCGTCGAACAGGTGGCCGATGTGGATGAGAGGATCATGGAGCTGTTCGTGGAGGGACGGGACGTCGAGGCCGCGGACCTGCGGGCGGCCATCCGGCGGGCCACCCTGTCCGGCAAGGCCGTCCCCGTTCTGCACGGCGCCTCCTTCCGCAACAAGGGCGTCCAGCCTCTCCTCGACGCCATCGTCGATTACCTGCCCTCTCCGGTCGACGTGCCTCCGATCCAGGGCCTCCACCCCAAGTCCCGTCAGGTCGAGACCCGCCGGGCCTCCGACGACGAGCCTTTCTCGGCCCTGGTCTTCAAGGTCCAGAACGACCCGTACATGGGCAACCTGGCCTACTTCCGGGTCTACTCGGGCAAGGCCCACGTCGGGTCCATCCTTTATAACCCGGTCAAGGACGAAGAGGAAAAGGCGGCCCGCTTCCTGGAGATGCACTCCAACAAACGGAAAGAGGTCAAGGAAGTCTTCGCCGGGGACATCATGGCCATGGGCACGATGAAGAGCCTGTCGACGGGCGACACCCTGTGCGCCAAGGCCAAGCCCATCGTCCTGGAGACCATCACCTTCCCCGAGCCGGTCATCCAGATGATCGTCGAGCCCAAGAGCAAGGTCGACCACGGCAAGCTCGAGTCCTCCCTGGCCAAGCTGGCCAAGGAGGACCCGACCCTGCGGGTGTCGACCGACGCCAACACCGGCCAGGTCCTGCTGCACGGCATGGGCGAGCTTCACCTGGACATCATCATCGACCGGCTGGCCCGCGAGTTCGGCGTCCGGGCCAACACCGGCCGGCCCCAGGTCGCCTACAAGGAAACCCTGCGCAAGCCCGCCAGCGGCAAGGCCGAGCTCTCCCGCCAGTCCGGCGGCAAGGGCCAGTACGCCAAGGTCGAGTTGTGGCTCGAACCGCTGCCTCGGGGCGAGGGCTTCGCCTTCGTCAACAAGGCCCGTGAGAACGAGGTCCCGGCCGATTTCGTCTCGGCTGTCGAGGACGGCGTCCGGGAGTCCTTCGATGTCGGCCTGCTGGCCGGCTTCCCCCTGGCCGACGTCAAGGCCACCCTGGCCTCCGGGGCCTGGAGCGAGGAGGACTCGACTCCCCTGGCCTTCAAGATCGCCGCGGCCATGGCCTTCAAGGAAGCCGCGGCCAAGGCCGAGCCGGCCCTGCTGGAACCCCTGATGAGGCTGGAAGTCGTCGCCCCGGACGACTACCTGGGGGATATCGTCGGGGATCTCAACTCCCGCCGGGGCAAGGTCGAGGGCATGGAGATGCGCGGCGGCTCGCGCGTCGTCCGGGCCCGCGCCCCGCTGGCCGAGATGTTCGGATACGCCACGATCCTGCGGACGCTGACCCAGGGCCGGGGCGTGTTTTCCATGGAATTCTCCCAGTATGAAGCCGTGCCGCCCGCGGTCCAGGAGCAGATCATAGCCCGGATCGAAGGCCGGCTGGCCTACGAGACTCGTTAGAGGGGCCGCCAGGCAAGGAGGAACAATGGCCAAGGCGAAGTTCGAACGGACGAAACCGCACGTGAACGTGGGGACGATCGGACACATCGATCACGGCAAGACGACCTTGACGGCCGCCATCACCAAGGTGCTGGCGACGAAGGGTCTGGCGACGGCCAAGAGCTACGACGACGTGGCCAAGGCGGACGCCAAGATGTTCCGGCGGGACGCCACGAAGATTTTGACGGTGGCCTTGAGCCATGTCGAATACGAGTCGGAGACGCGGCACTACGCGCACATCGACTGCCCGGGCCACGCCGACTACATCAAGAACATGATCTCGGGAGCGGCCCAGATGGACGGGTCGATCCTGGTGGTGTCGGCGGCGGACGGGCCGATGCCGCAGACGCGGGAGCACATCCTGCTGGCGCGGCAGGTGAACGTGCCGGCCATCGTGGTTTTCATGAACAAGTGCGACCTGGTGGACGACCCGGAGATCCTGGACCTGGTGGAGCTGGAAGTGCGGGAGCTTCTGACCAAGTACGAGTTCCCCGGGGACACGACGCCGATCATTCGGGGCTCGGCGACGGCGGCGCTGGCGGATCCCTCCGGCGAGGGAGCCAAGCCGATCTGGGAGCTGGTCAAGGCGCTGGACACGTTCATCCCGGAGCCGATGCGGGAAGTGGACAAGCCGTTCCTGATGTCGATCGAGGACGTGTTCACGATCACGGGCCGGGGGACGGTGGTGACGGGCCGCGTGGACCGGGGCTTGGTCAAGGTGGGCGACGAGGTTGAGATCGTCGGCTTCGCCGAGACGCGCAAGACGGTCGTGACGGGCGTCGAGATGTTCCGCAAGCTGCTGGACCAGGCCCAGGCGGGAGACAACATCGGGTGTCTGCTGCGGGGCATCGGGAAGACCGACGTCGAGCGGGGCCAGGTGCTGGCGAAGCCGGGGTCGATCACGCCGCACCGGAAGTTCAAGGCGACGGTGGTGGCGTTGACGAAGGAAGAGGGCGGGCGGCACACGCCGTTCTTTACGGGGTACCGGCCGCAGTTTTTCTTCCGGACGACGGACGTGACGGGGGACGCGAAGCTGCCGGCGGGAGTGGAGATGGTCATGCCGGGAGACAACGTGAACCTGGAGATCGACCTGATCTCGGACGTGGCCATGGAGAAGGGCCTGCGGTTCGCCATCCGCGAGGGCGGCCGGACCGTCGGCGCCGGCACGGTCACCGAGATCCTGGAGTAGGATGGACGGAACCCAAGGGGTCCACGAACTCAGTATGTGGCCCCGCTGAAATACAACAAGGAAAGCGGTCATGGAGAAAATCAGAATCCGCCTCAAGTCGTTCGACCATCGGCTGCTGGACCAGTCGGTCAAGGACATCGTGGTCAAGGCCAAACGGACGGGCGCCCGCATCGCGGGACCCATCCCCCTGCCGACCCGAATCCACCGTTTCTGCGTCCTGACCTCGCCGCACGTCGACAAGAAAGCGCGCGAGCATTTCGAGATGCGCGTCCACAAACGGCTGATCGACATCAGCGAGTACAACAACGAGACGATCGAAGAGCTGCAAAAGCTGGACCTCCCGGCCGGGATCGAAGTCGAGATCCAGGCCTTCGGGACCGGGGAGTAAGCGATGGTTGACGGATTGATCGGCAGAAAAGTGGGCATGACCCAGGCCTTCGACGCCGTCGGGAACGCCGTTCCCTTGACGGTCATCAAGGCCGGGCCGTGCACCGTCATCCAGAGAAAGACCAAGGCCAAGGACGGCTACGATGCCTTCCAGATGGGCCTGGTCGAGGACAAGCCGGCCCGCAAGCCTTCGAAGGCCCAACAGGGCCACTTCGTGAAGTCCGGCTCGCCGGTCCTGCGCATCCTGCGGGAATTCCCCGTCAAGGGCGAGGGCAAGGAAGGCGACCAGATCTTCGTCGACATCTTCGAAGCCGGCCAGAAGGTCCACATCACCGGCGTGGGCAAGGGCAAGGGCTTTCAGGGCGTCGTCAAGCGGCACCATTTCAAGGGCGGCGGCGGAGCCCACGGCTCGATGTTCCATCGGGCCCCCGGTTCGATCGGAGCCTCGTCCTATCCCTCCCGGGTCATCCTGGGCATGCGCATGGGCGGCCGCATGGGCAGCGACACCGTCACGGTCCGCAACCTGCGGGTCTTCGAGGCCGACCGGACCAACAACCTCCTGATGGTCGAGGGGGCCGTGCCCGGGGCCAACGGGACGGTCGTCGTGATCGTCAAGGCTTAAACGAGGACCCCATGGCGAAAACCAACGTAATAGACCGCAACGGCAACGTCACGGCGGAGCTCGAGCTTCCGGCCGCCTTCGACGCCCCGGTCCACGAGCACCTGGTCTACGAGGCGGTCGTGGCCCAGCAGACCAACCTGCGCCGGGGCACGGTCTCGACCAAGACCCGGGCCGAGGTCAGCGGCTCCAACCGCAAACCCTGGCGCCAGAAGGGCACCGGCCGGGCCCGCGCCGGCGCCACCCGCAGCCCCCTGTGGCGCAAGGGCGGCACGACCTTCGGCCCCCGGCCGAGGGACTACGACGTCCGGATGCCCAAGACGGCCAAGACCGAGGCCCTCCGTTCGGTTCTGGCCGCCAAGTGGGCCGAGAACAAGCTCCTGGTCGTCGAGGACCTCAAGCTGGGCGCGGCCAAGACCAAGGAAGCCGCGGCGCTGCTGCGCGGGCTCAAAGTCGGCAAGGCCCTGGTCGTCGACGTCCGGGCCAACGCGGCCCTCTTTACCGCGACCCGCAACCTGCCCGGGATCAAGGCCGTGGACTGGCGGACGGTTCACACCCGCGACGTCCTGGCCTACACCTGGCTGGTCATGAGCCGCCAGGCCTTCGAGTCCCTCGTGGAGAGATGGAAATGAGCATGGACCCCAGCCGAATCATACGGCGGCCGGTGATCACCGAGAAATCGACCGTCCTCAAGGACAAGTTCCGGGAGGTCTGCTTCGAGGTGGCCCGCGACGCCAACAAGAGCGAAATCAAGAAGGCCGTCGAGCGCCAGTTCAAAGTCAAGGTGGAAAGCGTCCGGACCCAGATCCGGCCGGGCAAGGAGCGCCGGGTCGGCCGGCACGCCGGCCACACCGGGGACTGGAAGAAAGCCATCGTCCGGCTGAAGGCCGGCGAGAAGATGATCGAATACTTCGAGGCGGTGTAACATGGGCATCAAGACCTACCGGCCGCTCACCGCGGGGCTCCGCCACCGGACCGGCCTGACTTATGAGGAGCTGACGGGCAACGCGCCCTACAAGCCGCTTCTCGAGCCCCGGCCCAAATCCGGCGGCCGCAACAACAAGGGCCACCTGTCGACCCGCCACCGCGGCGGCGGCAACAAGCGGATGTACCGTCGGATCGACTTCCGGCGCGACAAGCTGGAGATCCAGGGCGTCGTCGAGACGATCGAATACGACCCCAACCGCTCCTCCTTCATCGCCCTGATCAAGTACCTGGACGGGGAGAAGCGCTACATCCTGGCTCCCCAGGACATCAAGGCCGGCCAGGCCATCCTGTCCTCCGACGGGGTCGTCGACATCGTCCCCGGCAACTCGACCCGGCTGCGGAACATTCCCCTGGGCACGGTCATCCACAACATCGAGCTGCACAAGAACGCCGGCGGCCAAATGTGCCGGACGGCCGGATCGGGAGCCCAGATCCTGGCCAAGGAGGGCGATTGGGCCCAGGTCCGGCTGCCGTCCAGCGAAATCCGCAAGGTCGAACTGGACTGCCGGGCCACCATCGGCCAGGTCGGCAACCTCGACCACCAGAACGTCAGCATCGGCAAGGCCGGACGGAATCGCTGGCGCGGCTGGCGGCCCTTCGTCCGGGGCACGGCCATGAATCCGATCGACCATCCCCACGGCGGCGGCGAAGGCAAGGCCAAGGGCGGCCGCCACCCGGTTTCGCCCGAGGGCATTCCGACCAAGGGCTTCAAGACCCGCCGCAACAAGCGGACGTCGGTCTTCACCGTCAGACGTAGGAGCAAGTAACATGGGCCGTTCGCTGAGTAAAGGACCCTTCATCGATTCCCACCTCTTGGCCAAGGTTGCGGCCCAGGCCGGCGAGTCGCAGAAGCGCACCGTCATCAAGACCTGGTCGCGCCGATCCGTCATCATCCCCGAAATGGTCGGCCTGACCATCGCGGTCCACAACGGCCGCAAGTTCATCCCGGTCTTCCTCACCGAGAACATGGTCGGGCACCGGCTGGGAGAATTCTCCCCGTCCCGGACCTTCAAGGGGCACACCTCCAAGGCGGCCAAGGCCGTGAAAGTGGGGAAGTGACATGGATGCCCCGGTCTACCTGTCACACGCCGTGACCCGGCACATCCGGATCTCGGCCCAGAAAAGCCGGCTGGTCGCCGACCAGATCCGGAACAAGATGGTCGGCGAAGCCCTGACCATCCTCCGTTTCACGGCCAAGAAGAAGCCTTCCCAGGCCATCGAGAAGACCCTGCGGTCGGCCATCGCCAACGCCCAGCAGAAGTCGCCCGGCCTGGACGTCGACTCCCTGGTTGTGGCCGAGATCCACATCGACCAGGGCCCGTCCTGGAAGAGGATCCGTCCGGCGCCCATGGGCCGGGCCTACCGGATCCTCAAGCGGACCAGCCACGTCCACGTCTACCTGCAGGAACGAAAAGGAAGATAAGCCATGGGACAGAAAGTTCACCCGCACGGTTTCCGGCTGGGATTCAACAAGCAGTGGAGTTCCCGCTGGTTCGCCCATGGCCCGGAGTACGCCCGCCTCATCCATGAAGACCTCAAGATGAAGAAGGACGTGAAGGAGAAATACTTTCACGCCGGAATCGCCGAGGTGGCCGTGGAACGGGTCGGGCCCAAGGTCCGAGTTCTCGTCTATACCTCCCGGCCGGGCATCATCATCGGCCGCGGCGGCAAGGAAATCGAGAGCCTGAAGACCTTCCTGGAAAAGATTTGCAAGAAGGAAGTTTACGTCGACATCCGCGAGATCGACAAAGCCGAGCTCAACGCCCTGCTCGTGGCCGAGGGCATCGCCGTCCAGCTGGAGAAGCGGATCGCCTACCGCCGGGCCATGCGCAAGGCCGTCGAGTCGGCCCTCCGCACCGGCGCCAAGGGCATCAAGATCATGTGCTCCGGCCGCCTGGGCGGAGTGGAGATCGCCCGCACCGAGTGGTATCTGCGCGGCCAGCTGCCCCTGCAGACGCTCAAGGCTGACATCGACTACGGCTTCACCGAGGCCTTCACCACCTACGGCCAGATCGGCATCAAGGTCTGGATCTACAAGGGGGACGTTGAAAAGGCCAAGATGACGTCGCAGGTCGCGGAGGTTGAGGAGATCTGACCATGCTGATGCCGAAGAAAGTCAAGTTCCGCAAGACCTCCCGGGGCCGTATGCGGGGCCGAGCCCAGCGCGCCGCGAACCTGTCGTTCGGCGAATACGGCCTGCAGGCCCTGGAGTGCGGCTGGGTCACGGCCCGCCAGCTCGAGGCCGGCCGTATCACCATCTCCCGGTTCATGAAACGGCGCGGCAAGCTGTGGCTGCGGGCCTTCCCCTGGAAGCCCGTGACCAAGAAGCCCGTCGAGGTCCGGATGGGCAAGGGCAAGGGCGACCCGGAGTTCTGGGTCGACGTCGTCAAGCCCGGCCGCATCCTGTTCGAGCTGGAGGGCGTGACCGAGGACGTGGCCCGCGAGGCCATGCGCCTGGCGGCCCAAAAGCTCCCCGTTCTGACCCGCTTCGTCGCCCGCGAAAATCGAGACTTGAGATGAAAGCCAAAGACCTCCGAGAGATGGCCACGGACGAGCTCGAGCGCAAGAAGGCCGAGCTCAAGGAACAGCTGTTCAAGCTCCGTTTCCAGAACGAGCTCGGCCAGCTGGAAAGCTTCGCCAAGGTGAACACCCTGCGCAAGGACATCGCCCGCATCGAGACGATCCTGCAAGAAGACAAGGCGAAGGGAAGGACGGCAACCCCATGACGAACACGGCGCCCGCGCGCAAGACGACCAAGGTCGGGATGGTCGTGGCCAAGAAGATGGCCAAGACCGTCACCGTCCGGGTGGAGCGGCAGGTCCGCCACCCGCTGTACAAGAAGATCGTCCGCCAACGCAGGACGTTCATGGCTCACGATGAGCAGGACACCTGCAAGGTCGGCGACAAGGTCCGGATCATCGAGACCCGCCCGATCAGCAAACGGAAGCGCTGGCGGGTGAT
Organism: Acidobacteriota bacterium; assembly: GCA_028749235.1. Lineage (GTDB taxonomy): Bacteria > Acidobacteriota > Aminicenantia > Aminicenantales > UBA4085 > UBA4085. The sequence goes on along the minus strand of JAQULS010000023.1, from coordinate 10,291 downwards.
CGGGATCCTGGGCACGGACGCCACGGCCACGGCCAGCGAGATCGTCGAGACCCCCATCGTCGAGACTCCGGCCGCCGAGGCTCCGGTCGAAGAGGCCCCGGTCGAAGAGACCAAGGCCGATGAGACCCCGGCCGGGGAGACGAAGCCATGATCCAGCAATACACGCTGCTCAGGGTCGCGGACAACTCCGGGGCCCGCAAGATCCGGGCCATCACGCCGCTCGGCGGCGGGGTCGGCCTGATCTGCTCCATCGGCGACGTCATCTCGGCCACCGTCCGCGAGGCGGAGCCCGAGAGCAAGGTCGCCAAGGGCAAGGTCGTCCGGGCCGTCGTGGTCCGGGTCCGCAAGGAGATCCGCCGCCGGGACGGCTCCTACATCCGGTTCGACGACAACGCCGCCGTCATCATCGACAAGGCCAACGAGCCGGTCGGGACCCGCGTCTTCGGACCGGTCGGCCGCGAGCTGCGGGAGAAGAAGTTCACCAAGATCATCTCCCTCGCCCCGGAGGTGCTGTGATGGCCGCCGGCATCCGCAAGAACGACATCGTCCTGGTCCGCCAGGGCAAGGACAAGGGCAAGACCGGCAAGGTCATCAAGGTCGACTCCGAGAAGGGCCGGGCCCTGGTCGAACGGCTGAACTTCGTCAAGGAGTTCATCCGGCCCGACCGGTCCAAGAACCGCCAGGGCGGCATCATGGAGCGCGAGGCGCCGATCCCGCTGTCCCGCCTGATGCTGTACTGCGAGGAGTGCGCCGCCGGCGTCCGGCCGCGGTCCAAGCGTCTCGCCGACGGCACCCGCCAGCGGATCTGCCCCAAGTGCGACGGGGCCCTGGACAAGGCCAAGTGAGGAGAAAGCCATGAGCCGCCTGCAGGACCGCTACAAGAAGGACATCCTGCCCGAGCTCGAGAAGGAGCTCGGGATCCGCAATCCCATGGCCGTGCCCCGGCTGGAGAAGATCGTCATCAACATCGGCGTCGGCGAGGCCATCCAGAACGCCAAGCTGCTGGACGCGGCCAAGGCCGAGCTGACCCAGATCGCCGGCCAGGCCCCGGTCGTGTCCCGGGCCAAGAAGTCGATCTCCACCTTCAAGCTTCGCAAGGGGGTGGCCATCGCCTGTTTCGTGACCCTCCGCCACAAGCGGATGTACGAGTTCCTGGACCGCCTGGTCAACGTCGTCCTGCCCCGCGTCCGCGATTTCCGCGGCGTCTCGCCCAAGGCCTTCGACGGCCGCGGCAACTACACCATGGGGCTGCGCGACCAGCTGGTCTTTCCCGAGATCGACTACACCAAGGTCGATAAGACCCGAGGCATGAATATCACGATCGTCACCACGGCGCGGACGAACGCCGAAGCTTTTGCCCTGCTCAAGAAGCTGGGTATGCCGTTCCGCGAATCGTGATGAAGGAGAGGTGACCGTGTCCACCACATCGGCATTCGCCAAGTATCTGCGCAAGCCCAAGTACGCCATCCGCACCCATAAGCGCTGCCGCATCTGCGGCCGCTCCCGCGGCTATTACCGGAAGTTCGACATGTGCCGGCTGTGCTTCCGCGAGCTGGCCCACAAGGGCGAGATCCCCGGCATCGTCAAGGCGTCCTGGTAAGGAGCAATTCATGAGCGCCGTCGATCCCATCTCGGACTTTTTAACCCGGTTGCGAAACGCCTCCCGCATCAAGCGGCGGGAGGTCCAGATGCCTTCCTCTCAATTGAAGGTCGAGATCGCCAAGATCCTCAAGGAAGAAGGCTACATCAAGAGCTTCAAGGTCCTGGAAACCAAGCCCCAGAACGTCCTGACCGTGACCCTCAAGTACGCCGAAGCCGGCCACGCCGTCATCACCGGCTCGCGCCGGATCAGCAAGCCCGGCTGCCGGGTCTTCTGCACCCGGGGCGACGTACCCAAGGTCCTGGACGGACTGGGCCTGGCCGTCATCTCCACGTCGCAGGGCGTCGTCTCCGGCAAGCGCTGCGAGGAGCTGGGGCTGGGCGGCGAGGTCCTCTGCACCATCTGGTGAGGACCGAAGAAAGGATTCCGCCATGTCGCGCATAGGCAAACGACCGATTCCCCTCCCGGCCGGGGTCAAGGTGAACATCCTCCCCGACGGGATCGAGTTCGAAGGCAAGAAGGGCAAGCTCCGCACGCCCCTCTATTCCGGCATCACGGCCAAGGCCGAGTCCGGGCAGCTCCTGCTGGAGCGGCGGGACGACTCCAAGATCCAGAAGACCCTGCACGGGACGTGCCGGGCCCTGGCCAACAACGCCGTCCACGGCGTCACGTTGGGATTCCAGAAACAGCTGGAGATCGTCGGCGTCGGCTACAAGGCCAAGCTGGACAAGGACAGGCTGGAGCTGGCCCTGGGCTACTCGCGGCCGATGATCTACACCGTCCCCCCCGACGTCGAGGTGGTGGTGGAGAAGCCGACCCTGCTGACCGTCCGAGGCATCGACAGACAGCGGGTGGGCCAGGTCGCCGAAGACATCAAGAAGTTCCGCAAGCCCGACCCGTACAAGCAGAAGGGCGTCCGCTACGTCGGCGAGCGGCTGATCAAGAAGGAACGGAAAGCGGGGGTGACCGGTGCTTAAAGACAAGTCGATCATGAAGAGCGAGGCCAAGGCCCGCATTCGGGCCCGCATCCGCAAGACCGTCCGCGGGACGGCCGAGCGGCCCCGGGTGCACGTCTTCAAGAGCAATCGCTACGTCTATACCCAGGCCGTCAACGACGACACGGGGACGATCCTGGCCGCGGCCTCGACCCTGGAGAAAGAGCTCCAGGCCGCGGTGAAGAATACCAAGAACCTGGCCGGCTGCGAGAAGCTGGGCGAACTGATGGCCCGGCGGCTGCGGGAGAAGAAAATCGACAAGATCGTCTTCGACCGGGGCATCTATCCCTACCATGGCCGGATCAAGGCCCTGGCCGAGGCCCTGCGCAAGGGCGGGCTGACGTTCTAGACCCAAGGAGCAACCATCGTGCAAGAGCAAGACGTCAAGGACAAGGTCGAAGAAAAGCCCCCCATCCCGGAGCCGGTCGAGGACATCGGCGAGCTCAAGGACCAGGTCATCCACATCCGGCGGGTGACCAAGGTCGTCAAGGGCGGCAAAAATCTCTCCTTCTCGGCCCTGGTCGCCGTCGGCAACTACCGCGGCACCGTCGGCATCGGCAAGGGCAAGGCCCGCGAAGTGCCCTCGGCCATCGCCAAGGCCGTGGAGAACGCCAAGAAGCATCTGGTCCGGGTCACCCTGGCCGAAACGACCATTCCCCACCTCGTCCGGGGCGAGGCCGATGCCGGGGCGGTCGTCCTGCGGCCCGCCTCCAAGGGCACCGGCGTCATCGCCGGCGGCGCCGTCCGGGTGATCATGGAACTGGCCGGGATCAAGGACATCCTGACCAAGTCCCTGCGCAGCTCCAATCCCATCTCCGTGGCCCATGCCACCATGGACGCGCTGAAGCGGATCAAGGATCCGGATGTCGTGTGCAAGGACCGCGGCAAGGTCAAAGGGACGGTCTGGCAATGAGCCCCGACGGTGATCTGAAAATCAAGCTGGTGCGCAGCCTGATCGGCTATCCCCAGGCCCAGCGCAAGGTGGCCTGGGGGCTCGGCCTGCGCAAGCCCAACGACACGGTCGTCCGGCCCGACAACCCGGGCATCCGGGGCATGGTTCGGAAGATTCCGCACTTGGTTGAAGTGGAGGTCGTGAAGAAATGAACCTCAGCACGCTCAAACCCGCCAAAGGCTCCCGCAAGAACAGGAAACGGGTCGGCCGCGGGCCCGGCTCCGGGCTCGGCAAGACCGCGGGCGCAGGCAGCAAAGGCCAGCTGCAGGGCGCCGGATATTCGCGCAAGTACAGCTATGAGGGCGGCCAGATGCCGCTCGTCCGCCGCATCCCCAAGCGGGGCTTCACCAACATCTTCCGGACCGTGTACGCCGAGGTCAACCTGGAGCGGCTGGCGACCCTCAAGGGCGCCGAGGCCGGCCCGGCCGAAATGGCCGCCGCCCGCATGATCGACTCGGCCTCCGACCGGGTCAAGATTCTCGGCCGCGGCGAAATCGAGCGGGCCCTGACCGTGAAGGCCCACAAGTTCTCCGCCTCGGCCAAGGCCAAGATCGAGAAGGCCGGCGGCCGGGCCGTGGTGATCGAGGTCCGGCCATGATGCTGGACAGCATCCGCAATATTTTCTCCATCCCGGAGCTCCGCAAGCGCGTCATCTTCACTCTGCTCCTTCTGGCCGTCTACCGCGTCGGCGGCCAGATCCCGACCCCGGGCATCTCCTCCACGGCCCTGGCCGAATTCTGGCAGTCCCAGAAGGGGACCATCTTCGGGTTCATGGACATGTTCTCGGGCCGCTACATGTCGAAGATGACCATCTTCGCCCTGGGCATCATGCCCTACATCAGTTCGTCGATCATCCTGCAGCTTCTGACCGTCGTCTGGCCCTACCTGGAGCGGCTGTCCAAGGAGGGCGAGCTGGGACGGAAGAAGATCACCCAGTACACCCGCTACGGCACCCTGGGCATCTGCATTATCCAGGGCTGGGCCATCGCCCTCCTGTTGCAGGGCCTGACGAGCCCCGGCGGGGCCCGCATCGTGCCTTCCCCGGGACTGCCCTTCCAGCTGCTGACCGTCCTGACCCTGACCACGGGCACGATCTTCGTCATGTGGCTGGGCGAGCAGATCTCCGAGCGCGGCATCGGCAACGGCATCTCCCTGCTCATCTTCGCCGGCATCGTGGCCCGCTTCCCGGCCGGCCTGGGCGGGATCGTCCAGGGCCTGAAAAACGGCTCCTGGAACCCAATCAAGATCATCGTCCTGGTCACGATGATGGTCCTCGTCATCGGCTTCATCGTCTACGTCGAGAGGGGCCAGCGGCGCATTCCGGTCTCCTACGCCAAGCGGGTCGTCGGGCGCCGGGTCTACGGCGGCCAGAGCACCCATCTCCCGCTGCGGGTCAACACCGGCGGCGTCATCCCGATCATCTTCGCCGCCTCGATCATCACCATCCCGGCGACCATCGCCCAGATGATCAAGATCCCGGCCCTGCAGGGCATGGCCCGCCAGTTCAACCTGGGCATGCCCCTCTACAACCTGACCTACGTCGCGGCCATCATCTTCTTCACCTACTTCTACGTGTCGATCATCTTCAACCCGACCGATGTGGCCGACAACCTGCGCAAGTACGGCGGGTTCATCCCGGGCATCCGTCCGGGCAAGAACACCTCCGACGCCATCGACGAGATCCTGTCCCGCATCACCCTGGTCGGCGCGGTCTACCTGGCCCTGCTGGCCATTCTGCCCGAATTCCTGATGACCGGCTTCAAGGTCCAGTATCTGCCGCTCATCGGCGGCTGGCTGGATCGCGTCCTGCCGAGCTGGTTCACCCAGGGGCTGCAGGTCGACTTCTACTTCGGCGGCACCTCGATCCTGATCGTGGTCGGGGTGGCCATGGATACCCTGCAGCAGCTCGAGGCTCAATTGGTCATGCGCCACTACGACGGTTTCATGCGCAAGGGCCGGATCAGAGGGAGGCGCGGATGAGGCTCATCCTCCTCGGCGCGCCGGGCAGCGGCAAGGGCACTCTGGGCGCCATGATCGAGCGCGCCTACGGGTTCCCGCGCATCTCCACGGGCGACCTGCTGCGGCGGGCCGTTCGCGAAGGGACGCCGCTGGGCCGGCAAGCCGAGGGGATCATGGCCCGGGGCGGCCTCGTCCCCGACGAAGTCGTCACGGCCATCGTCCGCGAGCGGATCGCCGAGCCCGACTGCCGGGCCGGCTACATCCTGGACGGCTACCCCAGGACGATCGCCCAGGCCGAAGCCCTGGCCGTGATCGACGGCGGCCGGCGCGAAATCGTGCTGTCCTTCGAGGTCAGCGTCGAAAGCCTGGTCGAGCGGCTGTCCGGGCGGATCGTCTGTCCCGCCTGCGGCGCCATCTACCATCTGACCCGCAAGCCACCGGCGAAGCCGGATCTCTGCGACGTCTGCGGCGCGGCCCTGCAGGCCCGGAAAGACGACGCGGCCGAGATCGTCCGCGAGCGCATCCGGGTCTACGAGTCGGCCACGGCTCCGCTCAAGGCGTTCTACCGCGAGCGGTCGGATTTCCGGCCGGTCGACGGCGAGGGCGCGGCGGATGAGGTCTTCGTTCGGACGGCGGCCCTGTTGGACGGGGAACTGAGGCGGGCGGAAGGGGGGCCGGTTCGGTGATCGTCTACAAGACCGAGGCGGAGATCGCGGCCATGGCGGCGTCCGGCCGGATCGTGGGCCTGATCCTGGACGAACTCGGCGATCTCGTTCGGCCCGGCGTCCGGACCATCGATATCGACGCCCACGCCGAACGGCGGACCCGCGAACTGGGGGCCAAGCCCGCCTTCAAGGACTACCGCGGCTACCCGGCTTCGGTCTGCGTCTCGGTCAACGAGGAGGTCATCCACGGCATCCCCTCGGACCGGGCCCTGCACGAGGGCGACCTGGTCAGTTTGGACTTCGGCGTCCTTTACGAAGGGTTCTACGGCGACGCCGCCCGGAGCTTTCCGGTCGGGCGGGTGACCCCGCTGGCCGAGCGGCTGATCGCGATCGCCGAGGCATCCTTCCGCAGCGGCATCGAGGCGATGATCGAAGGGGGCCGCGTCTCGGACATCTCCCACGCGGTTCAGGGCCGCGTCGAGGCGGAGGGCTTTTCGGTCATCCGCTCCTTCGTCGGCCACGGCATCGGCCACGCCCTGCACGAGGAGCCCCAGGTGCCGAACTTCGGCCTCCCCGGCCGCGGGCCGCGGCTGCGCCGGGGGCTGGTCCTGGCCGTCGAGCCGATGATCGCTGCCGGCGACTGGGACGTCGAGGTCCTGGACGACGGCTGGACCGCGGTGACCCGGGACCGCAGCCTGGCCGCCCACTTCGAGGAGACCGTGGCCCTGACGGCCGCCGGACCGGTGATTTTAACCCGGCCCGACGCCCCGGTCCCGGCCCCTCGGGCCAAGGAGCAGGCGCATGCCTAAAGAGGACGTTTTCGAGGCCGAGGGCACGGTGCTGGAGACCCTGCCGAACGCCATGTTCCGGGTGGAGCTGGCCAACAAGCACCGCATCCTGGCCCATATCTCGGGTAAAATGAGAAAGCACTTCATCCGGATCCTCCCGGGGGACAAGGTCCTGGTCGAAATCTCGCCCTACGACCTGACCAAGGGACGGATCACGTACCGATTCAAATAAGGACGGGTGGCATGAAAGTACGAGCGTCGGTCAAAAAAATCTGCCGGAATTGCAAGATCATCCGGCGCAAAGGCAGCGTCATCGTGATTTGCAGCAATCCCCGGCACAAGCAGCGGCAAGGATAAGGCGAGGTTCCCATGGCACGCATCGCAGGCATCAACCTTCCCCCGGAGAAGCGGATCGAAATCGGCCTGACCTACATCTACGGCATCGGCCGCTCCAAGTCGGTCGCCGTCCTCGAGGAAGCCAAGATCGACAAGAACAAGAAGGTCAAGGCCCTGTCCGAGGACGAGATCAACAAGATCCGCCAGATCATCGAAAAGCGGGAAAAGATCGAAGGCGACCTCCGCAAGGAGATCAGCCAGAACATCAAGCGGCTGATCGACATCGGCAGCTACCGCGGCATGCGCCACAAGCGGAAACTGCCGGTCCGCGGCCAGAGAACCAAGACCAACGCCCGGACCCGCAAGGGGCCGCGCGGGCACTCGATCAAGAAGATCAAGGCCCCGGCCAAGTAGGCATAAAAGGAGCGATCGATGGCCACCAAGCCTAAAGCCAAAACCAAGAAGAAAAAGGTCCGGCGCGACATCGGCTACGGCGTCGCCCATATCCAGTCGACCTTCAACAACACCATCATCACCATCACCGACGGCCAAGGCGCCTCCGTCTGCTGGACGAGCTCGGGCACGGTCGGCTTCAAGGGCGCCCGCAAGGGCACCCCGTTCGCCGCCCAGCTGGCGGGCAAGGAAGCCGCGGTCAAGGCCCGGGATTTCGGCGTCCGGACGGTCGACGTCCGGGTCAAGGGTCCCGGGGCCGGCCGCGAATCGGCCATTCGTTCCCTGCAGGCGGGCGGGCTGGAGATCAAGTCCATCAAGGACGTGACGCCCATTCCCCACAACGGCTGCCGGGTCTGCCGGCGCCGCCGGGTCTAAGGAGAGTCCTTCATGTCGAGATACCGCGAACCCATCTGCCGGCTGTGCCGGGTGGAGAAGACCAAGCTCTTTCTCAAGGGCGACAAATGCCTGTCGGACAAGTGCCCCGTCGAGCGCCGGGCTTACCCCCCGGGACAGCACGGCCGGGCCCGCCGGCGCGTCCTGGGCTACGGCCTGCAGCTGCGCGAGAAGCAGAAAATGAAACGGTTCTACGGGATGTCGGAGAAGCAGTTCCATCTCTTCTTCGTCCGGGCCGAGGGCCAGAAGGGCGTCACCGGCGAGACGCTGCTCCAGATGCTGGAGCGGCGTCTGGACAACGTCCTGTTCATCGCCGGCTACGCCCAATCCCGGGCCCACGCCCGGCAGCTGGTCTGCCACGGCCACGTCCAGGTCAACGACCGCCGGGTCGGCGTTCCCTCGGCCATGGTCAAGGGCGGCGACCAGGTCAGTTTCCGAGTCCGTTCGATCAAATCCGAGGATCTGCGGGCCGTGGCCGACGCCCACGCCGGGAAGACCGTTCCCAGCTGGCTCGAGGTCGACAGGCCCGAGCTGAAAGTCCGGGTGGCCAGTCTGCCGACCCGCGCCGACGTGACTCTGCCCGTCGAAGAGCACATGGTCGTCGAGCTCTACTCCAAGTGAGGGAGCCGGCGTTGAACATGGGGGCCCGAGCCAAGGAGGACCAATGAGCGAAATCACCTTCCAAAGGCCGAAATTTCTGGAGTGCGATTACGAGACGCTGACGGCGACGTACGGCAAGTTCACCGCCCAGCCGTTCGAGCGGGGCTTTGCCATCACCGTCGGCAACGCCCTGCGGCGGATCCTGCTGTCGTCCATTCCGGGCGCGGCCGTCACCGCCGTCCGGATCGCCGGCGTTCTGCACGAGTTTTCCACCATCCCCGGCGTCGTCGAGGACGTCACCGACGTCCTGCTGAACATCAAGAGCATCCCGCTCAAGCTGGCCGGGGCCGAGAGCAAGACCATGACCCTGAAGATGGACGGGCCGGCCATCGCCACGGCGGCCGACATCGTCCACGACGCCGACGTCGAGATCCTGGACACGACCACGGCCCTCGCCGCGATCGACAAGGACGGCACCCTGGACATCGAGATGACCGTCCGCAACAACCGCGGCTACATCCCGGCCGACCAGAACTTCGACGAGACGGCGACCATCGACACCATTCCGCTGGACTCGTCCCATTCGCCGGTCCGCAAGGTCAACTACCGGGTCGAGCCCGCCCGCGTGGGCAAGCGGATCGACTACGAGAAACTGACCCTGGAGGTCTGGACGACCGGCGCCGTGGCTCCCATCGAGGCGGTGGCCCGGGCGGCCAAGATCCTGCGCGACCACCTGGTCATCTTCCTCAACGTCGTCGACGAGCCCCTGGACCGGGAGCCGGCGGCGGCCAAGCGGGAGATTCCGTACATGGGCCAGATCGACATCCTGTCCAAGCCGATCGAACACCTTGAGCTGAGCGTCCGTTCGAACAACTGCCTGCGCTCGGCCGGGATCGAGAGAATCTTCGAGCTCGTCCAGAAAACCGAGGATGAGCTTCTGAAAACCAAGAACTTCGGGCGCAAGTCGCTGGGCGAGATCAAGGAGAAGCTGGCCGGCCTCGAGCTCGGCCTCAACCTCGACCTCCATCCCAAGCTCGTCGAACGGATCAAGGGCGACACCGGGGTCGAGACGCGTAAGGAGCCGGTAGAATGAGGCATTTGCTCAAAGGCCGCAAGCTGCGGCGCACGACGGCCCACCGGGAGGCGCTGCTGCGCAACCTGGTGACGTCCCTGTTCGATAAGGAGCGGGTGACCACCACGACGGCCAAGGCCAAGGAGGCCCGGCCGCTGGCGGAGAAGATGATCACCCTGGGCAAGAAGGGCACTCTCCACGCCCGCCGGCAGGCCCTTCAGGTCCTATACAAGGAATCGACGGCGGTGCGGTTGTTCGACATCATCGCCCCCCGCTTCAGCGAGAGGCCGGGCGGATACACCCGGATCGTCAAGCTCGGAACGCGCCGGGGCGACGGGGCCGAGATGGCCGTCCTGGAGCTTCTGGGCTCCGAGTACAAGAAGAGGGACAAGAAGAAGAAGGACGCCAAATCCGAAAAGGCGCCCAAGGCGGCGGCCAAGTCCGCCAGAGCCGCCAAGGCTCCCAAGGCAGCCAAAGC
>JAQULS010000146.1 GCA_028749235.1 Acidobacteriota bacterium | reverse complement strand
CCTGCTCGATCTTCTCGGCTGATCTTCGAGGCGGCGAGGCTAGGGCCATGCGCGGCGGGGCGCGGAAAATGACGAACATCCGGATCGAGCCCGGTTTCGACCGGCCGGGATTCCAGGCCTGGCTGGAGGCTTTGGGCGGGATCGCTCCGGCTCCGGGCGCCGAGGTCCTTTACCAAGGCCGCAATCTCATCACGGCGGCCCGCGTTCCGCTTGCCGATGGAACAATCCTCGACCTCGCGGTCAAGGAGTTCAGGCCGCGGGGGCTGCAGCGTTTGCGGACGATCGCCGGACGGTCCAAGGCCGAGCGCGCGGCGCGCGGCGCAACGCGTCTCCGGGAGGCAGGCCTGCGATCGCCGGCTCCGGCCGCCGTCATCGAGCGCCGCCGCGGCGGCACGGTCGAGCGGGCCTGGTTCGTGGCCGAACGCATTCGCGGCGCGGCCGAGATCCGGACGCTCTTCCGGGAGCTCGCGGGCCCCGATCTGCGGCGGCTGCTGGCCGGCTTGGCCCGCGATCTGCGCGCCGCGCACGACGCGGGATTGATGCATCGCGACCTCTCGGATGGGAACATCCTGGTCGAGTCCGGGCCCGACGGTTCGCATCTGTTTTATTTCCTCGACACCAACCGGGTCCGAAGCCGGAAAGGCGGCCTCGGGCGGGCCGCCCGGGCCAAGAACCTCATCCGCCTGGGAATTCCGGCGGAGGCGCGCCGGGAATTCCTGGCCTTTTACGCGGGCGGGGAGGAGCCGGAGCCGTCGTTCGTCCGGACGTACGAACGGTCCAAGGCGGCCTTCGAGCGCTGGCTCCGCTTCAAAAAGAAAACCCGGCTGCGCCGCTGGGCGCGGAGGCTCAAGCTGCAATGAGCTTCAAGTTCGAATGGAATCCGTTCGCCGACCAGCCGCACAACGTGGCGCCGCGGTCGGAACGGATGCGGCACCACTACCGCCGCTGGCCGGTTTACCTGGCCCTGGCGGGATCGAACCTCGTCCATGGGCCGGGACTGGCGGCGCGATACCTGGCGAACCGCCGGGCCATGTACCGGCGGCCGGCCGTCCTCGACCGCGGGATGTTCGGGGTCTCGGTCTCCCCGGACGCCCTGCCGGCCGGCGAAACGGCGGCCCTGGTTCGCGAGATGGGCACGCGGCGGACTCTGTTCCGCGTCGCGTCCTGGGACAGGGGCCGGCTCGCGGCATACGAAGCCTTCGCCCGGAGATTGCGGGAGGATGGGCTCGATGTCGCCGTCGCCTTGCTCCAGCGGCGCGAAGACGTGTTCGACGCGGCCGAGTGGGCGGACTTTGTCGACGAGGCGTTTCAACGGCTCGGCCCGCAGGCTTCGGCCTTTGAGATCGGCCACGCCTGGAACCGGACCAAATGGGGCGTCTGGGATCACACGGAATATATCCGGCTGGCCCGGGCGGCGGCGGCGGCGGCGAAAAAGCGAGGCGTGAAAACGGCCGGCCCCGCGGTCATCGATTTCGAGTTTCATCTGTACGCGCCCGTGCTGAGGGCGGTGGAGTTCGACGCGGTGACGTCCCTCCTCTACGTCGACCGGATGGGCGCGCCGGAAAACGCCCAGGCCGGCTGGACGGCCGAGAAAAAGTTCGCCCTGTTCAAGGCGGCGGCCGGCTGCGGCCGGGAGAAGAATCCGGAATTCTGGGTGACCGAGGTCAATTGGCCGCTCGAGGGCACGGGGGAATACTCGCCCGCTTCCGGGAAGCCGATGGTATCCGAAGAGGCCCAAGCCGACTATCTCGTCCGGTATTACATTCTCGGGCTGGCCTCCGGGCTGATCGACAGGATTTATTGGTGGCAGCTGGCGGCGCCCGGGTACGGGCTGATGGATACCCGGGTGATTCCGGCCCGCAAGCGGCCCTCGTTTGACGCGTATCGAACGATGATCGGGAAGCTGGCGGACGCCGAGTTCGTGAGGCGGGAGCGGCCGCGCGGCGGCAACGTCTTTTGGTTCCGCAAGGACGGAGTCGAATTCGCCGCGGCCTGGACCAACGGGCCGGCCTTCACCTTGGCGCTGCCCGCGCCGCCGGCCGCGGTATTTGATCGCGACGGGAGGGACTTGGCGCCGTCCCGTGCCGTGCGCGTCACCGGCCATCCCCTTTATCTGATGGGGGGCTGATGGGGGTCAGGTCTAAAGATTCAAAATTAGACGCCATTCGTTGACGAAAAAACAACTCCCGTTGTCAGAAATCTTGAATCTCTAGACCTGACCCCTGATCAGAATTTCAGTTTAAGGCCGGCCTTCAAGCCGAATCCCAGGAGATTGAGCGCGGCTACGCGGGCGTTGGCCACTCCGCCCTCGGTCGGCTTCTTGGACCGGATGAAGACGAGGAAGAACGAATCCAGGGACGTCGGCTTGAGCTCGTAAGAATAGAGAGTTCCCGATTCCTTGGTGGACGTCTTGAGATCGGAATCGATATAGGTGTTGGTCCCTTCGAATCCCGAGACCTTGCCGAACTGGCCGCCCGCTTCGAGGATGAACGCGAAGCTCGAACCGAGCGGGACTTCGACGCCCAGGGCGCCGAAGGCGCCGAAGCCGTAGGCCGTCGCTTCGCCCGTCCAATCCGCCCAGAACGAGTCATGGACGAAATGATAGTCGTAAGTCGCTTTCGCCCGCACGACCATAACGCCCGCCTTGGCGTAGAAATAAGGCACGGGAGAATAAAGGATGCCGACTTTGACCGGGATGACGGAGAATCCGGGCGTCGTTTCGAAGGTGCTGGTCGATCCCGTCGTGTCGTAGGTCACCAGGCTCGTCTTGGACGCGGAAACGAAACCGGCGCCGATCGTCAGGGCGAATCTCCCCCCGATCGGAATCCGGGCTTCGGCTTCGAAGGGAAAGACAAGCCGGAACGGGGTGACGGACAGGTCGGCCGAGGCTCCAAGCTGATAGCCGTAATAATCGGCCAACCCTTGAGCCCCGTCATCGAGATCGTCTATCGCCGAGGAGAAGAGACCGGCGTTGATAACCAGGCTGAATCGGAGCGGCGCGACGGCGGGCGTTTCGACCTCCGCGGCATATGCCGGCGGCGGGGGCGTTTGCCGCTGCGCGGCCGGCGTCTCGTCCTTGATCGAGGCCGGCGCCGTTTCGGCCGGCTTGGGCCGCGGGGCCGTCACCCGCTCGACGATGCGCGTCCTCTTTTCGGGCGCCGCCTGTTCGCCCAGCGGCAGCACCAGGCTTTCGTGGACGTAGCCGGAAGTCGTCCCGGTCTCGTCGGGCTCGAGGGCCACGAGATACCATTCGCCGTCCTTGCGTGAGGCTTCGAGGAGCGCGCCTTCGGGAATCTGGCGCACGATCAGGCTGGAGATCGAAGGTTTTTGGCGGATGTTGGCGATCTCGGCCGTGACTTTCAGCCGGATAGCCGGCTCGGCCGAGGCCGCGGCGGCCAGAAGGATTCCCAGAGCGATGGTGCGGATCGGACATCGAAGATTCATGGTCGGCCCTCGCTTGTTCGAGCCCATTATAGCACGTGTATCGGCGGGCTCGAAACCTCCCGGGCTTCGAGATCAAAGGCTTGCGGCACGGCGCATGGCCGGGAAACGACCGCGGGATTATGGGATCAGCGCAGACGGAAGCGGAGGCCGGCCGAAAACTGGAAGATCGAGGGATCGACCTCCAGCGGCCGGGTGGCGGCTCCGGCCGCCGCGGCCGCGGCGGCGTCCCAGGAAACCGCGAGGGAGGAGTCGTCCAGCCCGTGCAAGGTTCCGGACTCCCAGGTCCAAGCGAAGGATTTGGCGGGCGAATAGAAATACCGCAGCTCGAAAAACAAGGCCGTCGCCGCATTGATCGGGAGGTCGGCCGATAGTCCCGCTTGCAGGCCGGCCGCGATCCAGGTCTGGTCCGGGACGGACACGGGGGCGCGGAAGGCGCCCGTTCCGGCGCCGCCGCCGGACAAGGCGGCCAAGATGCCCGCCTCGGTCTCGACCAGGATCGAATGGAGATACAAGGCCGGACCGGCGGTGAAGACGAGCGTCGATCGCGAGCCCGCCCAGCGAAGGGCCAGTCCCGCGTAGAGAGGGACGGAGGTGATCTCGCCGGCATCGTCCGAGGCGGTCAGATGGCGGGAAAACGCGGTCGCCGTTCCGCCCGCTTTAAAGGAGGCCGAGGCGGAGACTCCGTTCTTGGCGTAGCCGAATCCGGCTTGGATGCCGATCCCGCGGCCGAAAAAACGGGTGTACGATCCGCCCAGGAAGAGCGAGGCCGCGGGAGCCGCGGCCAGCGTGTTTTCGGCGGTCATTCCGGCCAAGGGAGCCGCGGTCCAGCTCTGGCGGTGGAGCGATTCGGCCGCCGAGAAGGAAAACACGGCTCCCAGCGAAAACCCAATCTCGCCCTGCGGACGGGGCGGAGCCTCGAGCTGGGCGGCCAGGCGGAGAGGGAATGCGGCCAGGACGGCCAGCGCCAGGGCGGCGGCGGGACGGCGCGTATTTCGGGGGCGCATTTCCAGCGGATTATAGCAGGGATTGCTTTGGAGGGGGAACCTTTGGATGGCAGCCTTATCTATTTATTGAGAAGAGATTCTTTAACTAGCCCCGAAAGGGGATGGGGGCGGCCGAGTCGGCGGAGCGAACGCCCTGGCTTGGGGCTTGAGCGTGTTTTGCCCCCGCATACCCCATACCCCGAGCGCTTCTTGAAATGGTCCGGCCGATGGGGTAAATTGGCGCGGGAGGGAATGCCATGCTTCACACGCGCTCCGGCCGCATCATCCTCGTCGCCGTCTTGATCGCGGCGGTCGTTCCCGTCTTTCTGCCCGGAGCCCCGCCCAAGGGGCCCAAAATCGTCTTCAAGGAAGAAGCCTGGAACTTCGGTCGGGCCAAGATGGGAACCGATCTGATCCACGAGTTCGTATTCAAGAACGACGGCGACGCTCCGCTCAAAATCGTCAACGTGGAAACCTCCTGCGGCTGCACGGCCGCCCTCGTCTCGGATAAAAAGCTCGATCCCGGCAAGTCGGGCAAAATCAAGGTGACGTTCGCCACCCAGGGCTATGCCGGCGAGGTGGTCAAGTACATCTACGTGGAGTCGGACGATCCCGTCCAGCCGCGCGTCCAGCTCAAGATCTCCGCCGCCATCGACGTTCCGCCCCAGCCGCGCATCGACTTCGACCGCTATTCGCTCGACGCCGGCCTGCTGGTCGAGGGCGATACCCTGACCGCCCCGGTCACGGTCTACAACAAGGGGGAGCTCGAGCTGAAGTTCGAATGCCAGCTTTCGGGGGCCAAGATCCTCCAGGCCGGCAAGCCCGCCGTCTATCCGATCAAGGTGGCGGCCGGCAAGAGCGTCGATCTGGTCATCAAGCTGGACCTGGCCAACCAGATGGGCCCGATCCGCGAATTCGCGCTGTTCAAGTCCAACGATCCGCTACGGGCCACCATCTCGGTCAACCTGAACGGCTACATCGTGACCAGGGAACAGCTCCGGCAACTTTTCCAGAGATACAAAGACATCCTGAATTGACGGTTTACAACCTCATCAGCTTCGTCGGCATCTTCGTCCTGGCCTTCGTCGCCTGGCTTTGTTCGGGATGCCGCCGGAACGTCAACTGGCACGCGGTGGGCTGGGGCATCGGGCTTCAGCTCCTGTTCGCCTTCTTCATCTTCACCGTCCCGGCCGGGTCGAAGGTCTTCCTGTTCGTCAACGATGCCGTGGTCAAGGTCCTGGCAAGCGCCCAGGCCGGCACGCGCTTCGTCTTCGGGCGGCTGGCCCTGCCGCCGGGGGCGGTCAACGAGGCGGGGGAGACCTCGCTCGGGTCGTTCCTGATCTTCCAGGGCCTGCCGACGATCGTCTTCTTCGCCGCCTTCCTGTCCGTCCTCTATTACGCCGGGATCATGCCCTTTTTCGTCCGGCTGTTCGCCCGTCTCTTTTCGCGGACGATGCGGATCAGCGGCGCCGAAGCCTTGAGCGTCTCCAGCAACATCTTTGTCGGGGTCGAGTCTTCCCTCGTCGTCAAGCCCTACCTGGCCGAGATGACCGTGTCCGAGCTGGGCACGATCATCGCCGCCGGGATGGCCACCATCGCCTCGACCGTGCTGGCGCTTTACGTCGGCTTCCTCAACCCTCTCCTGCCGACGATCGCCGGGCATCTCGTCTCGGCCTCGATCATAGCCGCGCCGGCCGCCATCGTCATGGCCAAGCTCGTCATTCCTGAAACGGGCCGGCCGCTCACGCTCGGCCTGGACGTCAAGCCGCACTACGACCGCGAAGACAACGTCATGGTGGCGATCATCAACGGGGCCGAATCCGGGCTGAAGCTCCTGGGCGGGATCGTCTCGCTGCTTCTCGCCGTGCTGGGATTGCTGGCCTTCCTGGATATGATCCTGGGCTGGGCCGGCGGCGGGCTGAACCGCCTGCTCGGGATCCGATTCGACTGGTCGATCAAGGCGCTCCTCGGGTACGTTTTTTATCCCTTCGCCGCCCTGCTCGGCTTGCCCGGGCCCGACATCCTGCCGGTGGCCAAGCTGTTGGGCGAGCGGGCCGTGGCCACCGAAGTCGTGGCCTACCAGCATCTGGCTGGAATCATGGCCGCGGGAGGACTGCAATCCGCCCGCTCGGCCATCGTCGCCTCGTACGCCTTGTGTGGCTTCGCCCATTTCGCTTCGCTGGCCATTTTCGTGGGCGGGACGGCGGCCCTGGCCCCCTCCCGGATCAAGGACCTGTCGCGGGTCGGACTGCGGGCTCTTCTGGCCGCGACCCTGGCCTGCCTCATGACCGGCGCCGTGGCCGGTGTCTTTGCCACCGGCGGCTCCCTGCTCTTCGGCCGTTAGAAGGGGGTCAGGTCTAGAGATTCAAGATTTCTCTGGCTTTAAGACTCGGACTGTAAACCATCGTTACCAGATATCTTGAATCTCTAGACCTGACCCCCCACTTTGATAATTCCAGCCCGTCCGGCCGTCTATTAGGGCGTGACCGTTTCGCGCGAAGACCGCATTCTCAGGGTGGCGCTGGGACTGGCCCTCTCGGAGTTCCCCCGGTGGGCCTCGGCCGTTGAAAAAGCCTTTCCTTGCCTGAAAGAAGCTTTCAGCGCCGATCCTTTCGAGCTGCGCGCTCTCGGTTTGGACGAGCCGCGTATGGCCGCCCTTCTTGATCCCGGCCTTGCCGACAGGGCGGAAAAAGAATTTGACACCCTGACCAAGAATGGCTATTCTCTCTTGACCTTCGCGGACGACGACTACCCGGTCGCCTTAAGGGAAATCTTCGACCCACCCTCGGCTCTTTATTGCGCGGGCCGGCCGGAGGCCCTTCGGGGACCGGCGGTCGCCGTCGTCGGGGCGCGGAATCCCTCGGCTTACGGCAAGTCGGTGGCCGAGCGCCTCTCCGAGGACCTGGCCCGCCGCGGGCTGGTCATCGTGAGCGGCATGGCTCGCGGGATCGACACCCTGGCCCATACCGGCGCCTTGCGGGGCGGCCGGACGGTGGCGGTCCTGGGTTCGGGGCTCGGGCAGATATATCCGCCCGAGAACCGCCGCCTTTTCGACCGGATCGTCGCGGAGGGAGGGACCGTGGTCACGGAGCTTCCTCTCGGGGGAGAACCCTTGGGGTTCCATTTTCCCCTGCGTAACCGCATCATCAGCGGTTTGTCGCTCGGGCTCGTCGTCGTCGAGGCGACGCGCAAGAGCGGCTCGCTGATCTCGGCCGCGCTGGCCCTGGAGCAGGGCCGGGAGGTTTTGGCCGTCCCCGGTCCGGTGACGTCCGAATTGAGCGGAGGCACCAACGGCCTGATCCGCGTCGGAGCCCGGCTCGTCGAGAGCTGGGAAGACGTCGTGGAGGAGCTTCCCGGCCCGATCCGGGACGCCATCCGGGCCCGCCGTCCGGACGAGACGCCGCCGCTGCTGCCGTCGCTGACGGCTGCCGAAGAGGCCGTCCTGGAAGGGCTCGCGCCCGACCTGGCGACGAGCGTGGATGAGGCCGCGGAGAGGACCGGGTTGGCGGTGCCGGAGCTTTTGGCCGCCCTGCTCGGCCTGGAGATAAAGGGCCTGGCCGTCCAAGGCCCGGGCAAGACGTATCGGAGGAAATGGTAATGGACAAGTCGCTGGTCATCGTCGAGTCGCCGGCCAAGGCGAAGACGATCAACAAGTACCTGGGGGCGGA
>JAQULS010000022.1 GCA_028749235.1 Acidobacteriota bacterium | reverse complement strand
CGAATTCGTCCTGTCCCTCGCTTCCGCCGCCGCCGCGGTACTGGCTGGCCACGACCACGTATCCGGCCAGAACGAATTTTCGCAGACTGTAGAGCTTCTCCTGGTCGATAATGGCAAGGAACTGGTTGCCGCCCCGGTTGTAGATGATGACCGGCCGCTTCTCGCCGGTTTTCAAAGCCCGGGGTTTGAGGATGAATCCCTCAATCGTGAGATCGCCGCTCCGGTAACCGACCCGAAGGCATTCGACCTCGCGAACGAATCGAGCCACCTCTTCGCGCGAGTGCGACTTGCGGAAGGCGGCCTCATTGAACTCGGCGCTTCCCTTGGAAGCGGCCACCCAGGCGTCCAAGTCGGTAAACGGAAACGCGTCCGATTGTCGGATGACGGCACCGTCTGAAGAGCTTTGGCCGTAGCCCGACAACGGAGTCCCCGCCAGCGCCGCCATGATCAAGCCGGCGAAGACAACGCACCGCATGGCTTTTTTCCAATCTCGCCGTCGGGCGGACATCAGGCTTCCCTCTCGGCCGGGCCGTTCTTCCTGATCAGCAGGTAAACGAGGAGCCCGATGAATTGACCAACCAGCACGAAGCCGGCCCACAGCCAGGGATGCCGCTCCCTCCCCTTGGCATCGAGAAGCACCCAGGCTGCCAAAGACAGCAGGTAGACGGCGAATCCCAGCACCATCGCCAATCCCCTGATCAGCCAGAGGGCGGTCCCCGACTGCCCGGAGGCGGGCTTGCCGATGGCGTAGGCGATCCCGGCCACGGCCACGATTTCGCCGGCTTGGTTGCGCACGGGCCGGACCAGATGGCGGTAGATGTCGTTGTGCTCCCCTTCGGCGCGGATGGCGAACGCGGCCAGGAGGAGGGTTTTCTGGTCGTCCCTCAAGTCGCCGTCCGCCAACGCGTCCAGCGCGCCGAAGACGTCGGAGGAAACCATGTCCTTGATGTTCGAAGGGCCTTTCCCGGGCAGCAAAGCCGAGGGGCCTTTTTTGGAAGGGAAATGGACGACGCGGCCGTCGGCGGCGTAGACATCCGCACGGACGATCTCCGGCGTCCGCTCGGCGCGGTCGGCCCATTGTTCCAGTCGGACATCTCCGGGGGTGTCGGGTCGGATTTGCTCCAGCTCGGACAAAAGCGCCAAGGCGGCGGGCCGGTTCGCTCCGGAATCGATCTGGAACGCCGGTTGACGATTGGCCTCGAAAATCAGCGTTATTAAAAACACGATCACGCCGGCCACGGCCAGAATGGGCAGTTTGGATTTCAAACGATCAAGCATGGGACTTTCTCCTTTCGCGATTCCGGATAAAAAATGCGGGCGGGACGGCGGCCAGGTTCAAGGCCAGGGCGGCCGCCAGATGCGCCGGCAGATCGGCCAGGGACGCCCCGAGAACCACCAGGTCATAAAGCGCCCGCAAGCCCAGCAGGCCGGCGGCGCCGGCCAACAGGATCAAGGCGGCTCTAGGAAAGTCATCGGCGCGGCGGACCCGAAGCTCGCCCGCCAGACGAAGCCGCAGGTCCTGTTTCAGGCGCGGATCGAGCCGCGCCTCCGCCGGGAGGGCGGCCCGGATCAGCCGGGCGGCGTCGTCATCCAGAGAGCGCTCGTTTTCATTCCGCATGGGCTTCTCCCATTTTCTTATTCAGGGCCCGCCGAAACGCCCGCCGGGCCCGCTCGAGACACGATTCGGCCGCCTTGTAGCTCTTGCCTTCCATTTCGGCCGCTTCCCGCACGGACGCGCCGTCGGCATAGCGGGCGACAAGCATGCGGCGGTATCCCGGGGGCAAGTCGGCCAGAGCCTCGATCACGGCCGCCCGGACGGCGTTCGATTCCAACACGCTCTCCGGCAGCGGGCTCCGATCCATCAGGCTCAGAGAACGGTCGTCAGACACGCTCGACAACGGCTCGGACGGCCGTCGCGCCACCGAACGGCGGGAATCCGCGGCCTTGTGTCGGGCGATGCCGCATAACCAGGTGAAAAAGCCGCTTTTCCGGGAATCGTAAGCGGGCAGGGACCGGATGGCGGCCAGCCAGGTTTCCTGCCAGATGTCGTCCGCCTCCGTGCGGGGATCGCGGATCAGCTGCGTGACAAAGGCGTAAAGCATGTCGGCATATCGGTCATAGAGCTCGGCCAGCGCGGCTTCCTGGCCGGCCGCCGCGCGCCCGGCCAATGCCCTATCGTTCGCTTTTCTCATGTTCGTCCGATGATCGATCCTCTATCTATATCTTCGCCGCGCGGCCCGGTTTCCTTCGCACGCCCATTTTATTTGGGTCTTCTCCCATCTCCGGGGGATGGTTAGGCGGCACGGTATACCGTGCCGCAGGCCCCGGAGATTGGAGATAGACCTTTTAAGGGGGGGGGATTGGGGTGGTGATGCCAATAGAATTAAAAGTGTTTGGCGCCTTCGGAATATAAACATCTTGTTGCCCCAGTAAGCAGCCAAACCCCGCGTCGCATGGGTGTCCGTAACCCGGTATCTATGATAATGAAAGAAGGAGCTGCTATTTGATCGTTTCCGGAACTTCCAGCTTCGGCGAGATGTCGTAGGCGCCCGTATCCAGGTCGATGGTCACCGTCGTCCCGTCCGCGTAAGTGAAGCGCTGGCGCCGGTAGGAACCGTCCAGGAACTCGTGCCGGACGAGCTCCCGCAGGGCCGCCCGGGCGTTCAAGGCGCACATCGTCCGCACCCGCTCCAACTCTTCGGCCGATGGCTCGAGCGAGAGGTAGGGCAGCCCGGCGTGGCCGAGTCCGTGCAGGAATCCCAGGTCGGTCTCCGGAATCCCCCAGGCGCCCTTGTCCAGGGACCAGGGCAGGAGGATGGAGTCGTGATAGACCAGATCGAAAAGGGGGATGGGGATGCCCATGGCCGGACCGGAGCCCGGATTGGGATCGAGGGGGTAAGGGCCGTGATGGACCAGATCGAGATGGGGCACCGCCCAGTCGGCGGGCTCCTCGGAGCTGACGACGCCGCCGCGCGAGCGGATGACGTCGAAGGCTTCGCCGCGATAGCGCAGGCACTCCGTGCGGCTGACGGGATGTTCGGGGTTGTAGCACTCGTCGGGCGGGACGACGGCGAAGACGTCGAGGTAAGCGCCCTTGACCAGGATGCCGCGGTCGAGAAGCGCGCCGTAGTTTTTCCGGACATGCGCCGGGGCCAAGCTGGGGCAGAGATACGTCTGCATGCCGCCGTACCAAGTGGCGTGTGTCGCAAGCTTGCCGTCCTCGTCCATCACGGCGTTTCGCGGGCTGTAGGACGCCGCATCGAGGTAAAAATCGCGGTATTGGTCGTGGATGGCGAAGACATAGCCCAGCGAGTCGAGGGCCCAGGAGAGGCGCTGCATGCCGTCCCAGCCGCCGGCTTCGACATTCGGCGGCAGGATGTCGGGATGGAGATTGTCGTAGCCGCGCGTCCCCCAGCCGTCGAGGTGGACGTAAGCCCGACCGATCCCCTTCCCGGCCAAGGCCCGAAGCTGCGCCGTGCGGGTGTCGAACGAGACCAATTGGTGATTCTTGGCCGGGTCCTTGCGGTCGTAATAGCTCGACTGCGGCTGGATATGGTAGAGGATGCCGGTATGGATGACGGGCGCGCCGATAAGCTTGGCCGCCAGCGGATTGCGGGCGATCTTCTCCTTGAGCGAGACGAAGCTTCCCTTCTCGACGACATGGCGCCGGTAGCGCTTGGCCAGCTCGACGTAATGGCCCCGATCGATAAAGGCCAAGCGGACGGAGCGGGGATACGCGAAACGGCCGAGCGAATGGACCCAGCGGACGTCGATGCGGGTCGGCCCGCCGGCCGGATGCTCGAAGCGGCAGCCGGCGTCATCGGGCGTCTCCAGGATGACCGCGGCCGCCGCGCCTCCCTTTTGCCAGCCCCACCACGGCATGTAAAGGCCGCGACCGTAGCTCATGGCATCGTAGAGCCAGACCTTGCGCGGCCAGGCGCGCGGCAGGAGCATGCCTTGCATGAACGGGACGACGGCCGCGTCGGGGGCGGCGGGATCGAAGGATGGCGGCCAAAGCATCTCGCGCACGCGGTCCGCCTCGTCCGCGGCGGCTATCCGGCAGACGAGGTCCTCGTCGGCGCCGTCGAGCCCGATGAAGAGCTGAATCGAAGTATCGAGGGACGCTTCGCCCGCCCGATAGCCTTTGAGCCCGATCCGGATTCCCGTTTGGAAACCGGTCTCGTAAGGCCCGGCTTCGCGGCTCGCCGCAGCGGCCAGGCGCAGCTGGACGTCGCCGCCCGCGTGCCTGACGGTCAGGTCGCCGTCGAACGACGGCAGCGTCGCCCACTCCGTCCCGCCCGTGCGGACCTTGAGCGCCAGCGAAGCCGCGTCGATCTCGACGCTGCGCTTCGCACCGGCCAGCGTCCAGACGTCGCCGCGCCGCGCGACGTGGACGGCCGCCCGGGTCCCTTGCCAGGTTAGCGTCCCGGCGTTGGCGATCGAGGCGCCCTCGACGGGCTTGCCGTCCGCGGGCGAAAGCCAGGCGATGCCCCCTTCGGAGGCGCGGAAGCGGCGGGCCCGGATGTTGGAGCCTTCCCCTTCCTCGTAATAGACGATCAGGATCGAGCCGTCCTTGAGCGGCGCCAGCGACGGATAGGCGCCCAGGCAGTCATCGATCGGGACGTTCGCGCTCCACGTCCTGCCCTCGTCCAGGCTGTAGTGGAGGGACGTCTGGGGCAACCGGTGGGCCAGCAGGAGGATGTCGCCCGGAGCCCGGAAAAGATACGGACAATGCCCGGGGAAGCCGAGCGGTTTGGAAACGCTCCAGGTCTTTCCGCCGTCCGCGGAAATCGAGGCGCACATGGTCGTGGCCGGCTCGCGCTCCACGGCCAGGATCGTCCCGTCCTTGAGGGGGATGACATCAGTCTCGGCGTCAAGCTTCCAGCCGCCGTTGGGGATTGGGACGACGGAGCCCCAGGTCTTGCTGGCGTCATCGGAGGCGATCACGGCGCCCCAGGCCTTGTCCCCATCCTGCTTGTAAAGCCCCAGCATCAGGCGGCCGCCGGGAAGGATGCGGATGGGCGAGCTGCAATAGTAGTCGGCCGCAAGCCGGCGCGGCTTGGACCAGGTCCGGCCCAAGTCGTCGGATTCGGTGAGCCAAGTGCCCAGGCCGTCCAAGGCTTTGGGATCGCCCTCCTTGGCTCGCAGGGTGAAGAAATTGCACAGCAGGCGGCCCGAGGGAAGCTGGACGATGGACGGGTCGCGGTCGTCATACGGACCATCGTAGACGACGGAAGCCTTCGACCAGGTCCGGCCCTCATCGGAGGAGAAGCAGGAGACGATCCGTCCGCCGTGGGGCCAGGCGGACGCGGGCAGGCTGACGTGGCCGTAGCCGGCGTAGAAAACGGCCATCAAGCGGCCGTCGCTCAAACGGCAGACGTCGGGAAAGGCCTCATAGCCTCCCGCCCCGGCGTCGCGGCAGACATAGACGAAATCGCGCCCGGCGGTTTGGCCGGGAATCGCCGAGGCTTGCACCCCGCTTCTCGAGGCGCCGGAGACCGGCCCGACAAGAGCGATCGAGACCGCGAGAGCTATGAACCATTGGCCGGCTTTCCGCATGGACGTCTCCTCGTTCGGAATCGAGGCGCGCCGGCTCGATTCCCGAATTCCATCCGATCGGCCGGCGCGCATGGCGCATCTTCATCGCACGACCCCCCGGCGCGGGGCGCGCCTTATTTGGGCGGGACCCCGGGGTCGAGCACCACGTGCTTGATCCGCGTCCGCCGCCAAGTATACGTCACGTGCAGACGGCCGTCGCGGGTCTGGATGACGGCGGGATAAGAATATTCTTTTCCGGGCTCGTCTTCGAGACGACAAGCCGGCAGCCATTCCCGGCCGTCGAGGCTGTAAGCGACATCCAGGATGCCGCGCCCTTCCTTCAGCGGGTTGTAAACCAACACGGCGCGGCCGTCGGCCAGCGTCACGGCGTCGATTCCGCTGTCGGGATTCGGAAGGCGGGTCGGCGCCAGCCGGGTCCATGCGGAAGGATCAGCGGTCTTGCCCCAGGTCTCCATGAGCACGCCCTGCTTGGAGCGGCAAAGGGCCTGGAGAATCCCGTTGGGGAACCTCAAGAGGGCCGGTTGGATGGCGGAGACGGCGGGCGGATCGTTGAGGTCGGCGCCGCGGCTCCAGGCGCCGGCCGGATCGCGGGTCCATTCCATGCGGACGCGCCAGCCGCCGTCCTCGGCGCTCGAGCCGCAGAGCAGCGTGCCGTCGGGCAGCTCGACGGGCTTGTTCTTGATGGGCCCCAGGATCCCCGCCGGGAGACGGCGGGCTTCGCTCCAGGTCCGGCCGTCGTCGGCGGATGTCTTCAGCATTCCCCACCAGGAGGCGGGAGCGGGGCCGACTTTATAGAAAAGCAGAAGCTCGCCGGACCTGCGGCGAAAAAGCACCGGGTTCCAGCAGGGATATCGCCGGGAATCGCCGGCCGCAACTCCGGTCGCGACTTCCATGGGCGCCAGCCAGGTCCGGCCGGCGCCGCGGGACAGCCAGATGCCCACGTCGGGCGCTCCCTCACCGGTTCCGCCGAACCAGGCCGCGACGAGACCCGAGGGCGTCTCGACGATCGTCGAGGCGTGGCTCGAGGCGAAAGACGGCGCGGGGACGATGAATCCTGAATCGAGGATGCGGAAGCCGGCCGGGGGCCGGGCGCCGGGCCGGGCCAAGGCGGAAAGGCCGGTCAAGATCGACGACGCCGCGACAAGAACCGGGAGAACGGATCGCGCCGGCCATTTGGCCGCCGATCGAGCGGGGGCACGCATGGGCTTTTGTTATCACACGCCTTCCGGGAAGTCAAAAGCGCGCGCAAACCGGCTTGACAGTCCCGTACGTCTCGTTTAGCGTATCGGTGCAAGCCCGGAAAGCCGGGGAAAGGGACAGACCGATGGCCCGTATTTCGACACGCTTCGCATCCGCCGCCGGGCTTATTCTGGCCGCCGCCGCCCTCGGATCGGCCCAGGATATCCGTCTCGATGTCCCCTATGTTCCGACGCGGTACGCGGTCGTCGACGAGATGCTCCGCCTGGCCCGGGTGACGAAGGACGACGTGGTCTACGACTTGGGCTGCGGCGACGGCCGGCTGGTCATCGGCGCGGCCGTGAAGTACGGCGCCCGCGGCGTCGGCTTCGACATCGATCCCGAACGGATCAAGGAAAGCCTGGAGAACGCCGAGAAAGCCGGCGTCACGGACAAGGTCCGGTTCATTCTGGGCGACCTGTTCGAGGCGGATTTCCGCGAAGCCACGGTCATGCCCATGTACCTGCTGACGTCGGTCAACTTGAAGCTGCGGCCGAAGATCCTGAAGGAGCTCCGGCCGGGCTCGCGCGTCGTGTCGCACAATTTCAACATGGACGAATGGAAGCCCGACGAGCGGACGTCCGTCTCGGTCGACGGCGTGCCCCACGATGTTTACTTGTGGATCGTACCGGCCAACATCAGCGGGACCTGGACTTGGGCCCGGACGAACGGGAACATCGGGGCGCCGCAGTCGTTCAAGCTCGAAATCGTCCAGAAATACCAGTTTCCGGAGGGCCGGCTCTTTGTCGACGGGACGGAGGCCGTCATCCGGGAGATCAAGCTGCAGGGCGACCGGATCTCCTTCGCGGCGGAGATGAAGATCGGGGAAAAAGCGGCCGCTCTGACGTTCGAGGGCCGGGCAACCGGCCACGAAATCACGGGCTTGATCAAAGGCAAGCTCGACGGCCAGGACGTCGCCTTCGCTTGGAAGGCCAGGCGCGACACGTCCACCGTGACGCGCATCGACGACGACCCCACCTGGCTTTAAAGTTTAGGGGTCAGGTCTAGAGACGCCTTCCGTCCCCGTAGCGGAAGTATTCCGCGAAGGGGATTCAAGATTTCTGCCAACTATAGTTGTCGATTCGTCAACGATCGGAGTCGAATCTTGAATCTCTAGACCTGACCCCGGCAGATTTCGACGATCTCGGCCGCCGCGGGCAGGCCGCGGAGGAAAGCGCACTCCGCGTTTTCGCGGGTGAAGAAAGCGAAGCTCATGAGGATCGTTTTGTCCGCGCGCTTAAGGCACACGGATTCGAGGCGTATGCCGTGCGAAACGGCGGCCGCGACGACCTGGTCGGCGGCCTCATTCATGTCGGGGATCTTGAGGACGACGGAGCAGCTCCGTTTCTTGGGCACGGCCGCTTCGAGCCTCCGAAAGGCGACCAGCGTGAACATGATCACCGCGGTGAAAGCCGCCGCCACGAGATAATAGCCGGCCCCGATGACCAGCCCGAGCGCGGTCACGGCCCACATGGTCGAGGCCGTGGTCAAGCCCTGGACGTGGCCGCCGGCCCGGATGATCGAGCCCGCGCCCATGAACCCGATGCCGGTGATGACGCCGGCGGCGATCCGGAGAAGATCGGATCCGCCGGCCGAGGGAGCCGTCAGGATCATTCCGGACAGGGCCATCATCATCGTGGCGCCTGTGCAAATGAGAATATTGGTCCGCAAACCAGCGGGCTTGTTGCTGAATTCGCGCTCCAAGCCGATCGCCCCGCCGAGGACGAGGGACACGGCCAGCCTGATCAGGACGTCGGTGATAGGCACATGATCCTCCCCCGCGATTATACTCCCGAAGGGGGGCGCCGTGCCCACGCCCGTTGAATGTTGGCACCCGAGTCGTTATTATGTTTTCGAGGTGATCGCGATGAAGAAGCATACCGTCATCGGGATATTCGCCGCCCTTCTGGTCTTCAGCCTGGGTGTGTCCGGGTGCGCTTGCGTCCAGGGCGACCAGGGCGCCGATGGGAAGAAATCCGCGGATCAGGCCAGGCCCGCCGCGCAGCCCGCCGGCCAGGTCCCCGTTCCGGCCAACGGCCCATTGACCGAGGACGAGCGCAATACGATCGACATCGTCAAGCGGAACAAAAGCTCGGTCGTTTTCATCACCAACATCCAGCTTGTTCCGACCGGCTTCTTCTTCGGCGAGGAAGAGAAGATGCCGCGCGGCACCGGCTCGGGATTCGTCTGGGACGATCAGGGCCACATCGTGACCAATTATCACGTCATCGAGGACGGCGTCGAGTTCCTCGTCTCCCTGCCCAACGGCGAGCAGCGGCAGGCCAAACTGGTCGGCCAGGAAAAAAGCAAGGACGTGGCTGTCCTCAAGCTGGAGGGCGGCGCCGGCGGCCTCTTCCCGATCAAGCCGGGCTCTTCCCGCGATCTCCAGGTCGGGCAAAAGACGGTCGCCATCGGCAACCCCTTCGGCTTCGACTACACCGTGACTAAGGGCATCGTCAGCGCCCTGGGCCGCAAGATCATGGGCGCGGGCAACGTCACCATCCGCGACATGATCCAGACCGACGCCTCGATCAATCCCGGGAATTCGGGCGGCCCGCTTCTCAATTCGGCGGGGGAGCTCATCGGCATGAACACCGTCATCGTCAGCCCGTCCGGCGCCTCGAGCGGCGTCGGCTTCGCCGTGCCCGTGGACATCATCAAGAGGATCGTGCCCGAGATCATTAAAACCGGACACGTTTCGCGTCCGGGCCTGGGCGTCACCTTCGTGGCCGACACGTACGCCCGCCAGTCCCGTATCGAGGGCGCCGTGATCATGGAAGTGCCGGCGGGGAAGGCCGCGGACAAGGCCGGCCTGACCGGCCTCAGCCAGGACCGCTTCAGCCGGCGGATCTTCGTCAACGACGTCATCATCGGAATCGACAAGACGCCGGTGAAGAGCTACGACGATCTTTTCACGGCGCTGGAGAACTACAAGATCGGCGACCGCGTGACTCTGACGGTCAAGAATAACTCGCGGAACCGCCCGGTGCCCTTCACCCTCGTCCGCGACGAGTGAAGACTGGGGTCAGGTCTAAAGATTCAAGATTTCTGACAACTTCAGTTTTCGATTCGTCAACAAACGGGGTCGAATCTTGAATCTCTATACCTGACCCCCACCCCCAATTCTGATTCCTATCGAGCGGCGGGGATTAAAAACCTCCCATACGCTCTCATCAAACAACGGCGAAAACCGCCGCCAATCCTCGACCGGCAGATGATCCATAAGCGTGCCGGTCTTTTCCGTCCAAGCCACGATACTCCCGACGATGCCGTGGGCTTCCCGAAACGGCACGCCCCGCTTGACCAGGTAATCCACCAGGTCGGCCGCATACAGCCCCGGGTCGAGCACCGCCGCCGGGACATCCGCCCGAGGCCGGATGTGTCCGAGCGCGGCGGCCAGGACGCGCAGGGCTTCGATCGGCTCTTCGACCCCTTCCCGCAGCGGACGCTTGTCCGCCTGCAAATCCTTGTTGTAAGTCGAGGGCAGGCCTTTCAGGACCATGAACATCTCCATCAGCCGGCCCGCCGCCGCCCCCGCCGCGGCCCGCACCAGCTCGAAAATGTCCGGGTTCTTCTTCTGCGGCATCAGGCTGCTGGACGTGGCGATCGCCGCGTCCATGTTGATCAATCCGAAGTCGCGCGAGGCGTAGATGATCAGGTCCGACGCCAGCCGCCCGGCGTCGAGCATCAGCACGGCCAAGGCGTAGAGAACGTCGAGAATGAACGTCCGGTCCGCCACGGCGTCCATGGCATTTTCGGTCAGGCCGCCGAATCCCAAATCCTCGCACAGCTTTTCCCGGTCCAAGGCGACCGTCGTCCCCGCCAGCGCTCCCGATCCGAGCGGCAGGACGTCGACCCTGCCCAGCGCCTCACGCAGCCGCTCCCTCCCCCTGGCCATGGGTTCCACGTACGACTTCGCCCACAGCGCAAACGGCACGACCTGGGCGGGCTGCAGATGGGTATAACCGGGAAAAAGCGCATCCGGATGCTTATCGGCCAAGCGGGCCAACGCCGCCTCAACCGCCGACGCCGCTTCGATTGCCTCGGGAATCTTTTGCTTGAGCCAAAGCCGCTCGTCGGTTGTCACCTGTTCGTTGCGGCTGCGCCCGGTGTGGAGCTTGCGTCCCGTTTCGCCGATTTCCTCGGTCAGAAGAAGCTCGACGGCCGAATGGACGTCTTCGTACCGGGCGAGGCCCTCTTCGCCGGCCATGATCCGCGCCCGGACGCGATCGAGCCCCAGCCGCACGGCTTCGACTTCAGCGGCGGTCAAAACGCCCGCCCTTCCCAGCGCCGCCGCGTAGGCCGCGGAGGCCCGGATCTCCGCGTCCGCCAGGAAAATGTCCTGCTCCAGCGAGGCGTTGAAGCGATCGAACAAAGCCTCCCTCGCCTGGCCGGCAAACCTCCGCGCCCAGACCGAACCCACGGCTTCC
Organism: Acidobacteriota bacterium; assembly: GCA_028749235.1. GTDB lineage: Bacteria > Acidobacteriota > Aminicenantia > Aminicenantales > UBA4085 > UBA4085. The sequence goes on along the minus strand of JAQULS010000022.1, from coordinate 20,485 downwards.
CCTTTTCCGCGCGGCCCGGTCCCCTTCCCTTCTTCCCCGTCCGCCGTTCGGCTCATTTTCCGTTTCCGTTCTTCAGGAATCCGGTCACCTTCTTGCCCCGCTTGGCCATGATGACGTGATGCGCCTTGAGCCGGATGGCATTGATGGCGATGAAGCCGCGCGAATCCGTCTGGTCGAACCCGCCCTCGATGTCCATGGAGCTCAAGGCCTTGTCGTAAAGCGAACTCGGCGACCGCCGCGCGACCGGCGTCACGCCGCCCTTGTAGAGGGCCAGCCGCACGACCCCGTCGACGACCTCCTGGCTCTTGTCGATGGCCGCCATCAGGAAGTCCATCTCCGGCGAGAACCAGAACCCGTTGTAGACGAACTCGGCGAACTTGGGCGACAGCGTGTCGCGCAGCCGCATGACCTCCCGGTCCATGGCGATGCCCTCGATGTCCTTGTGGGCGGCCAGCAGGATGGTCAGTCCGGGAGTCTCGTACACGCCGCGGCTCTTGATCCCGACGAAGCGGTTCTCGACCATGTCGACGCGGCCGATGCCGTTCGCCGCCCCCAGCTCGTTGAGCAGAAGGAACATCTCCAGCGGATCGGTCTTGACGACGCCGTGGGTGCGGTCCTCGACCATGATCGGCGCGCCGTCCTTGAAGGTGATTTCGATCATCGTCTGGACGTCCGGGGCGGCGGTCGGGCTGACCGTCCAACTGTAGATGCCCTCGCCCGCGTCGGCGTCCGGGTCCTCGAGAATGCCGGACTCGTGGCTGATATGGATCAGGTTGGCGTCCTCGCTGAAGGGCTTGCCCGAGGAAGCCTTGACGTCGATGCCGTGCTTTCCGGCATAGGCCAGGAGATCGGGGCGGCCTTTGAAGACGGCCAGGAACTCCGGGTCCTTCCAAGGGGAAATGATTTTAAGGGCCGGGTCGAGCGCGGCGTAGCTCAATTCAAAACGGACCTGGTCGTTGCCCTTCCCGGTGGATCCGTGGGCGACGTGCGTCGCGCCCTCGGCGTGGGCCAAGGCGACCTGGCCCTTGGAGATGATCGGCCGGGCCAGGGACGTGCCCAGCAGGTAGCGGCCTTCGTAGACGGCGTTGGCCTTGACGGCGGCGAAGACATAGTCGGTGACCAGCTCGCGCTTGAGATCGTAGACGACGGCCTTGGAGGCGCCGGTGGCGAGAGCCTTGATCTTGACGGCTTCCAGGTCTTCGTCCTGCCCGACATCGGCGATGTAGGCGATGACGTCGTTTCCCTTCTCGACCAGCCATTTGAGTATGACGGAGGTGTCGAGGCCCCCCGAGTAGGCCAGAATGATCTTGGACATGACAAGCTCCTTATGTTTATTCGCGTAACTTTTAAATCGCCCCGTCCCGCCGAAAGACGGGACGGGGCTTAAAAAAAAGGGTTTGGAGGAGACTTTTTATGCGCCCTGGAGCAGGGCGCGCAGCTCGCGTTCGAATTCACTCCGCCTGAGCTCGGTATCGGCGACGATCAGAATGGTGTCGTCGCCCGCCACGGTGCCCAAGATGCCGGGGCGTCGGAAGCCGTCGATCAGGGACGCCACGCCGGATGCGTTGCCGGGGGTCGTCTTGACCACGATCAGGTGCGAGGCGCCGTCGACTCCGGTCACGAAGTCGCGGAAGAGCAGGGCCAGCCGCTTGCGGGCCGCTTCGAGCGAGGGCGGCGCGGCCGCGCCGGACGCCGGAGGCTGGTAGGCGAACTGGCCCGGCCCCACTTGGGCCTTGACGACGCCAAGCTCCCGGATGTCGCGCGAGATCGTGGCCTGGGTGGCCGGAAAGCCGCGCTTGCGGAGCGCGGTTCGAAGCTCCGCCTGGTCGCCGATCCGGCGGCCGGCCAGGATCTCGCGCAGGGTCTCCTGGCGGATCTTTTTTGTATATTTTTTCATCTCAGTTGCATAATTATTCACTTCGGCGATCCCTTGTCAAGTCTTTTTTTGGCTTCATCTCACGGTTCCGGAAAAATCCAAGCGATGCACCGGTACACCGTCGGGGGCGACGGTGTACTCCGCACCGCATTTCCCGGATTCGGGAGAGGATCCATTTTTATTGTGCTATAGTAGTCGCCGCCATGCGCGTCGTCCTCGCTTCCCGCTCGCCCCGCCGCAAGGAAATCCTGGCCCGGCTCTTTCCCCTTTTCGAGGTCGACCCCAGTTCCGTCGACGAGTCCGCCATCCGCGAGACCGACCCGGTCTTCTTCGCCATGGCTGCGGCCGAGGCCAAGGCCCGCGACGTCGCCGGGCGGCACCCCGAAGCCATGGTCATCGGCGCCGACACGATCGTCTGCCTGGAGAAGGATATCTTCGGCAAGCCGGCCGACCGGGCCGGGGCCGAGCGGATGCTGGCGAGGCTGTCCGGCCGCAAGCATCGCGTCATCACGGGAGTCGCCCTCATCGGGAAAGAGTGCGACCGCGCGGTCGTCGACTACGAAATCACCTACGTCGCCTTCAAAGCCTTCGACGCAGCCGCGATCGCCGCCTATCTCGACGGCCACGCCTACCTGGACAAGGCCGGCAGCTACGCCATCCAGGAGATCGGCCCCGCCTTCGTCGAGACAATCGAGGGCGACTACGACAACGTGGTCGGCCTGCCGCTGGGCCGGATCAAACGAATGCTGAAGCAGTGGGACGCGCCGGAATGGACGCTCGACGTCACGGGCATCGATTTCGCCTCGGGCTGGGCTTACGGCGTCAGCGACGGCAAGACGGTCCTTGTTCCCGGCGCCCTGCCCGGAGACCGCGTTCGGGCCCGCCTTGTTCGGCGCAAGCCGCGGACGGCCAAGATATTGAGGACGGAAGCGGGCTCGCCCGACCGGATCCAGGCGCCCTGCCCCCATTTCGGCAGCTGCGGCGGCTGCGCCTTTCAGAACCTCGCCTATGCCCGCCAGCTCGAGCTCAAGGAGGCCCGGTTCAAGGAAACGATGCGGGGCGGCTCCGGCCTGGAGCTGGCGGATTCCGTCTTTGAGCCCATTCTTCCCTCCCCCTCCCTTTTCGACTACCGCAATAAAATGGAATTCGCCTTCGGCGGGACGGCGGGGAGTATCAAGCTCGGGCTGAGGGGCCGGGCCCTGCCCGGCCCGCAATATCATTTGCGGACGGCCGTCCTGGAGCGATGCCTCATATTCGGCGGCGCGGTCGAAGCGGTTTTCCCGTCCACCCGCGCCTTCGCCAACGGGACCGGCCTGCCGCCCTACGACCCGTTCGGGCAGAAGGGGTTTTTCCGGAATCTCGTCCTGCGCGACGGGAAAGCGACCGGCGACATCATGGCCGTCATCGCGACCAGGAGCGGGAACGGCACCGAAGCGGGCACCCGGGACTGGGCGGAGAGGCTGCGCGAAGAGGCGCCCCGCGTCAGGAGCGTCTGGTCGGCCGCGAACGACGGCGTCGCCGACCGGGTCGACCTCGCGGGCGCCCGGCTCGAGGCCGGCGGGCCGTTCATCGAAGAGGAGTTCGGCGGGCTTCGCTTTCGCATCTACCCGGACTCGTTCTTCCAGCCGAATCTGCGGGCGGCGCTCCTCTATTATGAGCGGATCGTGGGCCGGGCTCGCGAGACGGGCGCTAAGCGCGCGCTGGGATTGTTCTGCGGGTCCGGCTCGATCGAGCTTTTCCTGGCCGGCGCGGTTGAAGAGGTCGTGGGGATCGATTCCGTAGAGAAGAACATCGCCAACGCCGAGGAGAACGCCGCGCGGAACGGGATCCGGAACGCGCGATTCGTCACGGGCTTGGTCGAGAAGGTCGTGAGCGGCGCCGATTACGGCGGCTTCGACATCCTCGTCATGGACCCGCCGCGGGCGGGCATCCATCCCGACGGCTTGACCAGGGCCATGAGCCTGCGCATTCCCCAGATCGTCTATATGTCATGCAATCCGGCGACGCTGGCGCGCGACCTGGGAACGTTCGCGGCCGGGGGATATCGGGTTGAGAGACTGTTTTGCGCCGATTTTTTCCCCCACACGCCCCACATGGAGGCGCTGGCGGTTCTTTCCAAATAGGGGTCAGGTCTAGAGACGCCTTCCGTCCCCTTAGCGGAAGCATTCCGCGAAGGGGATTCAAGATTTCTGCCAACAATGGTAGACGATTCGTCAACAAACGGAGTCGATTCTTGAATCTTTAGACCTGACCCCGAGTCGGAGCAAAGGACAGATCGGCGCGGCGGCGGCCGGTTTTGGATTCTCTCGTCCTGATCACGGCCCGGGTCCTTTTCGACAGGGCGGCGCCTTCCTCCCCCATCGAATTCCAAAACTCGTCTTCCGTGGCTGCGTAGTCCGCGGCGCTCTTGCCGTATTCCACCCAGACGTAAACGGGAACCTTGACGCCGAGGCCGCCCGCATAAGTGAAGAAAGGATCGCGCGCCGCTTTGGCCTTGCTCAAGACGATCCATTCCTTATTGCAGGCTTCGAACTCCGCCTCTTTTCCCGGAACGATCCAGACATAGTCCCAGGTGTAATAGTCGATCTCCCCGGATTTCAAACGCTCTTTTTCCGGGAGGAACGAAATGTCGGGGCGGTAAGTCCAGAACTGGAAAACGCGTTCGACCTCGCAAGCGGAGATGCGGTCCAAGAGCGCCCGCTGGTTAGGAAGCCCCATCTTCCGGCCCAGTTCCTCCCAAGCGGCGAGCACGGAATCGACATCCGCATGGCTCTTTAACGGAACGTCGGCATAGTAATGGCCGTCATCCGTGCCGTAGACATCGATCCGGAACGGAAATCCATGCTTGGCAAGCTCGGCCAGCAGATCTTTCACGGCCGCTTCATACTCGCCGGCCCGCGAGACATCGACCAGGAAATCGCCCCTGAGATAAAGCTGGGGCGCGGCGGACTGGGCGGGTAAACCGGCCGGCGTCACGACAAGGACGGCAAAGAGCGCCGAAATTAAAATCGCCGGCTTAACGGCTTTCATGAATCAATCCTCCCGCCCCCCAAAACGGACGGCGCAGGAGCGTCCGCACGAAACGCATCAATCCGTCCCATTGGAACCAGGCTTTATTCAGCCGGCGCGGCATCGTCCGGAACGCGTCGTCCTCCGCCTGCAGTCCGGTATACTGGACCATCTGCACGTCCACGCCGACGGCGGCGAAAGCGTCATAAACCCGGCGCAATTGGCTCTCCTTGTTGTCGACGTAGAGAATCGCGCCGATCTTGGCCGTGGAGCGATGGAGCAGGCTTCGCAGCATGATCCCTTTATGCTGGCCGGCGGTCAGCAGAAGTCCTTTGCGGTAGCTCACCGGCATGGCCTCGCGCAAGCCGAACGTCTTGATGTCGCCGGCGGCGAGATAACCGGACGCCGCGATGTCGTTGATGTCATAAGGGATATAGGTCCAGGATTGGCCGGGCGCCAGGAGGATCCCGGTACGCTCGAAGGGGAACCCCGCCCGCTGCATATCCCGCTCCGTCACGAACCTGTATTCCGATCCGCGCGAGGTGAGGACGATCATCGGATAGCCGTCTTTCTCCAAGCCCGCCAGGACGTTCTTGAGATTCGGGTCGGAAGCGATCATGGGTATGAGATAGAAAAGAACCCCCTGGACGGCCAGCAGCTCATCGGTCGTCCCGGCCATCTTATCCAATCCGCCCGCTTTCATTTCCTCGGCTTGCCAGTCGTACCAGGCTTCGCCGCCAAGGTCTTCGCCGGGCGGCATGCGCAACGTCGTATTGTCGACGTCGAAAGCGATCAGCACCTGGGCGCCCGGATGACGGGCTCTCAGCTCCTGGGCCAGCTTGGGCAGAGAGGCGTAGTCCTTGATGGGCATGATGGTCTGGGCTGGGGCCGAAAGGGTCATAAGAACGATAGAGCCAATGATTAAAGCCGTTTTTTTCATCAGATCCTCCTCGAACTTCCAGCAGCTATTATAGCTAAAAAAAGAAACTTTGAATCTTTAGACCTGACCCCGTATCCTAGACTACATGCCCCACAAATTTGAAGCCGCCCGATTCGCCCGCTTGATGTCCGTCGAACGCCGCCGGGAGCTCCCCCCCGACGAAATCCTCCGCCAGGCCGCTCTCGCGCCAGGCGAAACCGTCGTCGATATCGGCTCCGGCCCGGGCTTCATCGCCCTCCCGGCGGCGCGCCTTGTCGGATCCCGCGGGCGCGTCATCGGATTGGATGTCTCCCCCATCATGCTGGCGGAGCTCCGCAAAAACGCCCGCCGCGCCGGCCTTTCGAATGTCCGCGCCGCCCGCATCACGGAATCAGCTCCCGCTATTCCGCCGGGCGCCGACGTCTATCTCGTCGTCAACGTCATTCATGAATTCGACGATCCGGCCGCCCACCTCGCCGCGATCCGCCGGGCCATGACCGTCCGCTCACGCCTGGTCATCGTCGATTTTCTCAAGAAGAAATCCAAACACGGCCCGCCCCTTGCCGACCGGATCCCGCTTTCGCGGATCACGCCGCTTCTCCGCTCCGCCGGATTTAAAGTCAATCGAATCTTCCGCGCAAACGCCGAGGAATATGGTATCGTAGCCCGCAAGGGCCTCTAATGCGGCGACTACAACAAAATCCGCGCGTTTTGCGTATTAAATAATGAGGACGTTATGAACATCGAAAGCGGGCTCCGGATAAGCCACTACCGCCTGATCGAGAAGATCGGCCAGGGCGGGATGGGGGTTGTCTGGAAGGCGCGGGACCTCAGCCTCGACCGTGACGTCGCGATCAAATTCCTGCCCGATGATGTTTCCAATAATCCAGCCAAGCGTGAGCTTTTTGAACAAGAGGCCAAGTCCGCCGCCGCGCTCCGCCATCCCAATATCGTCACGATCTATTCGGTTGAAGAATCGGACGGCTTCTTCTATCTCACCATGGAGCTCGTTGAAGGCCTTCCCCTAAGCCGATATATCGTTCCGGGCGGCGTGCCCTTACAGCGCCTCCTCGACATCGCCATCCCCCTGGCCACCGCCGTCGCGGCCGCCCATGAGCAGGGCATCATCCATCGCGATCTGAAGCCGGGCAACGTCATGATCGGCGCCGGCGACGTCATTAAAATCCTCGATTTCGGCTTAGCCCGCAGCGCCAAGGCGCTCACCCCTCGGGTAGGCGCGGACGTGACCATGACCGCCGTTTTCGACTCCGACCTCTCCGGCACGATCGGCTACATGTCGCCCGAACAGATCCGCGGCGAAGCGGTCGATCCCCGCACGGATATTTTCTCGCTGGGCGCGCTTCTCTTCGAGCTGGCCGCGGGCAGCCTCCCCTTTGCGGCCGACAACGCCGCCGACATGATCGTCGCCATCCTGGAAAGCGACCCCCTCTCCCTGTCCGAGTTCAATCCCAACATGCCGCGCGCGCTGCAGCGGATCCTCAACCGCTGCCTGGAAAAGAACGTTCGCTACCGGATGGAATCGGCCCGCGAGCTGGTCGCCGCCTTGGAGGAATTGAAAGGCCAAGGCGCGGCGCACACCGACGAGCTCCCGGCCATCGCCGTCCTGCCCTTCGCCGACATGAGCCGCGAGAAGGACCAGGCCTACTTCTGCGAGGGCATCGCCGAGGAGATCATCAACGCCCTCTGCCGCGTGGAGCATCTGCGGGTGGCCTCGCGGATCGCCTCGTTTCAATTCGGCGCCGGCGACCTCGACCCGCGCGAGATCGGCCGCCTGCTGCGGGTCGAAAACCTGCTCGAGGGCAGCGTGCGCAAATCCGGCAGCCGCCTGCGGATCACCGCCCAGCTCATCGACGCGGCCCGCGGATTCCACCGCTGGTCCGAGACGTTCGACCGCGAGGCCGGGGACATCTTCGTGATCCAGGAAGAGATCGCCCGGGCCATCGTCCGGGCCCTCCGGATCACCCTGGGCCCGGCCGACAAGGGCGAGCTGGTCAAGACCTTCACCAACCACGCCCAGGCCTACGACTATTACCTGCGCGGCCGCAACTTCTACTTCCGCTACGACAAGCGCGATGTCGCCTTCGCCCTGCAAATGTTCCGCCAGGCGGCCCAGCTCGATCCGGGCTACGCCCTGGCCCACGCCGGCATCGCCGACTGCCTGGCCTTTTACTTTCTTTACGCCGAGCGCAAGGACGACTACCGCATCGGCGCGCAGGAGGCCGGTCAGAAGGCGGTCGAGCTGGCGCCCGAATCGGCCCAGGCCCAGGCATCCTACGCGGCGGCGCTGTCTTTGAGCGGCGACGACCGGGCCCAGGCCCACTTCGAAGAGGCCATCAAGCTCGACCCCGACCTGTTCGAAGCCCGTTATTTCTGCGCCCGCTATTCCTTCGCCCGCGGCGAGCGGCAAAAAGCGCTCAAGCTCTACGAAGCGGCGTCCAAGATCCGGCCCGACGACTTCCAGTCGCCCTTGCTCATGGCTCAAATCTACGACGACCTGGGTCAGGTCGAGGACGGCAAGCAGACCCGGCGGCGCGGCGTGGATGTGGTCGCGGAACATCTCGAGCTCAATCCCGACGACGTTCGGGCCCTCTACATGGGCGCCAACGGCCTGGTTGCGCTGGGCGAGAAGGAAAGAGGTCTCGAGTGGGCCGGCCGGGCCCGGGCGTTGGCCCCGGACGAACCGATGGTCCTCTACAACCTGGGCTGCATCTACTCGATGGCCGGCGAAACGAACGAGGCCCTCGACTGCCTCGAGCGGGCGGTGGCGCTGGGCCTGACCCAGCGGGGCTGGTACGAGAACGACAGCAACCTCGATGCGCTGCGCGGCCTGCCCCGGTTCCAGGCGCTTCTCGCATCGATGGGCTGATGGACGGGCTCGAAACGTCCAGTCCGCTGCGTTGAAGCTTGATGCCGTGAAATTTGGTAACTGTACCCCTATTTCTTGACAATTAAGGCAGGCTCCCATACTCTGAAAGGCCTGAAACCCATGACTGACAACCCTTTACGACAGCTTCCGTCGGTCGACGCCCTTCTCGGACGGGAAGAGGCTCGAGGGCTTATCGAACGATTCGGGCGGGAGTCCGCCGTCGAGGCCCTGCGCGCCGCGCTCGATGCGGCACGCCGGACGATCCTGGCGGCCGGGCCGGATGCGGACGCGGCCGCCGTGCTGTCCGAAACCATACTCGCCCACGCGGGCGCGTTTCTCGAAATCCGCTCAGCCCGCACTCTGCGCCGGGCCATCAACGCCACCGGCATCCTGATGCACTCGGGCCTGGGGCGCGCCCTGCTCTCGGCGGACGCGCGGGAGGCGCTGGACGAAGCCACGCACGGCTACTGCACGCTGGCCCTCGACATCGACGGCGGCCGGCGCGGGCCAAGAGACTCCCACGTCGACGGCCTTCTGCGCAAGCTCACGGGCGCCGAAGCGGCGACGATCTGCAACAACAACTCGGCCGCCACGATCCTCATCCTCAATACGCTGGCCCGCGGCAAGGAAGTCATCGTTTCGCGCGGACAGCTCGTCGAAATCGGGGGCTCCTTCCGGATGCCCGATGTCATGGCCATGAGCGGGGCCATCCTGCGCGAAGTGGGGACGACCAATAAAACGCATCTGCGCGACTACGCCGACGCCGCCGGGCCGGAAACCGGCGCCATCCTGCGGGTTCACCACAGCAATTACCGTATTCTCGGGTTCCATTCCGAGCCCGGGATCGAGGAGCTGGCGGAATTGGGCCGGCAGCGCGGCATCCCGGTCGTTGACGACTTGGGCAGCGGCGCGCTGGTCGATCTCAAAGCCTACGGCTTGGAGAGCGAACCGCTGGTGCGCGAGAGCATCGCGGCGGGCGTGGACGCGGCCTGCTTCAGCGGCGACAAGCTCATCGGCGGCCCGCAATCCGGCATCATCGTCGGCAAGGCCGACATCGTCGCCCGCATAAAAAAGAACCCGCTGGCCCGCGCTTTCCGGTGCGGCAAGCTGACGCTTTCGGCGATGGAAGCCACATTGCGGCTATTCCTGGCGCCCGACAAGCTCGAAGAGCGTCATCCCCTCTATCGGATGCTGTCGCTCAAGCTCGATGACCTAGAGCGGCGCGGACAGGCCATCGTCACGGAGCTTCAGCCGGCGCTGCCCGCGGGCATGTCGGTAAACGTCGAGGACGGCGAGGCTCAAACCGGGAGCGGATCGGTTCCGGTGGAGACGATCCCGTCCAAAGTCGTAGCTTTGCGATTGAAATCGGGCGAGTCCGCCGGGCTCGAGGCTGTAGCCAAGGCGCTGCGGCAGGGCCGGCCGGCCGTCTTCACCCGGATTCATAAAGACGCCCTGCTCTTCGACCTGCGCACGATCCAGCCGGACGAGGACCAAGAAATCATCGAAGCGATCAAGATGGGGGTCAGGTCTTAAGATTCAAGATTTCTGCCAACGAACATTTACATATCGTAAACAAACGGCGGCGATTCTTGAATCTCTAGACCTGACCCCCAATCGGAGACTATGTTGATAAACTACGAAAAGCGCAAGAAAATCATGGGGCGATCGATCGCCCTCGGTCACTGCATTTGCAACCCCAAGGATCCCTGCCCCTGCCCCCTTTTCAAGCAGAAGAACGTCTGCCTTTGCGCCGGGGAGCGCGAAACCGACGCCGCCGAAAACGTCCCCCTGACCCAATTCGTCGAAAACGCCGGCTGCGCCTCTAAAATCGGCCAGGACGACCTCAAAAAAGCCCTGGCCGGCCTGCCCCGCCCCACGGATCCCAACGTCCTCGTCTCGGCCGACACCTGCGACGACGCCGGCATCTACAAGCTCGACGACGAGCGCGCCCTGGTCCAGACCGTCGATGTCTTCACCCCCGTCGTCGACGACGCCTACCTCTTCGGCCGCATCGCCGCCGCCAACTCGGTCTCCGACGTCTACGCCATGGGCGGCCGCCCTCTCACCGCCCTCTCGATCGTGGCCTTCCCCATCGACCGCGTCTCCCACCGCGTCCTGAACAAGATGATGCAGGGCGGCATCGACGCCCTCGCCGAGGCCGGCACCGCCCTTCTCGGCGGCCACAGCATCAAGGACAAGGAGATCAAGTTCGGATTCGCCGTCACCGGCCTGGTCCATCCCTCGCGCCTCATCACCAACGACAAGGCCCGCCCCGGCGACGTGCTCATCCTGACCAAGCCCCTCGGCACCGGAGTCATCTCCTTCGCCGCCCAGATCGGCAAGGCCCTCCCCGCCTGGCGCGACGCCATCGGCCGCTCCATGGCCGAGCTCAATCGCGCTGCCGCCGAAGTCATGATCGAGGCGGGGGTTCTCTGCGCCACGGACGTAACCGGCTTCGGTCTGATGGGCCACCTATCCGAGATCGCCGCCCAGAGCGGCGTTTCCGTTGAAATCGAGCCCGCGCGCATGCCCCTCTTCGACGGCGTCCGCGAGCTCATATCGCAAGGCGTCATCAGCGGGGCCATCGAAAAGAACCGCGACTTCTCCGCGGCTTTCGTCGATCGTTCCCCATCCGTCCCCGACGACCTGGAACCGGTCCTCTACGATCCCCAGACTTCAGGCGGTCTGCTGATGTGCGTCGATCCGTCCCGCGCCGATGCCGTTCTGGCCCGCCTTCATGAGCGCGGCGTCTCATCCGCCGCCATCATCGGCCGCGTTCTCGGGAAATCGACTTCCGGCGCCCGCATCCGGCTCGTTTAAGCTCCGTTTCCGCCGTTCACTAAGTCTTTAGTTTCTTCAACTTCCGTTAATAACATCTCCCCGCCATAACGTATTATAAGAGAGTTTATGCATTAGTCGGGCTGTTGTCCGGCGAAAGGGAGGTTCCAATGCTCGCTGTACTTTTAACTCTCGCCCTCGTCCTGCCCGGCGCGCCGCAAAAGCCGCAATGGAAGGGAACCATCGCGACCGAGAACAATGTTAAAGTCGTCCACAACCCCTCGGCACCGCTTTACGGTCCTCTCACCCTTGACCTGCGGGAAGAGCTGAGCATCGGCCGCGAAGACGACAAAAATTATCTGTTCTGGGTGGCCGCGGACGTCCAGGTCGACTCTCAAGGCAATATTTATGTCGCCGATATGCGAAACGTCCGCATCCAAAAATTCGACAAGACCGGGCGCCATCTTGCGACGCTCGGCCGCAAAGGCCAGGGCCCGGGAGAATTCCAATATCCCCGTTTCGCCCGCATCGATCTCCGCACGGATACTCTTTTTGTCCGCGAGTCCGCGATATCCATTCTCCCATTCGATCGCGACGGCCGGCCCGCAACCAAATTGTCCTGGGGAAAAGTCATCTACGATTTCTATCCCCTCGAGGACGGAGATTTTCTGGCCGTCTTGGACAACAGCGGAGAAGACGATCTCGTCCGCCGTAATCAGATCGCCAGAATCGGCGCCGGCGGCAAAATCGTTCGCGCGCTGGCCGAGAATCCCAACACCGTGTACACGAAACACGCGGGCGGCGGAACGGTGATTATCACCACCGGCTTTGAACTCGATATGTATTTGGCGAATGTCGATGACAAAACATTCGTCTACGGCTATTCCAAGGATTACGATCTCACACTCATCAATCCGGACGGCGCCGTTCTCCGCCGCATGACCAAGGACGCGCCGACCCCGGAGTTCACCGCCGCCGAAAAAGCCGATTTCAAGAAGATCCCGGTCCCCGAGCGCAAACCGCACTTCTTCGCTCTCCTGACGGATTCCAAGGGCCGAATCTATGTCCAGCGCAACTACACCCACACCGGGAAAAGCAACGTCCAAGACGCCATCCCCAAGGAAGTCGATGTCTTCAGCCGGGAGGGGTATTTCCTGTATACTTCGTCTCTGCCCCCGAACACTTCGGTCATCCGGGACGGCTATCTTTACGCGGTTTACGTCGATGAAGACGCGGGCTTGGAAACAGTCAAGCGCTATAAAATCCGAAATTGGGACAAGATCGCGGACCGCTAGCCCGCGTTCCTATTCGCCTCGTTTGACCTACTTGTAAGCCCCTTGCCGCGGGCCGAACGAGTACAGCGTCACGGTATCTTTTTCCCAATGATAGACGAGCCTCCGGGCCTGTCCGCGCACGCTATATGCGTATGATCGCAGATGTCCGAGCTCGCCTTTGAGCTTTTTCCCAATACTCGGTTCATCGCGGACGGCCAGGATCGCCGCCTTCAATTCCATCCGCTCGGACTCGTCCCTGATCTTTTTTCGCAGTTTGGCGAACTTGGCTGTCTCGAGGAGGATCATATTTCGTCGGAATCAAGGGCCGAGACGCGCTTAGCCTCCGCGTCCAACTGGGCCTCGAGAATGTCCTTGATCTCCCCAACCGTGAGATCCGGGTTCTCGAGCGCGATGAGTCCGATCCGCGTGGCATAGCGGACCGTATTCGAGAAATCCCGCTGGTCCTTCTCCGCGAAACGGTTCACCTCGTAAAGGAGGTGCTTGTCCATGACGATCGATTTTCTGACCATATCATACTCCGTATGATAATATATGTTCTTCGCACACCCCTGTCAACATCAATTCTGCGCTGTTTTCTCTCCTCTCCCCATCCCTTTTCTCGCCTCTCACGCACGATTACCCGCCCCGCTTGGGGTATAATATCGGCTAGGAAATCTTGAATCTCTAGACCTGACCCCCAATGTCCCCAATGTCAGAAAAGCCCCATCTCATCGTCGGCACGGCCGGACACATCGACCACGGCAAGTCCGCCCTGGTCAAGGCCCTGACCGGCACCGACCCCGACACCCTGCCCGAGGAAAAAGAGCGGGGCATGACCATCGAGCTCGGGTTCGTCTTTCTCGACCAGCCCGACTACGAGAAGCAGATCGTCTTCATCGACGTCCCCGGCCACGAGAAGTTCGTCAAGACCATGGTCGCCGGCGCCTCCAACGTGGACGCCGTGCTGTTCGTCATCGCCGCCGACGAGGGCATCTCCGTCCAGACCCGCGAGCACTTCGACATCCTGCGGCTGCTCTCGGTGCGCGAGGGGATCATCGCTCTGACCAAGTCCGACTTGGTGGACGCCGAACGCATCGCCGCGCTCACAACCGAAGTCCGCGCCTTCGTCGCCGGAACGTTCCTCGAGACTTCACCCATTCTCCCCGTCTCGGCCCATACGGGAGCGGGTCTACCCGCCCTTATCTCCGCCCTCCGCGCCGCCGGCCTCCGCGTGGAGCGCCGCGACGACTGCGGTTACTTCCGTATGCCGATCGACCGCGTTTTCATCAAGCACGGCTTCGGCACGGTCATCGCCGGCACGATTCTCTCGGGCGAGGTCAAGATCGGCGACCGGATCGAGATCCTGCCCGAACGCATCGAGACCCGCGTGCGCGGCGTCCAGGTCCACAAGTCCAAGCAGGACGACTCCGGCCTTGGCCGACGCACCGCTCTCAACATCCACGACGTTGAGAAAGACGCCCTCCGCCGCGGCCAATGCGCCGCCCGGCCGGGCTTTCTTGTTCCCACCCAGCGGCTCGACGCCCGCCTGCGCCTCCTGCCAAACGCCGACATCGAGCTCAAGACCCGCGACCGGGTCCGCTTTCACGTCGGCACCGATGAGACGATCGCCCGGGTCGTCCTCCTGGAGAAAGAGAAGCTCCTGCCGGGCGAGTCCATGCTGGCCCAGTTCGTCCTGGAATCGCCCACGACCGCTCTCTACGGCGACCGCTTCATCATCCGCACGTTCTCGCCGCTCAATACGATAGGCGGCGGCGAAGTCCTGGACGTCTCTCCCCCGCGCCACAAGCGCTTCGACGAGACCGCCCTGGCCGGAATACGCAAGTTCGAAGGCGCCTTACCCGACGCCGTCGATCAGGTTTTCCGCAAGGATCCGGCCAAAGCCCGCTCGATCGAGGAAATCTCGCTTACCCTGGGTCGCACGCCCGCGCTTATCCGTTCCGCCGTGGATGGGCTTCTTCAAACCGACCGCCTGGTTCGCATCAAGGGAGACAAGGACGAGCGTTTTCTCCCCGCCGATGCATTTGCCGTTCTCAAAGACAAGGCTTACGCCTCAATCAAGAAGTATCTGGACGCCAACCCCCACAAGCCGTTCATGCCGGCTGCCGACTTAGCCTCTACCCTGGGCCGCGAGACGGGCGACGCCGCACTGCGGCAAGTCCTGGACGCCCTGGCTTCGGCCCAGGCCATCATCCGCCCTGAAGGCGGCGTCAGCCTCCCGGGCCACCAGGCCAAGCTCGTGGACAAGGATCAGGATCTGGCTCGCAAGGTCGAAACGATCTTCAAGCGGGCCGCCTTCGAGCCGCCCCTCGAGGACGACGTGGTCAAGGAATTGCGGCTCCCCCTCAACCAGTTCCGCAAGATCATGGGCACGCTCGTTCAGCAGGGCACGCTGATTCGGCTCGACCCCAAGGTGACATTCCACCGCGAGGCGCTCGAGAAGGCCAGAACCGCCGTCCTCCAGTTCCTCAAATTGCGCCGCTCGATCACGATTTCCGAGGCCAAGGACGTTCTCAAGGTCTCGCGCAAATACGCCTGCGCCGTTCTGGAATATCTGGATAAAATTCAGGTCACCCGCCGCAGCGGGGATACCCATATCCTGAAATGACCGCCGGCCCGGCCGCGGCCCATCGTCCCCGTTTATTTATTCTTTAGATGCTTGTCGGCCGCTCCGCCCGGATTGCGGCCTTCCACGGCGACGATGCGGTCCCCTTCTTTGAGGAACTTTAGTCTGAAGTTTTCATTTCCATCCAATAGGAAATAGTCCTCGGCAAGCGGGATCATTTTCCTCTTGGCCTGCCCCTGCCTCTGGTAAAAAAGGGAGCCGCCTTCCAGGGTGATCGTCCGGGGGCCATAGGTCCCGACATAAGATCGCAGCGCCTCCGTTTCGATGGATGCCGGGTTCAGGGCGGCATTGTAGGTCTCGAAATACCACTGATAATAAGCCTTGAATTCCGGGTCCTTCTCCTTTTCCGCCAATTTCTTGCCGGCCATGGCCAGGGCCGTCGCCAGGGCTTTGTTTTGCGAAACTTTGATATCGGGCTCGACGCCGACTTCTTCCCAGTTTGTTTTGCTGACGGGGTTGATGGCCCGGGCAAAGGGCAGGCTCATCATGAAATTGTCGCTGAGGATGACGAACTTGTTGTCGTGGGCTCCGCCTCCGGTGGTCTCCCCGATGACCGTGGCCCGCTTCAAGTTCTTCAGATTGTAGGTGAACTCTTCCGCGGCGGAAAACGTGGATTCGCTGGTCAACAAGTAGAGGTCGGCTTTATCCAGCCTTTTTCCGGGAAGATAAGTATAGGTCCAATACTGGGTCAGCTTATCTATGTCCTTGTAGGAGAAGGAATTGAGATGCCGGCGCGGATTGCCCAGGAAATAGCTGCACAGAAACTGGACCATTTCCGGGGAGCCGCCGCCATTCCCTCTCAGGTCGATGATCAGGGCGTCGGCATTCGACAGGAAGCTCATGGCCCCGACGGCGGCATCCTGGGCTCCTGTGTCATAGGTAAATTCATTAAGTCTAAGATACCCGATATTGCCCGGAAGTATCTTGATTTCGTTGAACCCGTAATTGGTAGTCCGGCTTCTTCGTTCATTGCGCCGGATCGCCGCTTCATCGAGCTCTTTCCTGTTCCTCTCCTCCTTCACCCAGTTCGGATTGAACCGGACGGAGAGGTGCAGGTCCCGGTGCACGGACATCAGGTCGTGGGTGACCGTCGCGGCGAATTGCCCCGGCTGTCCGATACCCTCATATTTTCCGGATTGGAGATTGTCCCTGAGCATTTGGACGTATTTTGCGGTGACATCAGGGAAGATGTACTCCTGCTCCAGATTCTTGCAGAGAGCCTCGATGACCGCCTTTTTCTCCGCGGAGTTAACGGCCGTCTGGGCGCTCTGCCCATAAACGACGGAAAAAGACAAAAAGACTAGGATTAAAGCGCCTATTGGTTTTCGCATAGGGATTCTCCTTCTCTCTGCTTAACTCCATCTGTTTTGTATGACGCTGGAGCCGAGCCGAAAGTTACATCTCTGATCGGCCCTCCAAACCCGACAAAATTGTCGGAATGACGACATATCCGTCCGTTCGCGTCACCCCTCGAGTAGCTTTATTCATTTAATGACAACAACATGCATAATGGCACGCTTCGTGCATTAATCCTGGTGAAGCTCATCAAGGAGGTATAAAATGAGATTCAAGAAAGTCATCATGGCGGCGGCGATCCTGGGCTTGGGGCTTGCGCTTCTGGGACCGGGCGCCTTCGCCCAGGCAAAGAAGAACAGCTTCAAGAACCTGGTCCGCACGAGCTCCGAGCTGCAGGTCCAATTCATGGACCAGAACTGCGACGGGCTCAACGACCTGGCCCGGGACCACGACAACGATGGGATTCCCAACGGCCAGGACCCCGATTGGACCCGTCCCAAGGACGGATCCGGCTACAAGGCCGGCAACGGGAACGGCGGGCAGGCCGGCAGCGGCATGGGGCTCGGCCGGGGCGGCTTCCGCGGATCGTCCGGCGGGCCGTTCGGGACCGGAGTCTGCGACGGCACGGGCTCCAAGGGCAAGGCCGCCCGTAAAGGGCGCTGAACCGAAGACCTAACGCCGCGGGGGGCGGGCGGGGGACGGCCCCGGCCCGCCCTCGGCCGCATGGAGACGAGCATGAGGAAATTCCGAATCGCCGCCTGGCTGATAGCCGCGGCCTGCCTGCCGGCGGCGGCGGACACGCTCCAGTTCTCCCTGGCCCAAGCCTACGTCAGTAACCTTTTCCAGACATCGGTTTCGGGTCCGGACTGGGTCACGGTAACCGGACTGTCTTGGGACAAGTCCCTTTCCTCCTTCAGCCTTTTCGCCGCGGCCGAGTATTCACGCCTCTGGGAGAACTCGGGATTGAGCGATCTGGACCTCTCTGTAGGCGCCGACTATGTGAAATCCCTGGGCTCCAAGACCGCGCTCTATTTCGCCCTAGAGGGACAAGCCGTTCGGTTCGGGGAGGATTTCGTCGACTTCAACCGCTCCGGCGGACGCTTCACTGCGTCGCTCAAGTCCTATCTCTCCCCCTCTTCCATCCTAAAAGCTACGGCCGTCACGGAATACAGGGCCTATTCGTTCAGCCCGTTCGATTTCGTCAGCCAGGGCGCCGCACTCTCCCTGGACAAATATTTCGCTTCGCGCACGACGCTGAAAGCCGAGCTTTCCTGGGGATATAAATATTTTCTCCACCCCTGGCTGACGGACTCCGGGGACGGATCGGAAGAGACGGAGACGGCCGATCCCGCTTCAAGCTTGACCCCCGCGGCCCTGGGCGAAGGCCCCGGGAAAGGCGACGCGGGCCAGTCGGGTCAAAGCGGCGAGTCCGGGGGAGGTTCGGGGAACATCGACGCCTCGGGAAAAGGACCCGGATCTCCAAAATCGGAGAATTCCGGCAAAGGGGTCCAGAACGCTTCCTGGCGCGGCGAACGAGTCGGGGGCTATGCCTACGCATCCATGGAAGGCGGGGGCAGCGGAATCCAGGTGGCTGCCTTCAACGGGACCATCGCCCAGGGCCTGGGCGACCGGGTCGGCCTCCGTCTGGCAGGCGTCTGGCAGTGGACTCTCTCGGGCCGCAACCCCTTCACCACGGTGGAGGAATTCACCATGATCGAGAACCCCACCTACGACACGTTCGCCTGGCAGGGCTTCGGCTGGAACGCCCAGGCCACGGCGCTTCTCCCCTGGAATATCGAGCTCCGCTTGGGATATACTTGGACCGATAAGGAGTTTCCGGGCATCGAAGCCCTGGGGCTCGACGGCCTCGCGCTCGGGGCCACCCGACGGGACCGCCGCGGTCAGATCGAGGCGCGTTTGAAGAAGACATTCGCCCACTGGACGGCCGTCCTGACTGGCGCCTACATCCGCAACGGCTCCAATGACCCGCTCTACGAATGGAGCGGGCCGGCCGTCTCGCTGAGCCTGGATTGGCACCCGGGGCCGGGGAAAAAGCCATGAGCCGCGCCGCCGCACTTCTGACCGCCCTCCTGATCTGGGCGGGCGCGGTTGCCGCCCAGACCGGCCCGCACTTCTACGATATCGACGCCGAGGTCCGGATCGAGGGTGCGGTCCGGAGCATCCGCTTCGAGTCCCGCTACGCGGGCACGGCGCCTTTCCTCGTCCTTGAGCTGCGAGAAAAAAATACCGACCGGCCCATTCAAGTCGAGATAAGCCCGGCCTGGTTCTTTGACCGGGACCTCCACCAGGGAGAGATCGTCCGGATCGTCGGTTCGTTGGTCTCTCAGCCTGGACAACCCGCCCTGCTGATCGCCCGCGAAGTGACGGTCCAGGGGGAGATATTCACGGTGCGGGATCGGAAAGGATTTCCCAGCTGGCGGGGCGGCCCCAAGGGCTCTTCCGACCGCAGGCGGAGCGGGCGGGTTTGAAGAGAAGCGGCCTGCTGGCGTTTTTCCTCCTTCCTTCGGCCGCCGTCCTGGCCCTGTTCTTCGCCCAGTCCACCCTCAATCGGTCCTTCATCCGCCGCAGCACCGAAGCCCTGGTCCGGGAGCAGTTGGCCGCGTCGGCCCGCATTCTCGAGTCCGAGGCGTCCCGTCTGCTTGGAGCCGGGGTGCCGGCCTCCGAAATCATCGGCCGCTTCGCCGGACCGGCCGACGCCTATTTTCTGGCCCTGCTCGACGCCGACAACGCGGTCCTGGGCTGGTCCTCGCGCTTCGAGGGATATCTTCCGGTCAGCAAAGCCGACCTGGCCGGCAAGGACGAATGGACCATCGAATCCCCGGCCGGGCTGATTCTCAACCTCCGGCGCCCCTTCCTCGGCGGCGACGGACGGCCCTATTCACTCTATATCGGCTACTCTCTCGCCCGGCTCGAGGAAATGCAAAGGTACTCTCGCCGCAGCTTCCTGCTTCTCGCCGCCGCCATGGCCGCCGTCGGGCTCCTCATCCTCAGCGGCGTCTACCGGCTTCACCGCCTGACTCTGGTCCGGGCCGAGGAGGCCATGGCGGAACGGAAGGAGAAGCGGCGCTTCCAGGAGCTGTCGGGCTTCTCGGCCGGAATCGCCCACGAGATCAAGAACCCGCTCAACGGCCTGGCTCTTCTGTTCGAGAGCCTGGAGCGCCGCGCTCCCGCCGAGTGCGCGGAGGATACGGCCCTCGGGCGGGCCGAGGTGGAACGGATCGGCCGCATCGTCGATCAGTTTTCATCGGCCGCGCGGCCGCTCGAAATCAAGGCCGAACGGATTCTAGTCGGCGATCTCCTCCGCGAAGCGGCCGAGTTGCTGGCCGGGGAGGCCTCCCGGCGCGGGATCAGCTTGCGGACCGAGGCGCCCGAGAGCCTGGCCGTCATAGGCGATCGGGCCCTTCTCCTCCAGGCGCTGTTCAACCTCCTCCGCAACGCCGTCGAGGCGACCGAAGCAGGCGCCGTGGAGGCCCTGGCCGAACGCCGTCACGGCCGGGTCCACATCGACGTCGAGGACACGGGTCACGGCATCCCGGAAGCGGACCTGGAACGGATCTTCGATCCCTTCACCTCGACCAAGCCCGGAGGCCTGGGCGTAGGGCTGTTCCTGACCCGCAAGATCGTCGAAGCCCACGACGGGACCGTCGCCGCCGAGCCGAGGGCCGAAGGGGGCGCCAGGTTCCGGATCGATCTTCCCGGAGGTCGGACATGAGCCAAGCCGTCATTCTGGTCGTGGAAGACGATCCGCTCCAGCGGCGCCTGGTTCGGGCCAACCTGGAAA
>JAQULS010000145.1 GCA_028749235.1 Acidobacteriota bacterium | reverse complement strand
ACCAGCTTTCGTGATGTGACGGGCGGTGTGTACAAGGCCCGAGAACGTATTCACCGCGGCGTAGCTGATCCGCGATTACTAGCGATTCCGACTTCATGGAGGCGAATTGCAGCCTCCAATCCGAACTGAGAACGGTTTTGAGGATTAGCTCCACCTCGCGGTCTTGCTGCCCTTTGTACCGTCCATTGTAGCACGTGTGTAGCCCTAGACATAAAGGCCATGCTGACTTGACGTCATCCCCACCTTCCTCCTCGTTGTCCGAGGCAGTCTCCTTAGAGTGCCCGACATGACTCGCTGGCAACTAAAGACAAGGGTTGCGCTCGTTGCGGGACTTAACCCAACATCTCACGACACGAGCTGACGACAGCCATGCAGCACCTCTGGCGGCTTCCCAGTAAACTGGGATCGTCTCCCTTTCGGGTTTCTACTACCGCCGGTTCAAGCCTAGGTAAGGTTCTTCGCGTTGCGTCGAATTAAACCACATGCTCCACCGCTTGTGCGGGCCCCCGTCAATTCCTTTGAGTTTCAGCCTTGCGACCGTACTCCCCAGGCGGGATACTTAACGCGTTAGCTTCGACACTCCCACACAACTGCAGGAATATCCAGTATCCATCGTTTATGGCCAGGACTACCGGGGTATCTAATCCCGTTCGCTCCCCTGGCTTTCGTGACTCAGCGTCAGGAGCAGCATAGAGAACCGCTTTCGCCTCAGGTGTTCCTCCCGATATCTACGCATTTCACCGCTCCACCGGGAATTCCATTCTCTTCTACTGTCCTCAAGCCGCGCAGTTTCAAAGACAGTTCCGCAGTTGAGCCACGGGATTTCATCCTTGACTTGCACAGCCGCCTACTCACCCTTTACGCCCAGTAATTCCGAGCAACGTTTGCCCCCTACGTATTACCGCGGCTGCTGGCACGTAGTTGGCCGGGGCTTCCTCTGAGGTTACCGTCAAGCCCTTGCGGGCATTCTTCACCTCTGACAGGAGTTTACGACCCGAAGGCCTTCATCCTCCACGCGGCGTCGCTGCGTCAGGGTTTCCCCCATTGCGCAAAATTCCTCACTGCTGCCTCCCGTAGGAGTCTGGACCGTGTCTCAGTTCCAGTGTGGCCGTTCACCCTCTCAGGCCGGCTACCCATCTCAGCCTTGGTAGGCCATTACCCTACCAACTAGCTAATAGGACGCAGGCTCATCTCCAAGCGCCTTACGGCTTTAACCCTTCGGCTTGCGCCTCAGGGCGTCATGCGGTATTAGACACCCTTTCGAGTGCTTATTCCCCGCTCGGAGGGAGATTACCCACGTGTTACTCACCCGTCTGCCACTCACCGTATTGCTACGGCGCGTTCGACTTGCATGTGTTAGGCACGCCGCCAACGTTAGCTCTGAGCCAGGATCAAACTCTCCAATTATAAGCACCCTTGCGGGTACTTAGCAGAGTTGATCTGGCAATCTGGTTTAGTACACATCGCTCCGCTTTTCGATTCAAAGATCCGATTCCCTCCGCCCGGGAGAGAAAACTTCTCCACCACTACTTATTCTCATGTGTTCGATCTTGCGATCGATAATGGAGAAGGCTCGGACATAATACGATTTCAGCCTTTCCATGTCAAGAGAAATATCGAAAATTTTTTCGATTTTATCTGCTTCTTTTTCAAGCCTTTATGACGGGTTTGAAAAAATACTTCCGCATGCGCCGTAAACGTTTTCTTTCCAGCCCTAATTAACCCGCACGTTTCTTGCTATCGCGAGGGTAATCGGCGGAAACCGCTGTCACAATAAGGGGGACGAAGCGCACTCGCGACAGCGCTTCGCAGCCCTCGCCGCGACAGTAATATTTACCGGTCGCCGCGAGGGTGAACATGCGGAAACCGCTGTTATAACGAGGACGACAAAGAGTCGCCGTCCGTTGTCCAGCCGGCCGCGCCGCCGCTGCTTTCCCCCTTATACGGCCCGCTCCGTTCCCGGCACGGATTTCGCAACTATCTGCCACGCCATGACAAACAACGGCAAACGAAAACGCCTCGGCGCAAGGCCCGGCTCGAGCCTGATCGAAACGATCCTGGCCATGGCCCTGGCCTTTTTTCTCATGGTGGGAACTGCCGAAATGCTCGTCCTTGCCTTGCGGGTCCAAGGTCGGGCCCGCTCCATCATGGACATGACAAACCTGGTCTCGGCCCGGCTGGAAGCCTTGCGCGCCGAGGCGGCGGCCGTCCGAGCCCAGGGCACGAACGCGATCGTGGCGGACGGCCGGGCCGCGGCCGCCGGCCGCGACACCCGGCGTTACACGCTCTCCTGGACCGCCGCGGCGGAAGCAGGATCTCCTTATATAATCGACGTCCGGATCGTCCCGGACGAGGCGCCTGAGCGGGCTTTCGCCATGCCCCTTTTTATCAGCCGGGAGCTGGGGTTCTGAATGAAACGGCGCGGCTCAACCATGATCGAAGCCCTGCTTTCGATGTGCCTCATCACCCTGTTGACGCTGGCGGGCATCGAGGCCTTCGCGGCGAGCCGCCGGGTCTTTTTCAAGCTGAACGCGGCCGAAGAAAAAGACGAGCGGGCGGCGGCCGGTTTGGACCGGGCCAGGATCGACATCCGCGAAGCCGGGCGCGGCCTGATCCATGCGGCGCGACTCGGACTGATCTCCGGGATCTCGGCAAACGAAACGGGTTTCGTCATCGCCTGCCTCGAAAAAGAGACGTTGCCGGCCGCCTCCCTGGCCGCCGGAGACACATTCGTCCCGCTGGCCGAAACCGATGACTTCGCGGCCGGCCGCGAAATCTGCCTGCTGTCTCCGGACGGCGGCGAGGCGGGGGCGATCGCGGCCGTCGGCGAAGGCGGCGTCAAGCTCGCTTCGCCCCTGCGGCGCGCTTACCCGAACGGCGACTCCGTCCTCCTGCTCGTCAGAAAAGTCGAGATCTTCTGGGACCAAGACGACAAGATCCTGCGGCGCCGGGTCGACGCGGGCTCGGCCCAGCCGCTGGTCGAAGGCGTCGCGGGATTCACTTGCCGGCTCGACTCGACGGCCAAAACCCTCGGACTCGCGATCCGTCTGGACGGACGAGAGGAGGCCATTTATGAAGCGACGGTTCTGGGCAAAAATCTATGGCTCGCGGACGGAACCGGGCCATGAAAGGCGAGGGCGGCCCCGTTTCGGGCAGTCCTCGACGGGACGACGAGGGACGGTATCCCTCATTGCCGTGTTTCTATTACTGCTTTATTCCTGTCTGGGCCTCGGCCTCGTTCTCTTCTCGGACGGATTCCTGCGGTTCTCCCAAGCCCGGCGCGACGCCTTGCGCCTGGAGAGCGCCGCGGAAGGCGGCGTAAAGGACTCTTTGGCCAAGCTCGTTTCGTGGTCCGCGGATAAAACATCCGAGCCGGCGCGACTATTCGAGGAAGAGCTTTTGGCCTTATGGGCCGACGGCTCCGGCGGAGGAATTCTAGCGGCGGAGAAAGCCATGGGCCTTGCGTTTCCCTTTCTATCCAATAGCGCCTCCGGAAATCTATCCTGGTCCGCGACGGCGGCCTGCAGGCTGGAACGCCGCCGGGAAGAAGATCCGTACGTCCGCTCGGACTATCTAGTCGCCATCGACGCCCGGGGACGTCTTACGGGATGGCCGCCCGAGTCGTCCGCCGGCCTCGATCTGGCCTTGAGCGTGATGGCCGGCCGGCTCCCCCTGTCCTGTTTCCCGTTTCTGCTGGCCGGAGCCGAGGCCAACGAAGCGGCCGCCTCGCTTCTCGAAGACGGCCGGCTGACGCTGGCCCCCAACCGCCGCGGGAATCTGGCGCCGCGCGGCCTCGTCTCGCCCCGGTCGCTCGTCACAGCCGACGCCTCTCCCCTGCTGGCCAAGGCCATGAAAGTGCGCTCTCTCGATCCCGGCGGAATCAGCCTGGCCATCCTGCGCCAAGCCCTGGGCCTTCCGGCGGTCGACGAGCCCGTCCCCGACGGCGTCTATCTCATCCGGAACGATTCCGGTCCGGGGGGCATCTTCGTCCAGGGCGATCTGGACAGCCTCCTCTTGGGCATCGACGGCGGCCGCCAGGTCGTCGGCTTCGTGAACGCGGCGGGAGCCTGGCGGCTTTCTTTTACGCCCGGCCTCGGGCCGCTGGATTTCCAGACGCCGGAGGGGCTCGTCCAGGATGCCCAGCCGCCGCTGGGCATCATCCTCGTCAACGGCGCCATTGGTTCATTGAGCGCCGCCGTCGTCGATTCGACGGGAAATCTCGAAGCCGCCTCTTCATCGGGCCTCCCCTGCCTGCGTGACGGGCAATCCCTGACCATCGTCTCGACGGACGAGCTGGTCATCGACTCCGACCTCCTGCACGAAGGCGTAAGCTGGGCAGGATCCGTGCCTTATCTCAAGGACAAGCAGTCCCAACTGGTCGTCTACGCGGCCGGCCGGGACGTCCTCGACGGCAGCGAGACCCGCGGCGACATCAAGATCGGTTCGAACGCCCCCGTGGATGTCCGAATCCAGGCGTCCCTGACAGCCGCCGGATCCTTCTCCGTCGAAGGAGCGGCGAAAAGCGTTCTCGTTTCGGGCGGCGTTCAGACGGCTTTTCTTCATCCCGGCGCGAGCCGGCTGACGATCCATCCGGACGAAAGGATCGCGGACGGATGGCTCGCGCCCGCCCCGGCACCCTCCGCCGCCGAGCCGGTGCTGCTGCTTCTCGGATTCAGCCCGCGGGCCTGGCGGGAAAGGACTTGAGGCCGTGTCGCGCCGGGGTTTCAGCCTGCTCGAGATGGTCATCGTCCTGGCCATCACCGGCGGCATTCTGGCCTTGAGTGCCGGATCGTTCCTCTCCCTGGCCCCCAAGTATCGTCTGGAAAGCGCGGTCTGGGAAACGCGCGCGGCGCTCAACCGGGCCCGCGTCCAGGCGCTTCGCGACGGCGTCTCCTACAGAGTCCGCTTCCCGGCGGCCGGGATCACGACGGAGCGATACGATCCCGAGCGAAAAGCCTGGATTCTCTGGCGCCGGACGGTGCCCGAGGGCGTCCTCGTCACGGCGAACAACGCGCCCGTTTTCACGGCGCTGGGCTCGGTGACCGGCTTGGCCACGATCACCGCGGCCAACGCCTGGGGATCCTATAAGCTGACCGTGGCCATCACCGGCCGGGTGAAGACGGCCCGGATTCCGTGATGACACGCTATTATCGCCGTCGACTTGACAACGGGCGGGGTGGGCTCTATCTGCTAAGTGAGGTCAAAAAGTTCGGTTGAACGGGCCTCTGACGGTGCGAAGCCGCGGGAATGGACGAGAAGGCATCCCGCGAGAAAGAGACGCGTGAGGCGCCGTCGGAGGCCCCTTTTTTTACCGCTATTTCCGCTCGAAAACGACTTCCCCGTCGACGATGGTGAGGGTCACTTCGGCTTTAAGAAGGTCGTCGGGCTTGAGCTGCAGGAGATTGCCGTCGAAGACGGTGAAATCGGCCAGGTTCCCGACCTTGATCGAGCCGCGAACGTCGTCCTCGAAAGCAGCGGCGGCGGCGTTGATCGTATAGGCCTTAAGGGCCTCCTTGACCGTGATTCTCTGGTCGGGGAACCACCCCTCCGGCGGCGTGCCCTGAAGGGTCTTGCGGGTCACCGCCGCATAAATGAGGTCCTGCGGGCGGACATGGTAGGGCGAGGCGCTCGTCCCCGGCCAGTCCGAGCCGAAGACCAGCCGGACGCCGGCGGAGAGCAGCGACTGGAAGGCATCGGCTCCGTGGCACCGCTCCCGGCCGATCCTTTCCTCCATCCAGCGCATGTCGTCCACGATATGGTAGGGATTGACCTCGGCGATGACGCCCAGGGGCTTGAAGCGCTTGAAGTCCTGCGGCCGGATCACTTGGGCGTGAATGATCCGGAATCCCTGCAGGTCTTTGCCCCTTTCCTTTTTCAGGCCCTCGAACAGGTCGAGCGTCTCGGCCACGGCCCGGTCCCCGACGGCCTGGACGTTGGGGACAAACCCGGCTTGCAGGCCCGTATGGATCAGGGCGGCCAGCTTGTCCATGTTGCCTGTCCGCAGCTCGGGGTCGTCCGCCGTGTGGGGCCGCCAATGCCCGGACTCGTCCGGGCGGTCGGCATAGGGCTCGAAGAACAGCGCCCCGTGGGTGCCCATGTCGCCGTCCACATATCCCATGAGGGCCCCGTAGCGAAGCCTATAGCTTTTCTGCTTGGTCGCGGGATGGAGCCCCATGGTGAATCCCGCCGCCATGAGCTCTGCCCCGCGCGAGAGGTCGGGCCGCAGCCAGACCCGGCAGGTCAGCTCGCCGCCCTTCTCAAGCTCGGCGAAGCGCCGCTCCTGCTCCGGCGTCGAGACATCGTGGATCTCCGTGATCCCGGCCTCGCGCAGGACTTTCAGAGCGGCCCGGCTCTCGTCCATGAGGCGTGTCGCCGACTTGGGCGCCACGGCCTTAGCCAGGGCGTTATAGGCGGGAGACGGCCGCAGGACGATCCCGGTCGGCTTGCCGTCCCGGCCCATCTCCAATCCCGCCATCCGCTTTTTCTCCAACCCCGCCGCGCGCAGGGCGACGGTGTTGGCCAGCCACTCCCGGGCGTCGAACCGGTTTAGAAAACAGGGATGGTTCGGGGTCAGGTCGTCGATCATGCCCCGGTCGGGCCGCCAGGGCTTGTCCGCTTTTTCTTCGTCGGCGCCCCAGCCGCCTTCGGTGATCCACTCGCCGTCGTCCAGGAGATTCACGACCCGCTCGACCTCGGCCCGCAGGCCGAACTCGTCCGACACCGCCGCCAGGTCGGGGTCCATCAGAAACGCTCCCGCGGCATCGAAATGGACGTGGGCGTCGATGAGCCCCGGCAGGACGAACTTGCCTTCCAGGTCGATGACCTTGGTCTTGTCGCCGATGAAGCGCTTGGCCCAGGAGTCGGTCTTGCAGACGGACGTGATCGTGTTGCCGGTGACGACGATGGCCCGGGCCTCGGGCAGGGCGGAATCGACCGTATAGACGGTGCCGTTGAGGAGAACCAGGCTGGCCGGCTCGGGCCCGGAGCATCCGGACAGGAAAAACGCGATGAGAAGGCCGGCGCAAAAAGCGGCCGGCCGTATGAATCGTGTTCTCATGCCTGTCTCCTCGGAAGCTCGCGCTCGAACGGCGCGCCGTTTCGGGCCGCGCGATATGGATTAGGCTAACGGGATTGCCGCGCCATGTCAAACGAACGGAATCCCGGCCGGGAGCCGGACTCTTCGATTGATCGAAGGCCGGGTGATGGGATATAAGTAGGTGTCTTGCGCCGCCCAAACATTATCGGAGGAAATCCCATGACCAAACGCCTTGCCCTACGTCTGTCTCTCGGCCTGATCGTCCTGGCCCTGGCCGCCGCCTTCGGGGCCGCCCAGGAGCCGTACAAGCTCCCGCCGCAGAACGTCCAGGACATCCTGAACGCGCCGCCGACGCCGCGCGTCACTTTAAGCCCCGACCGCGAGGTCATGCTGCTCGTCGAGAACGAGAGCATGCCGACCATCGCCTACATCTCCCAGCCCCTGCTCCGCCTCGCCGGCATGCGCATCACGCCGGCCAACAACAGCGGCCAGGTCCTGACTTTCAGCACGGGCCTGACCCTGAAGACGATCAAGACCGGCCTGGAACGCAAGATCGACCTGCCCGCCGGGATCAAGTTTTCCGGCGCTTCCTGGTCGGACGACGGCAAGTGGATCGCCTTCGCCCGATACCTCGACGACGGAGTGGAACTCTGGGTCGTCGACGCGGTTTCCGGCCGGGCCAAGGCCCTGACGGCCCCGCGGCTGAACATGGTCACCGGCGACATCGCCTGGATGCCCGGCGACAAGCAGATTCTCTGCTCGATGGTTCCCGGGGACCGCGGCCCGGCTCCGGTCGAGCCCCGCATCCCCATCGGCCCCACGGTCCAGGTATCCGGCGGCAAGCAAACTAAGGTCGCCACGATGCAGGACCTGCTCAAGAGCCCCTCCGACGAGACCCTGTTCGACTATTACGCCACGGGCCAGCTCGTCGAGGTCGACGTCCCGACCGGCCAAGTCAAATCCATCGGCAAACCCGGCATCTACGCTTCGGTCGAGCCCTCGCCCGACGGCGCCTACCTCCTGGTCGAGCGCATCAAGCGGCCCTATTCCTACAGCGTCGCCTATTAC
>JAQULS010000144.1 GCA_028749235.1 Acidobacteriota bacterium | reverse complement strand
GACGGCCGTTAGAAATGCGCACCGCGGCGCCTCGCGGCGGTCGGTTGCCGGAGGCTTGTCCATGAACGCTTCCGTTGCCTTTAGGAGCTCACCAGGTCTTCATGATCTCGCCGAAGCACTCCAAGCAGCTGGAGATGACCGCCGAATACCCGCCGCCGGGAGTGGTCCAGGCGCCCGCGAGGTAAAGGTTCTTGATGGGGGTTTTGTGGGCCAGCCGCCGGGGGATCGAATTGTCGATGGTCTGGTCCCAGCCGTAGATCGCGCCGCGATAGTTGCCCGTGTAGCGGACGTTGGTCAGCGGGGTGGCGATATCCTTGACTCGGATGGCGCCTCTCAGCCCGGGCAGGAGCGCTTTCTCGGCGGCTTCGATCAGGATGTCGGCCCGCCGGTTTTTCTCCGCCTGGTAGGCGTCCTTCCGCCCGGCGAAATAATCGGTTTCGTATTTCAGCCAAGGTTCGTAGCCCTGCAGGGTCATGATCGAAAGCGTGTTTTTCCCCGCCGGAGAGTAGCCGGGGAAGAGATTGTCGTAGAGCATCAGGACGAATCCGCCGTCGGCTTCGCCGCGGACACGGGCGGCGTAAGCGGACTCGATGTCGTAGCCGGTGTTCCAGGAGATCTCCGTATCCTTGAGGCCGGTTTCCTTGACCAGGTCCTTCTTGAGGCCGAGGAAGACCTGGAAGGAGGACAGGCTCGGCGCCATCCGGTCCATCCGGGCCAGGTAGTCTTGCGGCCTGTCGGCGGGCGCCACCATCTTGTGGAACAGATCAAATGCGTTGGCGTTGGAGACGACGGCCCGGGCTCGGAATTCCCGGCCGTCGACGGTTCTCACCCCTTCCGCCGTCTTCTCCCGGACGAGGATCGTTTCGACCGTCGCCGCCGGCCGGACCGCTCCGCCGTGAGCGGCGATGAACTTGGCCAGGGCGTCGCTGATGGCTTGGGATTTGCCGAGGGGGTAATATCCGCCCTGAGTCAGATAACCCATGGTGGGCACGGCGTAATAGAACGAGGACAGCTTGGAGGGGGGAAGTCCGTAGTAGCCCCAGAGCGAGGAGACGATCCCCTTGAGCTTGGGGTTCTTGATTCGGGCGTCGACGAGAGCGCCCCATGGCTTTCCAAACGCCTTCATCAGGTGGGGATAAAGCTTGGGGTATTGGACCACCGGCGGCGGTACGGGCGCGGCGGATAAGGCACCGACGTCGCGGACGATCCCCGCCATGTCCTCGAACAGACCCTGCACGCCTTCCCGCTCGTCCGGAAAACGGTCGCTCAAGAGCTTGATGTAGCCGGGAACGTCGCGAGCCGGGACGCGGATGTCGTCGTCCGGGTAGATCGCCCGGAGGACATTCGGATGGGGCGCGAAGGCGACATCCCGGATCTCCGGGAAGCCGGGGATGAGATTATGGACTCCGTCCCGCTCACCGACCGTCGTGGCGTGCAGGGAGGCGTCGAAAACGAACCCGCCGGGCCGCCTGAACGTGGTCGCATAGCCGCCCGGTTTGGAGTGCTTCTCCAGGACGAGGACCTTGAAGCCCTGGCGGGCGAAGGCCGCGCCGCAGCTCAATCCGCCCAGCCCCGCGCCGATGACGATCGCGTCGTAGGCGTCGCCCGCCGGTTTCGACTGCCCCCGGGGGAACGATTTCCAATCCCATCCGGCCAGAGGGATTCCCGCCAGGACGGTTTTCAGGAAATCGCGTCGATCGAAACGACTCGAGGCCATGGCCTACGCGCTCCTTGCCCTGCGATTGTATGCGGAACTCCGGATGTCCGCAAGATCGGAAGCCGGCCGCGAATCCCCGTCTCCGCCCTTGCCTTGACTTGCGGCCGGGGGGCGTGTAAAACGGTCTTTCATCATCAAGGACGCGATCCCATGGCTTATGACTTTGTTTTCAAACCTTTCGCCGACATGACGCCCGAGGACTACGCCGCCGTCGGCTTCAAGTCCGGGCTCGAAATCCATCAGCAGCTGCTGACCGAAAAGAAGCTTTTTTGCCGCTGCCCGGCGGGCCATTACAGCCGCGCCTACCACGCCGAGATCCTCCGCCACATGCGTCCGACGCTGTCCGAGCTGGGCGAGTACGACGGCACGGCCCTGATGGAGTTCAAGACCAAGAAGGAGATCATCTACCGCATCAACCGGGAGACGGTCTGCACCTACGAGATGGACGACACGCCGCCGTTCATGATCGACGAACAGGCCCTGGATATCGCTCTGAGCATCGCCATGCTCTACGAGTGCGTCATGGTCGACGAGCTCCACATCGCCCGCAAGCAGTACCTGGACGGAAGCATTCCGACCGGCTTCCAGCGGACGACGATCGTGGGCGTGGACGGCCATATCCCCTATAAGGACCGCACCATCCAGATCATCCAGCTCGGGCTGGAGGAGGACGCCTGCCGCGAGGTCAGCGACATCGGGCACCGGCGGATCTATCGGACCGACCGTCTGGGCATGCCGCTCATCGAAACCGTCACGGGCCCCGACATGCGGACGCCGCGGGAAGTGGCCGAGGTGTGCCAGATCCTGCGTCGCCTGGTCCGCAGCACCGGCCGGGTCCGGACCGGACTCGGAGCCGGACGCGAGGACGTCAACGTCAGCGTCACGGGAGGCACCCGGATCGAGATCAAGGGCGTGCCGCGCATCCCGCGGATCCCACTCCTGACCTACAACGAGGCCATGCGGCAATGGAACCTGCTGCGTTTGCGGGAGGAGCTGACCCGTCGCGGCATCACCGCGGAAACGTTCAAGGCCGGCGCCGAGGAGATCGTCAAGTGGGTTCGCCGGACGAATTATCAGCCCCTGCAGGCCGCCCTGGCCGGCGGCATGACCGCCTACGGCGTCGTCCTGCGCGGCTTCCGGGGCCTGCTCAATTGGCAGACCCAGATCGACACCTACTTTCACCAGGAGATCTCCGATCGCGTCCGGGTGGTCGCCTGCCTCACGCTCCTGCCCAATATCGTGCATTCCGACAGCCTGGGCCAGGGCCTGGCGGCGGGCGAATGGCCTTCCGTCAAGAAGGCCTTGGGCGCCGGCGACAACGACGCCGTCGTGGTCGTCTGGGGTTCGGAGGACGACGCCAAGCTGGCCGCCCAGGAGATCATCATCCGGGCCAAGGAGGCGTCGATCGGCGTCCCCTCCGAGACGCGGCAGGCGCTCTGCGACGGGACGAACGGCTTCGAGCGCATCCTGCCGGGCCCGGACCGCATGTACCCGGACACGGACCTGCCGCCCAAGACAATCGCGGCCGATCGTCTGGCCTGGCTGCAGGCCAGCCTGCCGGCATCCATTTTCCAGCGCGAGGCCTGGTACCGGGAGATCGGGGTTCCGAAGGACCTGGTCGAGCAGTTATCCATGTCGCCGTTCGCGCCGCTCTTCGAAACGGCCGTCCGCGAACGGGGCCTCGATCCCAAGCTGGCCGCGGTCATCCTGGTCCATCTGCCCAAGCGCTGGAAGCGGAAGGGAATCAAGCTCGAATCCGGAACGGCCGAAGCGGCCGCGATCCTGGACCAGGTCTTCGAAGCCATCCAGGGCCGCCGGCTCTTCAAGGAAGGCGTGCCGGAGATTCTGGAAGCGGCCTTGACCTCGGGCCGGCCGGTGGACGTCTTTCTGCCGAACCCGGAACCCGGAGAGACTCCGGCCCCGGACGAGGCCCGCATCGCCGGGCTGCTGACCGGGCCGCGGTGGCAGGACGACCGCCGCCGGAAAAGGCGCGCCATGGGCCTGCTGATGGACGTCTGGCGCGGCCGGATCGACGCCGCGGCCGCCTCGCGGGACATGGACGAAGCCCTGGGGAAGGTGAGGCCATGAGCGACGCCGACCTCTACAAAGGCTACAAGGGCAGGGCCCTCGAAGTCCTCCAGCATTTCCAGACCCCGGTCTGGTGCGATGCCACGTTCGTCACCGAGACGGGCCGCTATACCGGCATCGTCCTGCCGCGTTCCGAGACCGCGGACCCTGTCCATATCGTCATCAAGCTGCGCTCGGGCTACAACATCGGCATCCTGGCCGACCGCGTGACCGGAGTCGAGATCTACGGCCGCAAGGAAGCCCACTACAAGATCCCGGAAAAGGATTTTCCCTATGATCCGGTCCGGCCCAAGGTCAAGCTCCTGGGCACGGGGGGCACGATCGCCAGCCGTCTCGATTACCGCACCGGCGCCGTCATCCCGGCTTTTTCGCCCGGCGAGCTCTACGGCTCCGTCCCCGAGCTGGCCGACATCTGCAACCTTGAGACCGAGAAGCTCTTCGGCGTCTTCAGCGAGAACATGGGGCCCGAGCAGTACATCGCCACGGCCAAGGCCATCGGGCGGGAGATCCAAAACGGCGTGCAGGGAGTGGTCATCGGTCATGGCACCGACACCATGCACCATACCGCGGCCATCCTGTCCTTCATGGTCCAGAACTCGCCCGTCCCGATCGTCATGGTCGGATCCCAGCGCTCGTCCGACCGGCCTTCCTCGGACGCCGCCCTCAACCTGATGCACAGCGTCAAGACCGCGGCCGAAAGCGACATCGCCGAGGTCATGGTCTGCATGTTCGGACCGACCTCGGACACGTACGGCCTGCTCCACCGGGGGACCCGGGTCCGGAAGATGCATTCGAGCTACCGTTCGACCTTCCGGACGATCGGGGACATCCCCATCGCCATGGTCAGCCGGGAAAAGATCACGCCCCTGCGGCAGGACTACAAACGGCGGCGCAAGGACCGGGAGGTCGTCATCAACACGGCCTTCGAGGAGAAGGTGGCCATCGTCTATTACTATCCCAACATGAAGCCGGACATGATCGATTCCCTGATCGACAACGGCTACAAGGGGATCATCATCGCCGGGACCGGGCTGGGCCACGTCAACAAGCCGCTCTACCCGGCCCTGAAACGGGCTCAGGACAAGAAGATCGCCGTTTACATGACCGTTCAGACGCTCTGGGGCTATGTCCAGATGTACGTCTACGACACCGGGCGCGACATGATGGAACTGGGCGTCGTGCCGGCCGCCAACCTCCTGCCCGAGGTCGGCTACGTCAAACTGTGCTGGGCCTTGGGGCAGACGACGGATTTAGACGAGGTCAAGAAGATCATGCTGACGCCCGTCGCCGGTGAGATCACCGAACGCGAGCCGTCCAACGGCTACCTCATCTTCCAGGGCGGCATCCCGGAAGTCGAAGAGTTCATCTCCAAGTATCGGAAATAAATTCGGGGAAGGCCGAACCCCCTACCGGGGCGGGCTTTTGAGCTTTCTTGAGCGGACGACTTAACACCTTCGCGGCGCCAAACTCCGATTTTAAAATCGGGGTTATAAGCGCCGCTCTGTATTAACCCTACAAATACCCCGGGCTTATCCGTCCCCGCCGGTTCGCGCCGGCCGTTCAGCACGTACCCGAGAATTCAGTTGTGAGGCGCGGGCGGCACGAAGCCGGAATCGCGGTCCATCGTCACGTCCCGCCGGGCCGTCGTGATCGTCACGGTGAAGCCCGCGATGACGTCGAACAGCGACATCAGCGCCAGGATGAAGAAGGTCGAGGTGCCGGCGCCCTTGACGGCTATGAACTCGATCAGGAACAGGATCAGAACCAGGGTCGACAGGATGTGGTCGACGATCGCGGCCTGGGAAGTCCGGGTCGACTTGAGAACCTCGATGAACAGAAAAATCAGGCCGATGATGACGAACAGGTCGCCGACGGACATGAACCACATGGCGCCCGACATCAGCTTGATCTTAATGAGCAGGTTGTTCATGATCTCACCCTTGCCGAGCAGGATGAAGATGTCGATGATAACGAGCAGAAAACCGAACATCGGGACCTTACGCAGGATTTTCATGGCGTCCTCCTAATCAGTGGCGTCATTATAGCAGAGAATGCCCCCCGCCGCGCAATCCCGATCGGGGCGCGGCTAAGTACCGCTCCGGCGTCATATTTTGTACAATAGGTTCCCCATGATGAGCCGAACCGCCGGAGAACGCGCTCGATGAGCCCCGTCGCCCACGCCGGCCTGGGCCTGCTCGGCTGGCAGGTTTTCGACAAGAAGAAATCCATCGCCACGCTGACGGCCTATATCCTGGCGGCCAATCTCGCGGACGTCGACTTCCTGTTCTACAAGCTCTTCGGCCCCAAGCCGATCTTCATCCACCAGTACTACACCCACAATATCGCCTTCGTCCTGATCGTTGGCGGCCTGCTGGCCCTCCTCCTGGCCCGCGGCGCGAGCCGCTGGGGGCTCGTGCTGACGGGTCTTTCCCATCTGGCGCTCGACATCATCGTCATCGACACGATGAAACCGATCGGGATGCGGCTTCTTTTCCCCTTTTCCAAGACCTATTACAACCTCGGCTTCTTTCCCTTCCTGCGCCGGGGATCGTGGCCGGTAATGACTTCGACGCGCAATCTCATGGTCCTGGGGCTGGAATTCGCCTGCTTCGTCCTGCCGGTCATCCTGTTCTACCGGCGCCGGCGCGGCCGCCGCTTCGCTTCGGCCGCTTTCTGGCGGCTCTGACCCAGGCCCGATTCACTTCTTCAGGTTCGTCTCGAACAGCTTGAAAATCCTCTTGTACTCGTCGGTCCACGAATCCGCGTTGACGAAGCTGTGATTCTCGACCGGGTAGAGGGCCAGCTCCCAGTTCTCCTTGCCCAACTCGATCAGCCGCTGGGCCAGACGGATGCTGTCCTGGGCATGGACGTTGGTGTCCACCAGGCCGTGGCAGATAAGAAGCGCCCCCTTCAATCCCTGGGCCAGGTTGATCGGGGAGCTTCTCTTATAGGCCTCCGCATCCTTCTGCGGCAGGTTGAGGATGTCCACGGTGTAGTCGGCGCCGTAATGGGCCCAGTCCGTGACGGGCCGCAGGGCCGCGCCGGCCTTGAAGACGTCGGGTGTGGTGAAAAGGGCCATCAGGGTCAGGAAGCCGCCGTAGCTGCCGCCGAAGCAGCCGATTCGGGCGGGGTCCACGTGGCAGGTCTGGACCAGGAACTGGACGCCGTCGACGACATCGTTCAAGTCCTTGCCGCCCATGAAGCGGTAGATGCCCGTGCGGCAGGCCCGTCCGTAACCGGAGGAGCCGCGATAGTCGACGTCCAAGACGTGGTACCCGGCCGCGGCCAGAAGATTTTGGAACATGTACTCGCGGGAGTAGGTGGACCAGCCCTTGTGGGCGTCCTGCAGGTAGCCGGCGCCGTGGATGAAGAGAACCGCGGGGCGTTTGGGATCGGGCGATGCGGGCCGGAAGAGGCGGGCATAGACGTCCGCGCCGTCGCGGGCCTTGAAGCTGACGACCTCGGGCTCCAGCCAGGCCTGGGAGCGGAATTCCTCCGTCGTCGACAGGGTCAAGGCCTTGGCCGGAGCGCCCGGCTTGGCCTCTTGGATATAGAGTTCGCCGGGCTTCGTCGGGGTGCTGAAGATCGAAGCCAGAGCCGATTCGTCCGGCGACAAGGATACGACATGCTGGCCGGTCATCGAGGTCAGCCGGGTCCGGGGGCCGCCCAGGGCGGACATGACGTAATAATGGAGCTCGCCGGGATGGACTTCGCTGGAGGCGAAAAAGATCCGCTTGCCGTCGGCCGAGAGCCGGGCGCCCCGGACTTCGAAGCGGCCGGAGGTGAGCTGAAGCCTGTCTTGGCCGTCCACGGAGACGCGGTAGAGATGGCTGAAGCCGTCCTTTTCGGAGACGTAGATGACAGCCTTGGCGTCCGGCGTCCAGGCGATCGACGTCAGGCCCAGCATGCCGACCCAGGCGTCGTCATGAACGCGCTCGAGAAGGACGAGGGCCGCCGAGGCCGGGTCCAGGCGGAAGAGCCAGGCGTCCTTGCGGTCCTCGGCCCGGACCTGGACGAGGCCCCAGCGCCCGTCCGGCGACCAGCCGAGGAAGGAGGGGTCGATCTTGCGCTCGCCGAAACCGAAGTCGAGCCAGCGGATATCGCCCGCGGCGGCGGACATCAAGCCCATGCGGCTCGACCGGGTTGAGGCATAGGCCGCCTTCGGCCGCGAGGCGATATCCTCGGTGTAGCCGGACTTGGTCACGTAATTAGGGACGATCGTGGAGCGGATGTCGGCCGCCGGCTCGGAAACCGTGAAGACGGCCTGGCTTTCGTCGGGCGAAAGGTCCAGCCCGGCCACGCTTTGGTTTTCGGCCAGGACGAAGGCGCGGCGCCGC
>JAQULS010000143.1 GCA_028749235.1 Acidobacteriota bacterium | reverse complement strand
GTCGACAGCTACGCCGCGGCGCTCAATTCCGGCCAAGTGGCAGCCTTCTACGACGCCAACTGCTCGACGAACCTGGCCGCGACCCTCAAGCGCAACGTCGAGCTCCTGGACAAGGTCTACGACAAGCTCGCGGGGACCGTCGCCGACGTCGGACTGGATTTCCGGAACACCCAATACCCCCGCGTCGTGGGGAAGGCGACCTTCGCCCACACGATCACCGGCCGCAAGCGCTCCAACTGGAAGCGCGAGACGATTTTTAAAGGGACTTACGTCTGGACGCTGACTAAGGAAAAACAGCGCTGGATCATCACCGACCTGGCCTTTGAGGCCCGTTGACCCTGAAAGGAGCCGCCATGAACCGGAAACCGAAAACAACGCGGATCGCCGCCCTCCTCGCCGGCCTGATCGTCATCGCCGCCTGCGCCGGATCCAACCGATTCTATGAATGGTCCCCCGGCAGCCAGATGGTCAAGATCCGGGTCACGACGAACACGGCCGTTCTTCGTTTGAGCCCCAATCCCAACGGCGAAATCGCCGTGGAAAAAGTGGCCCCGGGCACGACTTACCAGGCCATCCGCAAGTCGAGCGGGTGGTACGAGGTTCAGCATCGCTCGGAGATCGGCGTCGTCCTGACCGCTTACATCCACGAGGCCGATGTCGAAATCCTGGAGGAGATCAAGACGCCGGCCAAACGCGCCTAGACGGCCGCGGGGAAGAAGGCCGGAACCGGCCGCGATCAAGCGCCGAGACTGATCCCCTTGCGATAGGCGATGCGTTTGTAGATCGCGATCGTCCGGCGAGCCATGGCCAGCGTCGAAAATTTCTCGTGAACCACTTCATGGCCCCGTTCGCCGAACTGTCTGGCCAGGACGGGATTCTTGAAGACCGCGAAGATCGCCTCGGCCAAGGCCTTCGGGTTTCGGGGCGAGACGAGGTAGCCCGTCTCGTCGTGGAGGACCACATCGGGAACGCCGCCGACCTGGGTGGCGACGACCGGCAGCCGGCTGGCCATGGCCTCCTTGATCGAGGTTTCCAAGCCCTCCATCTCCGAGGCCAGGACGTAGCAGCCGAGCGAAGCCAGGACGCGGGGGAAATCCTCGCGGAATCCCAGGAAGAAGACCAGGTCGCCGACGCCGAGATCGCGGGCCTGCGCGTCCAGGGCCAGCTCGAGCGCCCCCCGGCCGAGGATGATGATCTTGATCTTCGGCGTCCGCTCCTTGAGGATGCGGGCCGCTTCGATAAGATAGCGGTGGCCCTTGTGGTCCTCCAGGAGGGTCACGATGCCGACCAGGAAATCGTCCGGCCGGAACCCAAACTCGCGGCGCAGGAAATCCCTTTCGCCGACGTCTTCAAAGGCCGAAAAATCGAGTCCCTCGGGAACGACTTCGATCTTGTCCCGGGAGATGCGGCTGCGGATCAGGACGTCGCGGACGTTCTCCGAAGCGGCGATGATGAGGTCCACGTCCTGAGTGTACCGGCCCTTGGCAAAGATGCTCCGGTGCAAGCGGGAGTCGATCCGGCGGGAGACGATCCGGATCGGCACCTTGGCCCGGGCGCAGGCGGCGCCGCCGATGGACACGGCGTCTCCCCCGTGGAAGTGGGCCAGGACGCAGCCGCGCTTGCGCATGGCCCGCGAAAGCCGGTGAGCGGCGCCGACATCGGATTCGCTTTTCATTTTGATCGGCAGGAAGGGCAAGCCCTCGGCCTCGGCTTTTTCGTGCAAGGGCGAGCCGGGATGAACGACCAACTGGACGGGATAGCCCTTGTCGCGGAGTTCTCGGGTTAAAAGAAGGGATTGGCGCCGGCCGCCGTTCCATTCCCGGCCGGTGTCAATCTGGAAAAGGCTCAATGCGGGCTCCTTTTTTCCAAATCTCCCCCAGCTTGGCGTAGCGCACGAAGATCGAATACCCGTTGAGAACCGAGACGACGATTCCGGCGTATCCGTCCAAGAAGCCGCGCTTGAGGAAATACGACTTCAGGAAACGGCCGAGGGGGAGGAAAAACAATAGGTACCAGTGGCACTTCCGGCCGCGGGCGTAAAGCTTCTGGGCTCCCAGGTCGGCGAACCTGTCGATCCGGGCCAGATGATCCGCTATGTTGCGGTAGGTAAAATGGTGGATCGGGTTCTTGAACCTCTTGATTTCTCCCGAGACGGCCAGCGTCTCGTGGACGAACTCCCCTTCCCAGCGGGCCGCGTCCTTGCGGAACAGGCGGACCTTGCGGTCGGGATACCAGCCGCAGTGGCGGATCCAGCGGCCGAGGTAGAAAACGAGCCGCGGTATGGCGAATCCGGCGCAGGCGGGATCCTCGCCGCGCAGGGACAGGATCTCCGTCCGCAGGTTGTCCGAGATCCGTTCGTCGGCGTCGAGCGACAGGATCCAGGGATGAGAGGCCAGGCCGTTCGCGAAGTTTTTTTGATCGGAGTAGTTCGTCCATTTGCGGGTCACCACCTTGTCGGTGAAGGCCCGGGCCAGCTTGACGGTCCGGTCGGTGCTGCCGCTGTCGACGACGACGATTTCATCGGCGATCCCCGTCAAGCTTTTAAGGGCGGCCACGATGTTGGCCTCCTCGTTGAAGGTGATCAGAACGGCTGAGACTCTCACGGGATGAAATTATCACAGGCCGAGCATTATAAGCAATATACAAGAAGGGGGACAGTTACCAAATCCCCCTGTTACCGAAAGCCCTCGATGAATCGCTTAATCGCCGGAAACAGGGGAATTTGGTAACTGTCCCCCCCCTTGATCTTGAAACGCCGAATCCGACTCTCTATACTGACCGCTCATGCCCACCTACGATGATCAGATCAAAGCCGCTTTCGACCCGGAAGCCTTCCGGGCCGCAGGCAAGCGCGTCGTCGACATCCTGGCCGATCACCTGGCCGCCTCCGATCCGGCCGTAAGGCCCCGCGTCCTGGCTTATGAGGATCCCGAAACGATGCTGGCCGCCTGGGCGAATCGCTTCGGCCCGGCGCCTTCGACGCCGTTCCCGGAGCTGCTGCCCGAGATCCTGGCCCGCTCCAACGACCTTCTCCATCCCCGATATGTCGGGCACCAATGCACGACCGCCCTGCCCCTGGCCGCCCTGGCCGGATTCGCCGGGCAGTTCCTGAACAACGGATCAGCCGTATACGAAATGGGCCCGGTCAACACGGCCATGGAGCGGCATCTCGTCCGCTGGATGGCGGGGTTGGCGGGCTGGGGGACCGGCGCGGACGGCGTTCTGACGAACGGCGGATCGATCGGCAACCTGACCGCCCTGCTCGCCGCCCGCCAGGCGGCGGCCGATCGCGACGTGTGGCGCGAAGGCCTGGGCCCGGAGGGCGGCGGCGCCGTTCTTGTCTCGGAGCAGAGCCATTACAGCGTCCGCCGGGCCGTGGCCATCATGGGCTTGGGCGAAGACGCGGCGGTTCCGGTGGCCGTGGACGACCGGTTCCACATGACCGCGGACGGGCTGGAGCTGGCCTGGGCCGAGGCCGGGCGCCGCGGCCGCCGGCCGTTCGCCGTCGTGGCCAACGGCTGCTCGACGGCCACGGGAAGCTATGACGACCTGGAGGTGGTCGGCGAATTCGCCGCCCGCCGCGGGCTTTGGTTCCACGTCGACGGAGCCCACGGCGCGGGCGCCCTCCTCTCGGCCAAGTACAGGTGCCTTTTACGGGGATTGGAACGGGCCGACTCCTTCATCTGGGATGCCCACAAGAATCTGCTCATGCCGGCGCTCATTACCGCCGTCCTGTTCCGGGACGGCCGCCGCTCTTACGAAGCCTTCTCCCAGAAAGCCTCCTACCTGTTCGAAAGGGAATCGCGCGAGGAGTGGTTCAACTTCGCCCACCGCACCCTCGAATGCACCAAGACGATGATGGGCCTGCGCCTGTTCGCCTCGCTGGCCGCCTACGGCACGGATTTCTTCGCCGGCTACGTCACCGCGATGTGGGACCTGGCCCGCGACTTCGCCGCCAGGCTGCGGCGGGCGGGCGATTTCGAGATCGCCGTCGAGCCGGAGAGCAACATCGTCTGCTTCCGTTATCTCAAGCCGGGCCAAGAGGATGGGAACACCCTGCAGCGCCGGATCCGCCGCGCCCTGCTCGAGCGCGGGACGTTCTACGTCGTCCAGACCGAGCTCGGCGGGCGTCTCTGGCTTCGCTGCACCCTGATCAATCCCCGCACGACGGCCGCGGATCTCGAGGCTCTGCTGGATGAGATCCGCTCGCTCGCCTGAAATTACCAGACACATACTTAATTCAATTGAATCGCTGCCTGGATCGAGCCGGAGACGCCGTGGGAGCGGAATTAAGTATGTGTCTGGTAATTCGTTAGCCGCCTTGACATTGGCCGGGCTCTCCGCCATCATCCCTGCATGAACCTCCAACGCCGTTTTGATAAAAACGGTGTGCCGCGGATCCCCCCCTCCCTTCGCCTGGCGTTGTTGGGCCTGATCTCGATCCTCGTCGGCGGCGTTCTCCAGCTCCGGCGCGCCTCGGAGGGCTACAGCTTCTCCTCCCACGCGCTGGCCGTCGCCCCCGGACCCCTGGCGATCTCGGCGGCCGTGATCTTCATTTTCCTGCTGGGACTTTGGGCCCTGGCCTCGCACTTCCTGGCCCGGGTCACAGACCTCCCCTACAAGCGGGCCCTGGACCTTGACCTCTGGACGTGGGCGCCGCTCCTGCTCCTGGCCTTGACGCCCCTGGCTTTGCGCCACTACACGACCCGCCAGGATCTGGCCGCGCGGCTCGGCCTATGGCTCGCCGCCGTCATCCTGGGCGCGCTCTATCTCAAGTTCGTCCTGTGGCGCGAAGTCATGGCCGAACACCCCCCGCGCTGGCGCGCCGCCTGGGAAAGGTTTCTGGCGCTCGAGCCCAAGCGCAAGCTCCCCCTTCTTCTGCTGGCCGCGCTCCTCGTCTACAACGGGGCCTCCATCCTTCTCTCCTCCGAAGGCGCATCCTTCTCCGGCGACGAGCCGCATTACATCCTCAATACCCAAAGCCTGCTGCGCGACGGCGACCTCGACCTGGCCAACAACTACGCCGAGGCGGGCTATGCGCGCTACATGCCCGCCCAAGCCGTGCTCCAGCCGCACACGGTCCCCGGGGCCGCGCCAGGGAGCAAGTATTCCTTCCACTCGCCCGGCGTCTCCTTTTACCTTCTCCCCTTCTACGCCCTGGGCAGCGGCTTGGGTCGGGGCGCGCTGGTCTTCCTTCTCCGCTTCGCCATGACCATCCTGGGCGCCCTGTTCGGCCTCCAGATATACCTCTACGCCCGGCGGGAGTGGGGACGGGAAGGCCTGGCCCTCGGCCTCTGGGGCCTGGCCTCCTTCACGACCCCGGTCTTCTTCTACTCGCTCCACGTCTATCCGGAGATCGTCGTCGCCCTCTTCTCGTTCACGGTCTTCCGGCTGTTCCGGTTTTCCGAGCGCCTGACAACGGGAAAGCTTCTCCTGTGCGGCTTTCTTCTCCCCGCCTTCGTCTGGCTTCACGCCCTTAAGTACGTCTTCATTTTGATTCCGCTCTTTCTCTACTGCGCCTGGACTCTCCGGCGGCGCAAGACGCCGAGCCGCGACTGGGCGGCGTTTCTGGCCTTCCCGGTCATCCTGGCGGCCCTCTACCTGGCTTTTTCCTACAAGCTCTACGGCTCGATCAACCCGACGGCCGTGTCCTGGCAGGGCGCGATGGACGGCAGGCAGACCATGGGCTTTCTCAAGCAGCTCTGGTCCGGCATCCCGTTCCGTTTCCGTCTGGAAACCCTGGCCGGCTATTTCTTCGACCAGCGCGACGGGCTCCTGCTCTACGCTCCGGTCTATTTCTTCGCCTTCCTGGGCTTCTTCCGCATGGCCCGCGCCAAAGCCAAGAGCGTTTGGCTCATCCTGGCCATCGCCGCCCCCTATGCCCTCATCTCCGCCTTCCTGACCCAACGCACGGGCTACGCGCCGCAAGCCCGGCCCCTGGTTGCCGCGATCTGGGCCCCGCTTCTCTTCCTGGGCGCCTACTTGGCTTCCGAGCGGAAGCGGATCTTCAACGGGCTCTTTTGCGGAGCGGCCGGCGTGAGCATCCTCATCACCTGGCTTCTCCTCCAAAATCCTTACGCCCTCTACCAGGAAACGACCGCCGGGGCCGCCG
This sequence comes from Acidobacteriota bacterium, assembly GCA_028749235.1. Lineage (GTDB taxonomy): Bacteria > Acidobacteriota > Aminicenantia > Aminicenantales > UBA4085 > UBA4085. The sequence goes on along the minus strand of JAQULS010000143.1, from coordinate 2,030 downwards.
ACCGGGGCGGGGACTTATTCTATCTGTTGAGCAATCTTCATCATTCCCTGCCCAAGCTCCTGCCGTCGTTTCTCAAGGTTGAGGACTGGCATTGGACGCCCAATTTCGTCTGGCCCGCCGCGACGGCCTTGTTCGTCATCCTCTTCCTGCTGGCCCGCCGGAAGGCGAAACGGATGCCCCTGGCCGGCCACATCACTTTGGCCGGTCTCGTTCTGTGCGCCTTTTTCGCCTGGTTCACGGCCGTTCCCCGCCTCGTCCTGACCTCCCCCGTTTCGGCGGCGCTGCCGAATGGCCCAACCTGGACCTTCTACAACCTGTCGCGGGTGGCCAACATGCACCAGCCGGCCCGCTTCTCCCTGCTCGAGGATGGACGGGATTACGACTTCCATTTCGCCTCGCCGACGCGCCTCGACAAGCTGCGGATCGATTTCGGGTCGGAGCACGGGGATTACGAGCTGCGTCTGGGATTCTGGGACGACGAGGCCCGGATTTACACGACCCGGCGGGCTCTCGCCATGGTTGTTTTCGACACGCCTCCGGCCTATAAGCGCGGAACGGAATACATCTACCGCGTCTCGATCGGAGTTAAAAACCTGTCCGAGGCCCGGACGATCAAACACCCCTACCAGCTCGCGCTGAGTCCCATAAATTAATTGAACATCGCGAACTTCAGGATCCTCTTCTTGTGCAGCTTGAACTTGACCAGGGTCTTGAGGATCGACAGCCCGTAGACGATCGACCGCCCCAACCCGATCTGGGAGGCTTCCTGGAAGTAGCGCGTCTCGATCGGAACCTCGCGGATTCGCATGCCGTGCAGGACGCCCTGGGCGATGATCTCGGAATCGAAGACGAAATCGTCTGAATCGGCCATGAACGAGACGGTCTCCAAGTAGCGGCGGGAATAGGCCCGCAGGCCTGAGTGGTACTCGGTGAGGTACATGTAAAAGGTGGCGTTTTCCACGGCCGTAAGGAAGATATTGGCCAGATACTTCCACTTGGGCATCCCCCCTTCCAGGGGTCGGCCGCCGAGCATGCGCGATCCGAAGACGGCGTCGCAGCGGCCGTCCAGGATCGGCTGGATCATCTGGGGGATGACCGTCGGATCGTACTGGTGGTCGGGGTGGATCATGACCACGATCTCGGCGCCCCGCTTGAGGGCTTCGGTGTAGCAGGTCTTCTGGTTCCCGCCGTAGCCCCGGTTCTCGGGATGGACGAAAACCTCGAGTCCGAGCTCGCGGGCCAGCTCGACGGTCCGGTCGCGGCTGTGGTCGTCGACCAGGATGATCTCGTCCACCCAGTCCATGGGGATGTCGTCGAGGGTCCGTTTGAGCGTCTTTTCAGCGTTATAGGCCGGCATGATGACGGTCACCTTGCGGCCGCGTTTGGTGGACATTGACGTTTCCCGGGGAAAGACTCTACCATATTTCGCCCCGGCCTTCCACCCGCCTCCCGCAGCCGTTTTCCTCGCCGCCGCGAAGTTGACTTCGATTCGTTATCAAGAATAGAATACAAATTAAGCGAGAATATTAATCTGGGGATTTGAGGAATTTTTATCTATATTACAATCAACGTTGAATAAACCCGTTCGATACCCCAGGCTGAAGCCCGGGGTATTTATAGGGTTAAGACTGAGCGGCGCTTATAATCCCGATTTTAAAATCGGGGTTTGGCGCCGCGAATGTATCAAAAAGATACGCGCAGCGTGAAATGAGCCATCCGCGATCAAGAAGGAAGGCTCGGCCTCTAAGCTTTTTTCCTCCGCGAATCTCCGTCGCTTTGCTGATGGCGCTTTTAGTCGTCGGCAGCGACGCCTTGGCCCAGACGGAAAAAGCAAAAACGGGGCTGGCGGATCTAAGCCTTGAAGAACTCATGGCCATCGAGGTCACTTCGGTATCGAAAAAAGAAGAGACCCTATTTAAATCGGCGGCGGCCGTCTTTGTCATCTCGCAGGAGGATATCCGTCGGTCCGGCCTGACCAGTATTCCCGAACTTTTAAGAATGGTACCGGGCCTCGAAGTGGCCCAGATCAA
>JAQULS010000142.1 GCA_028749235.1 Acidobacteriota bacterium | reverse complement strand
TGAACTCGGCGCAATAGACGTCCTGCAGTCGGTTGGCCTCGGCCAGAAGCTTGCGCAGTCCCTCGGGGACGTCCGTCTCGCAGGTCTTTAGGACGTAGGCCACTTCCTGGTTGTCGCTGTTCCACCGGGCGTATTTGACGCCGACGTCGCAGTGAAGATAGTCGCCCTGGCGGATGGCTTTATCGTCCTTACCGTAGGCGGCCAGCGTCTCGGGGCTGCGGGCCCGGATGGTGACGAAGGGGCTGAACGAAACCTTGAGGCCGAGATCGGACGCCCGCTGCCAGTAAAAATAGCGCAGGTCCTCGGCCGTGGTCAGGCCGACGGTGATGACCCGGTTGGAGAACATCTCGGCGATGATGGCGTGGGAGATGGCGGCGACCCGCTCCTGGATTTCGATTTCCTCGGGTAGGAGGGTTTCGCCCCACAGCGTGGCCAGAGGCTCGGCCGAGACGATGCGGGACGAAAAGCTCGGGCCGAGCGCCTCGACGATCCTCTTCTTCAAGACCGTCGTCAAGGCTCCGGTCGACCATTGGATTTCGCCCTCGTTCAGGGCGATCTTCTTGGGATTCCGCTCGCGGACGATGCGGCCGAAAGCCTCCCATTGGCTTTCGCCCTTCTTGGTATCGTAAGCCGTGGCGTCCCAGCCGTTAACGAACAGGCCTTGGGTGTCGGTGCGCGAGATGTTGATCCGCTCGACGCCCTTCTCCGGCCCGCGATCGTAAAAGACCAGGATTTGGGTGATCGGGCACCAGTTCTCGTAGGGCATCATGGTCTCGAAGACGGGGTCGAGGTTGTCCTCGTTGCAGGAGATGACCCACATGTCCAGGCCCGTCTCTCGCATCATCTTCGGGACGAGGGTATCCAGGCGCTTCTGGACGACCTTGTAGACCAGGGCGGCCCTGTCCCGGATGGACAGGATCGCGGGCCCGGCTTTCTGAGCCGCGGGGGCCGCGGCCGCTGCGATCGAAGCCAGAAAGACGACGGTCAAGGCCGCCGTGAGAACCCGGGTTTTGCTCATGACGCTCTCCTTGTCCCGCCCGCGGGGCAATCGTTGGCCGATTCATATCACGCCGTGTGAACGGGGGTCAAGGCGGTCCGTTGACTTTTGAACCCGTTCCGGCTACAAATGAAGCCTGCTCGAGGCTCGATTCCCCGATCCGGGGAGTGAGAGCGGGCATAGCTCAATGGTAGAGTACCGGCTTCCCAAGCCGGGTGTTGTGGGTTCGAGTCCCATTGCCCGCTCTGACTCCCCGGCGATATGAGACCCATGAACGAACAGTCCGGATTTTTCCTGCTCCGCCACGATCGCGCTCTGCCCGGTTCGCTCAACATGGCCGTCGACGGCCATCTCTTCGCCTCGCTCGGCGACGAGCCGCGAACCGTCCTGCGCTTTTATCAGTGGGAGCGGCCGACGGCCTCGCTGGGGGCGGGGCAGACGGCCGCCCGGGTCGTCGACCCCGAGTTCTGCCGGACGCACGGCATCGACGTCGTCCGCCGCATCACCGGGGGCAAGCTCGTCCTGCACCATCGCGAAGTCACCTACTCGGTGGTTTCCAACGACGTCGCCGTCTTTACCGACACCCTGGCGGGCTCCTACAAGCGCATCTCTCAAGCTCTGGTCAAGGGCTTGGACGGGATGGGCTTGAACGCCGTGTTGGCCGGCAAGGCGCCGGCCTCATACGCCCGGGGGACGATGCCGTGCTTTTCGGTTCCCGCCCAGGACGAGATCGAGATCGGGGGTCTCAAGATCGTCGGCTCGGCCCAGAAGCGGATCGGCGGGCGGTTCCTCCAGCACGGCTCCATCCCGCTGGCCCACGACGAAGAGATCCTGCGCTCGGTCTCTCTCTACAAGGGCGAGGGAGGAATCCGGATGACTTCGCTCGGGCGGGAGCTCGGCCGCGACGTGGACTTCGATTGGGCCGTCGGAAAACTACTCGCCGGCTTCGAGGCCTTTTTTAATGCTTCCCTCCGGCCGTTGGATCTGGCCCCGTCCGACTGGGAGTCCATCCGGACCCTGGAGGCGCGCAAATATGCCCATCCGGCCTGGACGTTCGAAGGCCGCGACCCGGCCGAGCCTTGCCCGGCGCGTTGATTTTTGACGGAACGGGTGTTAAGATCGACTCAGCCCGCCATGAATGAAATCGAAGCCCTGCTCAAGCTTGATCCGAAAGAGCTTCCCCCGCTTAAGTCCATCCCCTTGGATGATCTGCGGCAGAAGGTTTATAAGAATCTGCACTTGGAGCTGGGCGCGGGCGCCGTGCTCTGCCTCCTTTCTCCCAGCTACTCCATCCTCCTGCCGGGCGCCAACGACCGGGTCGCCGAGCTCGTTTCCAAGCGCGAGGCGGTCCTCGACTACATCCGGGAGACCCTGGTCCAGAACCTGGCGGTCTATTCGGTCCTGCTCGACGTCAACAGCTACTTCATCGAGCAGAACAACTGGGTCGTCCTGGCCCGCATGCGGGAGACGGACTCGAACGGGCGGCGCTACGAGGTCCAGTATTACACCCAGTCGCCGCTGGAGCTCCTCTCCCACTACGAGGACAAGATCTACATCGGCCGCGACTTCGTCGACCTGTTCAGCTTCCGGCGCAAGTACTACGGCATCCGCGAGCACATCGCCGCCCTCAAGGACCAGTCCGACCGCCTGGCGGACCGGGGTACGGAGAAGCTGCGGCGGCCGAACGACTACAAGTCGTTCTTCCAGGAGATCCGCGAGTCCGTCGGCGAGCTGGCCGCGGAGAGCACAACCATCCTGGAGTCCCTGCCGCCCCAGCCCGACTACGCCAAGCTGGACGAGAAGGACTTGATCGAGATCAATGCCCAGTACCGGACGATCAACCACTTCCTGATCGAGCTCAACGACGAAGTGGCCGAGTTCGAGAACCTGCTGCGGTTCAAGACGGAGATCGGGTTCGTCCGCTACGTGACCAAGTACAAGAAGGACCTGACCAACCTGATCTCGCTGTTCAACATCAAGATCAACGGCTGCCTGGGCATGCGGATCGTCCAGGCCCGCTCCAAGACCCAACTCATTTAAAAAAAAGGCGCGGTTGCCCGCGCCCCGGATCATCGGTTTCGAATCAGTCGCTCTCGGTTTTAGTCCCCGCTTGCCGGACGATGATGTCCCCGTACGAAGTGACGATCGTGACGCCCGGCTTGCCGGCCGCATCCACGAAAGCCTTGACCTCGGAAGAGCCGTTGACGGCGAGGGAGGCGGGCTTTTCAGCCAGGCGCCAGTCGATCTCGCCCGACGTCGTGCGGGCATCGAGGGGCGCCCGCAAGCCGGCCGGCCATTCCAGGTCGACGGCGGCATAGCTTCCCTGGACATCCAGAGCGGCGGCCAGATCCAACGGCCGCAGATGCAAGTTGCCGTGGCTGAGGATGAGGGTCACGGGGGCGGAAAAATCGAGGAGGTCGACGTCCTGATAAGACGTCGAAATCCGGATTTCGGGCCCGCGGATCCCGGACGCCCAGACGCCCACGTCGCGGCCTTCGACCTTGAACCTGCCGGCGATATCGCGGGCCCGGACCGAGCCGTGGTCGTTGACGATGTCGGCGGAGCCCTTGATTTCCGAGACATCGATGTCGCTCTGCAGGCCGTGGATCTGGACGTCGGCCGCCCCGGCGACCCGAATGGCTTCGTAGGACGAGCCGATCTCGGCCCGGCCGCCGATGTCCTTGGCCAGGATATCGGAGTGGTCCCCGGCGATGGTCAGCGTCTTGGCGGCGCGCTCCACCCGGATCCGCTCGTAGCTGTTCTCGATCAGGATCTCGCCCTCGACCGAGCGGACGTTGACTTCGCCATGCGGGACTTCGATGCGGCAGTCGCCGCCGATGCCGTCCGCGTCCACCGGCTCGTAGCTGGTCCGGATGACGAGCGGCCCGGCGATCCGGTCGGCTGAAACGCGGCCGTGGTCGTTGATCAGCTCGGCCCCGGCCAGGCCGGAGACCTTGACCGGGCCGTAGGAATTCTTGACCAGGACGGCCGTGGCCGCGGGGACCAGGATCTTGAGGTCGGTCTCGAGGCTCTTGATCGGGGTGTCCCCCCGGTTGACGGACAGGATCAGGAGGCTGCCGCTCTGATTGACGATCAGGCGGATCGCGCCGGCCGCAGCTTTGGCCTCGGCTTCCTTCTTGCGCCAGACGCGCTTGGTGAGGACGACCTGGACCTGGGCGGTTTCGGCCGCCTCGATGGCGACGGCGCCGCGGCCGTTCGAGACCTCGAGACGGGCCGGGAGCGGTCCCGGGATATCCTGCGATACCTCATAACGGAATTCCTGTCCCGACCAGCCGAAAAACTCGCTTTCTCCGAGGGACAACTTACCCGATTTGAAGACGGACAGGGTGATCCCGGCCAGGATGATGAAGAGGGCCAGGACGATCTCGCGGGCGCGCATGACGTCAGTCCAAGTGCGCGGAAGAAGGCTCGTCGGGCTCGGTCTGCTTCTTATGACGCAGGCCTTCGATGAGCTTCTGGGCGCCCCAGACGATCAGGATGACCGGCCACAGCTTCCAGAGGTATTCCCAGGCGTTGATGTCGATGAAGTTCTCGGCCAGGAAGGCGGCGCCGATGACGACGAGGATCAAACCCCAAATAAAGGCATCTTTACGTCGGCGAGGGGACATGGGCGTTCTCCTTTATAGTTACCGGATCAGTCGTGCTTGCGGATCGAGTCGAAGATGATCTTGAGGCCGATCAGGACGATGGCCACGGGCCAGAAGTCGATGACGCGCTCGAGATTGAGGATTTCAAAATTGGACAGCAGGAAGACGAACCCGAGGCCCATCAGCAGCAAGCCCCAGAAAACGGAGCCCTGGGGGGCCGGCTTATCGGACGAGAGCGTGCCGGCCGCAGGCGCGGCGGCGGCGAAGCCCGGCGCTCCGGCCGCGGCCGCTCCCGCCTCTCCCGCCGCCGCGTTCAAGGCCTTGAGGTTGATGGCCTTGGCCGTCTGGACGGCGTCGAAGAGCTGATAGAACCAGAAGCCGACGAAGACGAGGGGGATGAAAGGACCCGGCCCGTGCGGCATCATCGAAATGCAGCCGGCGAAGATGAGGAAGAAGAGCAGGGCCTTGGGCGCCTCGCCGTTATAAAGCTGTCCGGCGCCGGGCAGGAACCCCGACAGGATGCCGGCCACGGCGGACGACTTCGGGGGGCGGTTCTGGATGATGATTTTGTCGGTCATGGCGATCCTCCGTTGCGTTGTCAGTATCGGTTCTCGGCCCGGCCGATCGGGTTGACGGCCTTGGCCGAATCATAAGCGGTGACGGCGAGATCTCCGATCCGGTCGGTCAGCGAGCCGGCCCGGACGTAGATCTTCTCGATCGAGCCGATGCCGCGATGGAACTCGCGGTTGATGGACCGTTGGAAGCTGCCGGGGCTGGCGAAATAGACGGAGACCAGCATGAGCAGCCCGGCGGCAACAGCCAGGAAAGGCTGGAGAACGGGCCGGCGCAGGAAATCCAGGTCCAGCCGGAAGCGGCGGGACCGCTCCGGGATGGCCAGCAGGCGGCGGCGCAGGGCCGGGCTCGGGTCGACATCGGGGAAAGCGGCGAAGGCGGCCACGGCCGCGCGCATCCGAGCGGCCAGGCCGGCGCACTCGGGGCAGGCGGCGAGATGGGCGTCCACTTCGGCCCGCTCCCGCGGGGCGAGCTCTCCGTCGAGGTAGGGGGACAAGAGGTTCTGGACCTTGTCACATATCATGTTCGCCCTCCCTGGAGGATTGGCTGAGGATCTTGGCCAGCTGAAGCCGGCCCCGGCTGATGCGGGATTTGACCGTTCCGACGGGGACGCCGCTGATCTCGGCCGTTTCCTCATAGGTCTTGCCCTGGATCTCCTTGAGGATGACGGCCATGCGGATCTCCGCCGGCAGTTGGTTCAGGCCCGACCAGAGGAGATTCCGGGTCTCCTCCTCGGCCAAGCCGCGCTCGGGATCGTCCGTCCCGGCCAGGGTCGGGGCGTGGTCCTCGAAATCGTCGCGGCTGCGCTTTTCCCATTTCGTCCTGCGGTATTCGTCGATCAGGTAGTTCTTGGCCAGCGCCAGCAGCCAGGCGGTGAAGTTCTTGCCCAGGTCGAACTTGTCGAGCGAGCGGTAGAGCTTGACGAAGATGTCCTGGGTCAGGTCTTCGGCTTCTTGATGGCTGCCCGTAAACTGGTAGGCCATGTTGAAGACTTTCTTCGTATAGAGATCGACAAGCATCCGCCAGGCTCCTTGATCGCCCTTGAGGCAATCTTTTATGATCGCTTCCAAGTTCACTCACCACTCCGATAGACGAGTTCCGCGGTGGCGGAGTTCCATGAAAACAAGGAATTTCCGGGGGCGGGGAGTGGGGGGGGAGAAGGGCTGCGACGGCCGGGCGGCCGACGGCATGGCGGGCGTCTCCCTTAACATGGCAATATCAATAAAATGAACGGTTTACGCGATGGCAACCGGACTCATTTCCGTCCCCGCTTCGCCTCGACCATTAAGGAATCCTTGATATCTCCATTGGCATCAACAACTTGCAGAGAGACGGCGGATTTCGAGACGGATGCTTTAACGGCCGTTTCGGGCGGGGCGCCGAGGATGGGAAAGTCGTTCTTCACGGACCGAGGCGCGATTTTGTAAAGGGTATGGAAATGCCCTCCCAGCAGAAGATCGACGCCTCCCTTGTTCAGGATCGGAAGCCATAGAGAGGCCAACTGTTCCGTCACATATCCCTTTCCGAAGGGTGGAATGTGAGTGAAGACGATCCGGAATGCGGCCCGCTTGAACTCGGGGCTCTCGATCTCCGCTTCGAGCCAGGCGGCCTGCTCGGCACGGTAACGGTCGAAATCGGCCAGACCGGCGTAAACGGGGGAATCATCGGGCTTGTCCTCGCCCGAATCGAGAATAACGAATCGGACCGGTCCGTGACTGAAGGCGTAATAGAAGCGTCCCGCGGGAGCGGGAAAGAAGCTTTCCAGACGGCGGGCCATGGCGCCGCGCGTTTCGTGGTTGCCTCGGACCAGGACGGCGGGAGCCGTGCCGGCAAAAAGCCGGGCCGCGGTATCGAAGAGCCCGGAGAAGACGTCCTCTTCGCGGCCCGCATCGCTGACATTGTCGCCGTTGAGAAAGACGAGATCGGCGGCCGCGGCGATGGCCCGGGTCGCCAGGGCCTCCAGACGGGCCGCGTTGTTGTGCAAGTCCTGGAAAACGACGAATCCGAAAGCTTCCTTTTCGGGATCGAGCGTCCGGAACTCGCGGATCTCGCTCGAAACGGTCGCTCCGTAGACGACTTCATATGGCTGGAAGGTGAGAATGGACTTGGAGACGACCCGGTAGCGATAGGCTTTACCGGGTTCCAGGCCGGTCAGCCTCAATTCGTGGCGGAGGGTGTTGGCGTCGATCAAGCCGTGGCTCCCCGGGCGGGCCGTTTGAATCAGGCCGCCGAAGCTGGGGAAGGTGCGGAAATTGCCGCCCGTGGCATATTCGACCCAGGAGGTGCAAGGCGTATCCGTGAACCACAGGATCGTCACGCCGTCGGGAGCCGCGTTAGTCAGGATCGGCCCGTGCGTGATGACGGGGGGAGCGGACTGCGGGAAAGCGGCGGGCGAAGCGGCTAGGAACAGGAACGAGAAGGCTATGAGACAGGTTAGCGGGAGCTGCGGACGGGACATCGAACCTCCTTGAGCGGCGATCGGGATATCCATATCAGAGGGCCGCGGCCGCGTCAAGAATTAGCAGACACATACCGAATTCGGCAATAAATGCGGATTAAAATTTTCCGTCTGGCTGGAAAATGAATTAGGTATGTGTCTGCTAATTAATGTTGGTCAGAATCCGCATGGCTCCCGGTTTGACCTGCGGCCCGGAAACGAAAGGCTTGGCGGCGTTCCGTATGTCGTTGCCGATGAACACGATATTGTCGCTGGCCGGGCCGTCTACGGCCACGTACGTTCCGGTCCCGGCGGCCGAGCGGCCGTTCCGGACGACGGCATCGCGGACGCCCTCCAGGACGATAGCGGCCGCGCCTGCCGCCGTTTCGACGGGGGCCCGGCCCGCCGCGACGTCGTCGAGTTCCAGGCCCAGGACATCCCGGATGCGAAGGGCGCTCCGCCAAGGCGCGTAGGCCGGCGCCTCCCACCCGATCTCCACGTTCCGCAGCTTGAGGTTTTTGGCCCAACGGAAGCTCAGGGCGTCGACGGACGTGTCGTAGGGGGCG
>JAQULS010000141.1 GCA_028749235.1 Acidobacteriota bacterium | reverse complement strand
GCGCGAAATCGCCCCTGGAACCGATCCCGCCGGCCCGCCGGAAGCGCCGGGCGGGAAATCGCCCGGGGAAGCGGAACCTGAAGACTCCCGGGAGGATGATCGGGACGGCCATCGCCGCCGCCTGCGGGAAAAGTTTCTTAAGGCCGGGCTCAACGCGTTTCTGGATCACGAGATCGTCGAGATCCTTCTGACCTTGGGCACGCCGCGGCGGGATTGCCGCGGCGCGGCCCGCAGGGCTCTGCGCGAGTTTCATACCCTGCGCGGCGTCCTGGAGGCGGAAGCTCACGACCTGCAGAAAATCGACGGCATCGGGGCCCACAACGTCTTCGGCATCCGGCTGGTGCAGGAGGTCTCGCGGCGATTTCTCAAGGACCGGATGCTGTCGCGGCCGTTCTGCCGCTCTTCGGGGGAGGCCTTCGATTATCTCTACCACGCCATGCGGGATCTCAAGCGGGAGTGCTTCAAGGTCCTGTTCCTCGACTCCAAGAACCAGATCATCGAGGAGCGGACCCTGTTCGAAGGCACGGTCGATTCGAGCGCCGTCTACCCGCGCGAGATCATGAAGCTTGCGCTTCGCTTCAACGCCGCCGGCATGGTCTTTGTCCACAACCATCCATCGGGCGATCCCGATCCCTCGTCGTGCGACCGCGAGATCACCCGCGAGCTCGTCTTCGCCGCCCGGATCATGCAGCTCAAGGTCCTGGATCATCTGGTGATCGGCAACAACCGGTATTTCAGCTTCGCCGACCACGGCCTGATCCAGGATTACGACCTGCTCTATTTGAGCCTGAACCGCTAGTTGCGCGCACCGGATATTCCATAACTGAGCGATGAACACGCAAGACGCACAATCGCCGGGGAGTTTGAGGGGGGCGGCGAGGCCTCCCTCGGGGACGACGAAACGTCGGGGGGGAGCTTGTCTACCCCCTGGAAGTGTCCCGTCTCAGGGCTGTCTATTCGTCAAGGCGTTACGAGACGGGACACGAGGAGGAATACCGGTTGCCGCCCGCACCCCTTCCCGGTTAAACTAGGCGGCAAGGAGAAAATGCGATCATGGCGGAAAAGACTCCCCCAGCCGTCGAACCGATTCAGGCGATAGCGGCCAAGCTCGGCTTGCCCCTGGACAGCGTCGAGCCCTACGGACGGTTCAAAGCGAAGATCGATCCCGCCCGCGCGGCCGCCTCGGATAAACCCGCCGGCCGGCTGATCATGGTCACCGCCATGACGCCGACTCCGGCCGGGGAAGGCAAGACGACGACGGCGGTCGGCCTGACGGACGCCCTGGTGATTTTCGGGCGGAAAGCCGTGGTCGCTCTCCGCGAGCCTTCGCTCGGGCCCGTCTTCGGGATGAAGGGCGGCGCCACGGGCGGCGGCAAGGCCAAGGTCTATCCCAGCGAGGACATCAACCTCCACTTCAACGGCGACATCCATGCCGTCACCGCGGCCCATAACCTTTTGGCGGCCATGGTCGAGAACCGGCTTCATTTCGAGGGCCCGGCCGGCATTCTGGACGCCCGGAAGGTGACCTGGAAGCGGGCCATGGACATGAACGAGCGGTCCCTGCGGAGCATCCTGGTCGGGCTGAACGATCCCAACGGGGGCTTGGGCAGGGAGACCGGGTTCGACATCACCGCGGCCTCCGAGGTCATGGCCATTCTATGCCTGTCCAAGGACTTGGCCGACCTGAAGGCCCGCCTAGGCCGGATCGTGGTCGGATACGCCCCCGACGGCAAGCCGGTCACGGCGGCCCAGATCAACGCGGCCGGGGCCATGGCCGCCCTGATGAAGGAAGCCCTCAAGCCCAACCTCGTCCAGACGCTTGAAGGCAATCCCGCCTTCGTCCACGGCGGGCCGTTCGCCAACATCGCCCACGGCACGAACACCGTCATCGCCACCGGCCTGGCCCTCCGCCTGGCCGATTATGTCGTCACCGAGAGCGGCTTCGCCACCGAGCTGGGGGCGGAGAAATATATGGACATCGTCGTCCGTACCGGCCACATCCCTCCGCCGTCGGCTGTCGTCATCGTGGCCACGCTGCGCGCCCTCAAGTACCATGGCGGCGTCAAGGCCGACGCGCTTAACGCGGAGAACGTCGCGGCTATCGAAAAAGGCTTTGAAAACCTGCAAAAGCACGTTGAAAACGTACGCCTTTTCGGAGTCCCTCTCGTCGTGGCCCTGAACAAGTTTCCCACCGACACCGAAGCCGAGGTCAGGGTTTTTGATGAGCTGGCCCGCAAAGACAATTTCCGCTACGCCTTGAGCGACGTTTTTGGACAGGGCGGACGCGGCGGCTTGGCGCTGGCGGAGCAGGTCATCGGGGCGATCGAGAACGACCCCGCGGATTTTAAATACCTCTATCCCTTGGAAGCCCCCCTGGCGGAGAAGATCGAGACGATCTCCCGCCGGGCCTACGGCGCGTCCCGAGTCGTCATCGAGGCGAAGGCCCGCAAAAAACTGCAGCGCTACGAGGCCGACGGGTTCGCCGCCTCGCCGGTCTGCATTGCCAAGACCCAGTACTCGCTCTCGGATAACGCCAAAACCCTCAATCGGCCGCGCGATTTCGCGATTACGGTCACCGACGCCAAGCTGAGCGCCGGGGCGGGCTTTGTCGTGGCCTTATGCGGCGAGATCATGACCATGCCGGGTTTACCCAGGGTTCCGGCGGCCGAAAAGATCGACATCTCGGACGAGGGTGATATCACCGGCATCTTGGGCTGATTTTATTGAGGAAGGAACCGGCCGTTCAGCCGGAATCGAGGAGGATCCGATGAAAGAAGACGAACAGGAACAAAGAACCGTATCCCGCGCCAAGGCCATCGAGGCCGCCGTCTCCCAGATCGAGAAGCAGTACGGCAAGGGTTCCGTGATGAAGCTCGGCCAGCAAGGCGCGGCCGTCAAGGTCCCGATCATCCCGACCGGGTCCATCTCCTTCGACCTGGCCCTGGGCATCGGGGGCTTTCCCCGCGGCCGGGTGGTCGAGATATACGGCCCCGAGGCGACCGGCAAGACGACCCTGGCCCTCCATGTCATCGCCGAGGCCCAGCGGGTGGGCGGCCAAGCCGCCTTCATCGATGCCGAACACGCCCTGTCTCCCAGCTACGCGGCCAAGATCGGGGTCGACGTCGACAACCTGCTCATCTCCCAGCCCGACTACGGCGAGCAGGGACTGGAGATCGCCGAGGTCCTGGTCCGCAGCGGAGCCGTCGACGTCGTGGTCGTCGATTCGGTCGCCGCCCTCGTCCCCAAGGCCGAGCTGGAGGGCGAGATGGGCGACGCCCACATGGGCCTGCAGGCGCGGCTTATGAGCCAGGCCTTGCGCAAGCTCACGGCCATCGTGGCCCGTTCCAAAACCTGCTTTATCTTCATCAACCAGATCCGGGAGAAGATCGGCTTCTTCCTGGGCAATCCCGAAACGACGACCGGCGGCCGGGCTCTCAAGTTCTACGCCTCGCTGCGGATCGACGTCCGGCGGATGACCGCCATCAAGGAAGGCGACCAGGTCGTCGGCAACCGGGTCAAGGTCAAGATCGTCAAGAACAAGATGGCTCCGCCCTTCCGGGATTGCGAATTCGACATCATCTACGGCGAAGGCATCTCGCGCGAGGGCGACCTGGTGGACATGGGCACGAATGTCGGGCTGATCGAGAAATCCGGGACCTGGTACTCCTACAAGGGCGAGCGGGTCGGCCAGGGCCGGGACAATGTCAAGAAGCTGTTTAAGGAAAAGCCCGAGCTGGCGGCCGAAATCGACGCCGCCATCCGGGCCAAGGTCGGCCTGGGGCCGGAGACGGCGCCCGAGGCCAAGCCCGAACCGCCGGCCAAGCCGGAGCCGAAGCCGGAGAAATCATCCGAGCGCCGCGGCCGTTAGCTTCTCCTGGCAATAGGGCGCGATTCGCGCTATCCTGGGGCGGCGGGGAGGATAACGCTGATGCCGAACGCACGACCGCTCACCAACGGCGCCCGCCGCTCGCGTAAAAAAGGGCTCGACCCGGGCAGCCTGGTCTATGTCGGCGAGCCCAAGACCGGCAAGCCCCGCATCACCATCCTCGATTACGACGCCGAGAATGTCCTGGAGAAGGAAGCCTGCGCCTGCGAGGACTGTTTCGCCTTCCGGGATACCGCCACCGTCACCTGGATCAACGTCGACGGCGTGCACGAACCCTCGATCATCGAGACGATCGGCGGCCACTTCGGCGTTCATCCGCTGATCCTGGAGGACATCCTGACGACGTCCCAGCGTCCCAAGATGGAGGACCTGGGGGAAATGCTCTATATCGTCCTCCGGATGCTCGAGTATGACGAGACCAAGGGCGAGGTCCGAACGGACCAATTGAGCCTGATCCTGGGCCGCAACTTTCTCATCTCCTTCCAGGAGGAGGAAGGCGACATGTTCGATCCCATCCGGGACCGGATCCGGAAAGCCAAGGGCCGCATCCGCAAGCTGGGGCCGGATTACCTGGCCTACGCCCTGCTCGACGCGGTCGTGGACCAATACTTCGTCGTCCTGGAGAAGCTGGGCGAGCGGATCGAGGCGCTGGAGGAGGATCTGGTCAACAACCCCCGGAAAGAGACCCTGCACGAGATCCACAAGCTGAAGCGGGAGATGATCTACGTGCGCAAGTCCGTCTGGCCGGTGCGCGAAGTCGTGGCCGGGCTGGAGCGGGCCGAGTCCGGCCTCATCCAGCCGGCGACGGACATCTTCCTGCGCGACGTCTACGACCATACCGTCCAGGTCATCGACAACGTCGAGACGTTCCGGGACATGATCTCCGGCATGGTCGAGACGTATCTCTCGAGCGTCAGCAACCGGATGAACGAGATCATGAAGGTTCTGACCATCATCTCGACCATCTTCATCCCGCTGACCTTCATCGTCGGCGTCTACGGCATGAACTTCAAGCACATGCCGGAGTTGGAATGGAAATGGGGGTATTTTCTGATCTGGGGCGTGATCATGGCGGTCGCCCTGGCCATGGCCGATTTCTTCAGGAGGAAAAAATGGCTTTGAAGCCGGCTTCGGCCCGTCCGGGGAGAGCGCGCCTCGATGCCAGGACGATCATCCTGCTCGTCGCGGCCGCTTTGTTCATCATCCTGCTTATCCAGAACCGGGAAACCATCACGATCAGATTTTTCTTCTGGACGATCGGGGAATTCCCGATTGTCATCCTGGCGCCGGTTCTTTTCTTCCTTGGCTTCTTCACGGGATATTGGCGGGCGCACTTCGGCCGCCGGCGCGCCGGCCGCTCCGCGGACGGGCAGGCCCCCCCGCCGCCGGCGCAGATCGCCGGCCGCTGACTCAAATCCCCTTGATCTGCTCGGTCAGCTCGTAGTCGGCGATCACCTCGTCGAATAGGGTGGGCGTCTTCTCCTTCAACTCGATGGCGTAGTCCAGGAAGGCCAGGACGCCGTCATGCAGGACCTTGGACGCCCGGCGCATCATCGGCTCCCGCTTCTCGGCCTCCCGGATGAACAGCTTGTCGGGGTTGTTCTCCTTGAACAGCTTGACGTCGTAGAGGAAATGCAGGATCTCGATCATCCGGAAGAAGATTTCATCGAAGTGGTTGTCGATGGCCCGCTCCAGGAAGGCCTGCCAGACCCGCTCGGCCTTGACGTACTCCATGATCACCGGCTCCATGGCCTCGATCGACTTGTATTCCACCGTCGCGGCCGAGGCCCTCATGGCCCGCAGCTCCTCCGGCGAGGCGGCCTTGATCCGGGTCATGGTCAGGGCCGGCGACTTGAGGGCGTGAAAATTGGCGATGAACAGCGTCCGCATTTCCGAACGGAACATGGTGCTCTTGATGTACATCAAGTGGCGCCGGCGCTCCTTGCTCTCGTGGCGCTCCTGGTACCTCTCGACGATGAAGACCGCGATCAGGATGTCGAGAGGAATGGCGGCCAGGTGGTAGAGGAATTCGAAACCGGTCAGCCGCTCCAGGACGAGAAGGAGCCCCGAGACGGCGATCAAGATCAGGTAAAGCTGGACGTTTTTAACGAACCGGCTGGATGGACGGTGCATGGCCCGGATATAGCACAGCCCTTCTCGGCAAGTCAAACGAGAAAGGGACGTCAGCCAAGGGCTGCGCGCAGGTACTTGGCCGTGATCGAGCGCTTGGAGCGGGCGATTTCCTCGGGCGTCCCCTGGGCCGTGATTTCGCCGCCCCGGTCGCCCCCCTCCGGACCCAGGTCGATGACGTAGTCGGCGGTTTTGATCACGTCCAGGTTGTGCTCGATGACGATCAGGGAATGGCCCTCGGCCACGAGCTTCTGGAAGGCCCGCAGGAGCCAGGCGACGTCGTCCGGGTGGAGCCCGATGGTCGGCTCGTCGAAGAGATACAGCACCCTGTGGTCGCGCTCGTGGATCAGGTGGTAAGCCAGCTTGATCCGCTGCAGCTCGCCGCCGGAGAGGGTCGTGGTCGGTTGGCCCAGGCGCAGGTAGCCGAGACCCACGTCGGACAGCGGACGGATGCGGCGGACGATGTCCGGCCGGTCGCCGAAAAATTCCAGGGCGTCCTCCACGGTCAGGTGCAGGACGCCGTCGATCGTCTTGTCGTGGTAGCGGATTTCAAGGATCTCGGGCTTGAAGCGGCGACCCCGGCAGGCTTCGCAGACCAGGGTGACGTCGCTCAAGAACTGCATCTCGACGACCTGGCGGCCGGCGCCCTCGCACTCCTCGCAGCGGCCGCCCTTGGTGTTGAAGGAGAAATCGCCCGGTTTGAAGCCGCGGGCCTTGGCCTCGCGGGTCTGGCTGAAGAGGTCGCGGATGCCGTCCATGGCCTTGGCATAGGTGGCCGGAATGGAGCGGGGCGACGTGCTCAGGGGCGACTGGTCGACCATGACCATCTTGTCGATGAACTCCAGGCCGCGGATCTCGGCGAAGCCGTCGTGGGCCTCGCCGGCCCAACCCTGGTAGAGGATGTCGTTGAGCAGCGTGCTCTTGCCCGAGCCCGAAACGCCGGTCAGGCAGGCGAAGACCTCGAGCGGCAGGCGCACGTCCAGGTGCTTGAGGTTGTGCTTGTGGGCGTCGCGGATGAGGAGAAAGCGATCCGGCGTCCGCCTCGTCCGGGGCAGGGGCACGGACTTCTCGCCCCGCATGTAGCGGGCGGTCAGAGAGTCCGAGCCGGCCAGGAAATCCCGCCGCGAGCCCGCGAACTGGATCTCGCCGCCGTGCTCGCCCGCCCGCGGCCCCAGGTCGATGATGTGCTCGGCCGCCCGGATGATCTCCGGGTCGTGCTCCACGACCATGACGGTGTTGCCCACGTCCTTGAGGGAGCGGAGGATCCGGATCAGGCGGCCGTTGTCGCGCGGGTGCAGGCCGACCGAGGGCTCGTCCAGGACGAACAGGGCGCCGACCAGGCTCGAGCTCAAAGCGGCCGCCAGGTTGATCCGCTGGGCCTCGCCGCCGCTTAACGTGAAGGTCATCCGGTCGAGCGAGATGTAGTCCAGGCCGACCTCGAGCAGGAACTTCAGCCGGCCCAGGATCTCGGCCAGGAGCTTCTCGGCCACCTTGGCCTCGGCCGGCCGGAGGACCAGCCCGGAGAAGAAGGCGTGCGCTTCCTTGACCGTCATCCGGACGACTTCTCCGATCGAGAGGCCTCCGACCTTGACGCTCAAGGCCCGCGAGTTGAGGCGGGTTTGATGGCAGGTGGGGCAGGCAACGTATTTGCGGTACCGGCTCAGGAAAACCCGGACCTGGACCTTGTATTTGCGGGTCTGCAGCCAGTCGAAAAAGCCCTTGACCCCGTACCACTCGCCGTCCCCATTCATGACGAAATCCCGCTCGGGAGGGGCGAGCTTGGCGAAAGGAATGTCCGTGGGGACGCCGCGCTTGCGGGCGGCCCGCAGCATCTCCTTCATGACGTTCTTGGACACGGGCTTGGTCCAGGGCTCGATGGCTCCGTCCCGCAGCGACAGCGACGCGTCGGGGACGACCTTGTCCTGGTCGATCACGGCCAGATCGCCGAAGCCGTGGCAGTCGGGACACGCCCCATGCGGGTTGTTGAACGAGAACAGGTTCGGGAAGGGGTCCTCGGTGGACAGGCCGCAGACCTTGCACTCGAGCTTGTCGGAAAACGGCCAAGTCCGGCCGTCTTCCGCTTCGACCCGGATGCGGCCGCCGCCGTGCTTGAGCCCGAGCTCGAGGGAATCGACCAGCCGGTCGCGGTCGGCCGGGTCAAGGACGGGCCGGTCGACGAAAACGTCCA
>JAQULS010000140.1 GCA_028749235.1 Acidobacteriota bacterium | reverse complement strand
TTGATGGACATCGTCCTCAAGGGCGAGATCGACGGCATCACGGCCGCCCGGACGATCTGGGAGGACTACGGCGTCCCGGTCGTTTACCTGACCGCCTACGCCGACGAATCGACCCTGTCGCGAGCCAAGATCACCGAGCCCTTCGGCTACATCCTCAAACCCTTCGACGAACGCGAACTGCAAACGACGATCGAGATGGCCTTCTTCAAGGCCAAGATGGACAAGACCCTGCGAGAGCGCGAAGCGTGGCTGTCCACGGTGTTGAGCAGCATCGGCGACGGGGTCATCGCCGTCGACGCCGGGGGCCGGGTCAATTTCATGAATCCCCTGGCCGAACGGTTGACCGGCCGGGAACTGTCCTCGGTCATGGGCCTCCCCTTGACCGACATCCTGCCGGCCCACATGCCGGAAGAGGAAGCCGGTCCGAACGGCGGAGCGCGGCGGACGGAGGAGAGCGTTCTGGCCGACCCGAACGGCCGGATTATCCCCATCGAGCAGACGGTTTCGCCCCTCCATGGCCGGGGACGCGCGGCGACGGGCCACGTGCTCATCTTCCGCGACATCACCGAACGCAAGCGGACCGAAGTCGAACTCCAAAAGAGCCGGGAGCGGCTGCAGAAGGCCTTGGCCGGAACCATCGAGGCCATGGCCATGACCATCGAGATGCGCGACCCTTACACGGCCGGCCACCAGCGCCGCGTCAGCAAACTGTCCTGCGCCATCGCCGGGCGGATGGGGCTGCCGGCCGACCAGATCGAAGGCATCCGGATGGCCGGCGACATCCACGACGTCGGCAAGATCTACGTCCCGGCCGAAATCTTAAGCAAGCCCGGCCGCCTGACCGACATCGAATTCTCCATCATCCGGACCCATGCCCAGGTCGGCTACGACATCCTGAAGTCGATCGAATTCCCCTGGCCCATCGCCCAGATCGTTTACCAGCATCACGAACGGATGGATGGATCCGGCTATCCGAACGGCCTGCGCGGCGAGGCCATCCTGCTGGCGGCCCGCATCGTCGCGGTCGCCGATGTCGTCGAAGCCATGTCCTCCCACCGTCCTTACCGCCCCGCCCACGGCATAGGGACCGCTCTGGATGAAATCACCCGCGGGCGCGGCCGGCTTTACGACGCCGAGACGGTCGATGCCTGCCTGGAACTGTTCCGCCGGGACGGTTTCGTCTTCGAATGACATGAAGCGGCTCACGACGTCGCTTCTCCTGGCCGGGGCGATCGTTTTTTCCCTCGGCGGCATCGGGGCCTTCATCCTGCTCTTCATTCCCTGGATGAACATTTACTGGCTCATCCTATCGCCCCTGATTCTGGCCGTTTACCAGATCCCGGCCGTGGTTCTGGTGTGGCTTTGGAAGCGGCGAAAAAGGCGGGAAGCGGAACCGGAGCCCGGGCAAGAACCGGGACCAGACAAGCCAACAGGGGATTTGTAGGCGCGTCGTCGGTTGCGGAGATTCTCATTTCCAAAAGCGCTTAACACTCTTCATTTCATCGGCATCACCATCCCTGCCCTTCCTTCAAGGAAGGAGCAGGTATGCGCTTTCGGATGCATGTAACACCCCCGATGGGATTCGAACCCATGTTGCCGCCGTGAAAGGGCAGTGTCCTGGGCCTCTAGACGACAGGGGCGCGCGGAAAAAAAATGAGCCGTGCTGGGCTCGAACCAGCGACACCCGGCTTAAAAGGCCGGTGCTCTACCACTGAGCTAACGGCCCCGTTCAAGAGCGCTTATTTATAGCGGATTAGCGCTTTTGAGTCAAGCCGCCGACGCCGGCGGATAAGCCCCCAAAAGACAAGGGGCCGAGCCTGCGCAACTCCGTCCGGATAAACCGGATAAAGGCGCGGACCCGGCCCCGGGGGCGCGGTCGGTCGACCGAACCCGAGTTCAGATGGCCGTGAACTTGAGGATGACCCAGCGGCCGCGGTGGGCCAGGTTCAGGGCCTCATCCTTCAGATTGTACATGACGATCTGGAGGGCGTAGTTCTTGACCGCGCCGGACTTGTCGGTCACCGCCACTTCGAGTTCCTTGCTGTGGATTTGGCCTTTAAGGTCGCGGATGCTGGCCAGGTCCTTAACGCCCAGCGAGAAGTAGGTGATGTCCTCTTCCTTCTGGGCGGCGGCCTTGGCGTCGTTATAGCCCTTCTTGAGGTCGTTGTGGAGGGCGTATTCGTCGTCGTATGCCTTCTGGGCCGCGTCCACCTTGGCCTTGGCGGCCGCGCGGGCGCCGCCGGTCCTGGCGGTATCATACTCGTCCTTGGCCCCATCGAGCACGTCCTTGGCCTTCATGACCGGCTCGATATGGGTTTCCATCTTCTTTTTGATATCGAGTTCCTGGGCGTTGAGGTCCGGAAGCTTGGCAGGCTCGATCTTCTCTTCGCTGACCTTGGTGATCTTCCAGCTGCCGATTTCCATGGTCATCGGTTCCAGGGCCATGGTCGACAGCGTGGTCACGTCGTTCAAAGTGACGGCGTTGAAGTAGCGATCGAGAAGTCCCTTCTCGGGGCTGGATTTGCAACTGGTCAGGGTGAATAGAACAAGCAACACCGACAGCACGATCAGACTCGTTTTCTTCATTGTTCCTCCTCTCAGTATTGGGTATATTCTTAACGAATTTTATTCGCTTTTCAAGCCTAAAAGCAACCCTTCCCGTCGAAGAGGGCAAAAAGCCCCATGCATTTGGCATTATATGGCGCGATCCGGGAAAAAGCAACCGCTCGCAATCGTTGAGTCGCCCCCCCGGAGTATGCTATAAGACATTTTCCGTTATCACTCCATCCCTCTAAAGAGACGAGGTTTCATATGCCCAAGGGAATCATAGAAACCGTAGTCGCCCGGCACCGCAAGGACCGGACCCGCCTTCTGGACATCGTCCGCGACGTCCGGGAGGAACTGGGCCGGATCACTCCCGAAGACACGGCCCTCATCGCCGCTTCTTTGGGCGTTTCCACGATCGAGGTGGAGGGGGTCGTCACCTTCTACCATTTCTTCGGGAACGAAGCCGCCGGGACCTACGCGGTCTACCTGAACACGAACATCGTCGCGGCCATGAAGGGCAGCACCGCCATCAAGGCGGTATTTGAAAAGGCGGCCGGCGTCCCCTTCGGAAACGTCACGCCCGACGGGCGGATCGGGCTTCACGAAACGTCGTGCATCGGCATGAACGACCAGGAACCATCGGCGATCATCAACGGGACTATCTTCACCCGCCTGACGCCGGCCAAGGCCAAGGCCCTAGTCACCGCCATGGAGGCCGGGAAGGACATCCGCAAGCTGGCCGTTCCCCTGGGCGACGGGGCCAACGCTTCCAAGGTTGTCCGGTCCATGGTCCACAACAACATCCGCCGGAAAGGACCGGTCCTTTTCGCGCCATTCCGCTCCGGATCCGCCTTGAAGAAGGCCGCCTCCCTGTCGCCGGAGGACGTCATCGCTGAAGTCAAACGGGCCAACCTCCTCGGCCGCGGCGGCGCGGGCTTCCCGACCGGATTGAAATGGGAATTCTGCCGGCGCGAGAAGGGCCAGCCCCACTACGTCGTCTGCAATGCCGACGAGGGCGAGCCCGGAACGTTCAAAGACCGGGTCATTCTGACCGAGATGCCGCACCTGCTGTTCGAGGGCATGGCCCTGGCCGGCTACGCCATCGGGGCGTCCGAAGGCGTGCTCTATTTGCGCGGCGAATACGCCTACCTCAAGCCCCACCTGGAAAAGGTCCTGGCCGGAATGCGCCGAAAGAAGTGGCTGGGGACCGGCATTGCCGGCAAACGCGGCTTCACTTTCGACATCGCCGTCATGCTGGGCGCCGGCGCCTATATCTGCGGCGAGGAATCCGCCCTGATCGAGTCCGCCCAGGGCAACCGGGGAGAGCCGCGCGACCGGCCGCCCTTCCCCGTCCAGAACGGCTATTTCGGAAAGCCGACCACGGTCAACAACGTCGAGACCCTGTGCGCGGCGGCCCGCATCCTGGCCAAGGGCGCCGACTGGTTCAAGACCCTGGGCACGCCCCGCTCCGCGGGCACCAAGGTTTTAAGCGTCTCCGGCGACTGCAAGAAGCCGGGCGTTTATGAGGTCCCCTTCGGGCTGTCCGTCGCCTCGCTCCTGGCCATGGCCGGCGGCGGCGACGCCCGGGCCGTCCAAGTCGGAGGCCCCTCGGGCGCCTGCATCCCGCGGGCCCAGTTCGAGCGCGCCATCGCCTTCGAGGATCTGGCCACCGGCGGCTCGGTCATCGTCTTCGGACCCGAGCGGGATCTGTTCGAGGTCGTCCGCAACTTCATGGACTTCTTCGTCGAGGAGTCCTGCGGCTGGTGCACGCCCTGCCGAGTAGGCAACGTCCTCCTCAAGCGCGAGCTGGAAAAGATCATGGCCGGCAAAGGCACCGTCCGCGACCTGGAGGAGATCGAAGCCTGGGGCAAGATGATCAAGGCTACGAGCCGTTGCGGCCTGGGCCAGACCTCCCCCAACCCCATCCTGACCACCCTGCAGAACTTCCGCGAGATGTACATGGCCAAGGTCGATGCCGGCCGGGCCTTCATCTCCGAGTTCGACCTGGAGGAGGCGATCCGCCCGGCGGTCGCCGTCACCGGCCAAAAGCCGGCCGGGCATGCCGCGGAGGCCGACCATGAGTAACATCATCAAGATCACCATCGACGGCCGCGAATGCACGGCCCGGCCCGGCCAGACCGTCCTGGAGGCGGCCGCGGCCAACGGGATCTACATCCCCTCCCTGTGCCGCTTCGAAGGCCTCAAGCCGGCCGGGAGCTGCCGGGTCTGCACCGTCCGGGTCGGCGGCCGCTACCAAGCTTCTTGCACCTTCCCTGTCAGCGAAGGCATGGCCGTGGAGAGCGCCGTCCCCGACCTGGAGGACATGCGCAAGGCCATCGTCGAAATGCTCTTCGTCGAGGGCAACCACATGTGCCCGACCTGCGAGAAGAGCGGCAATTGCGAGCTGCAGGCCCTGGCCTACCGCTTCCGGATGCTGGTCCCCCGCTTCCCTTACCTTTTCCCCAAGAAGGCGGTCGAACCGGCCGGGAGCAAGCTATTGATGGAGCAGAACCGCTGCATCAAGTGCCTGCGCTGCGCCACCGGCATCCGGACCAAGGACAACAAGAAGGTCTTCGGCCCCCTCCACCGGTCCGTCGAGAAGAAGCTTTTCGTCGATCCCGCGCTGGCCTCGGCCCTGCCCGAGCGCTGGGCCCGCAAGGCCATGGACCGCTGCCCGGTCGGCTGCATCCTCCGCAAGGAGGTCGGCTTCGCCGTGCCCGTGGGCCGGCGCAAATACGACAAGGCCCCCATCGGCAGCGACATCGAGAAGCCGCGGAGCTAGGAGACAGCCATGAGCAAACCCGTCATCGCCACCGCGTCGCTGGCCGGCTGTTTCGGCTGCCACATGTCGATCCTGGACATCGACGAGCGGATTCTCCAACTCGTCGAACTGGTCGAGTTCAACAAGTCGCCGATCGACGACATCAAGACCTTCACCAAGCCGGTCGACATCGGCCTCATCGAAGGCGGCTGCTGCAACAGCGAGAACGTCGAGAACCTGCGGTCCTTCCGCGCCAACTGCAAGATCCTGATCTCGGTCGGCGAGTGCGCCATCATGGGCGGCCTGCCGGCCATGCGCAACGGCATCCCCATCCGGGAATGCCTGGAGGAAGCCTATTTCCACACGCCGACCATCGACCCGGCCGATCCCCGGATCATGCCCCACGACGAGGAGCTGCCCGTCATCCTGGACCGGGTCTACCCCAACCACGAGATCGTCCCGGTGGATTACTACCTGCCCGGATGTCCGCCTTCGGCCGATCTGATCTGGAAGGCGCTGGTCGCCCTGCTCGAGGGCAAGCCCCTCGACCTGTCCTACGGCCTCATCAAGTTCGACTAGGAAGAATCCCATGGCGCGAAAAATAACCATCGAACCCGTCACTCGTGTCGAAGGCCACGGCAAGGTCACCATCCTCCTGAACGACCGCAACAAGGTCGAACGGGCCCGGCTCCACATCGTCGAATTCCGCGGCTTCGAGCGCTTCGTCCAGGGCCGTCCCTACTGGGAAGCCCCCGTCCTCGTCCAGCGGCTGTGCGGCATCTGCCCGGTCAGCCACCACCTGGCCGCGGCCAAGGCCATGGACGTCATCGCCGGCGTCGGCCCCGCGGGCCTCTCCCCCACGGCCGAGAAGATGCGCCGGCTGATGCACTACGGCCAGATGTTCCAGTCCCACGCCCTCCACTTCTTCCACCTGGCCTCGCCCGACCTGCTCTTCGGCGCCGACGCCGACCCGGCCATCCGCAACGTCATCGGCGTCATCGCCCACGACCGCGAGCTGGCCACCCGGGCCGTCCTGCTCCGCAAGTTCGGGCAGGAAGTCATCCTGGCCACGGCCGGCAAGAAGATCCACGGCACGGGCGCGATCCCGGGCGGGATCAACAAGAACCTGAGTCCCGAGGAGCGCGACGCGCTGCTCAACTGCCCGGCCCCCTACAACGTCGACACCATGATCGACTGGGCCGAGGAGGCGGTCGAATTCGTGAAGGGCTATCAGGCCAAGAATCGCGAGCTGATGGACGGCTTTGCCGCCTTTCCCTCGAACCATTTGAGCCTGGTCGGCAAGGATGGCGCCTTGGACTTCTACCACGGAGCCCTGCGGGCCGTGGACGCGGAAGGCCGGCGGATCCTGGACGATGTCGACTACAACGACTACCTGACCTACATCGGCGAGGAGGTCCGGAGCTGGAGCTACATGAAGTTCCCGTACCTCAAGTCGCTCGGCAAGGAGGACGGCTGGTACCGGGTCGGCCCCTTGGCCCGGCTCAACGTCTGCGATTTCGTCCCGACGCCGCGGGCCCAGAAGCAGTTCGAGACCTTCCGGGCTTACACCGGCGGCAAGCCCAACCACATGTCCCTGCACACGCACTGGGCGCGGCTGATCGAGCTGCTCCACAGCGGCGAGGTCATCAAGCAGCTCCTGCTCGACCCCGACCTGCAAAAGGACGACCTGGTCCGCAAAGGCAAGAAGACGGGCGAAGGCGTCGGGCTGCTCGAGGCCCCGCGGGGCACGCTCTTCCACCACTACCGGGTGGACGGCAACGACCAGATCAGCATGGCCAACCTGATCGTCTCGACGACCAACAACAACGAGCCGATGAACCGGGCCGTCGACTGGGTGGCCCGCAACGTCATCGACGGCCGGGCCGAGATCACCGAGGGCATGCTGAACCGGGTCGAGATCGCCATCCGGGCCTACGATCCCTGCTTGAGCTGCGCCACCCACGCCCTGGGCAAGATGCCGTTGGAGGTGGAATTGATCGACGCGGCCGGGACGGTTGTCGATAGGAAGCGAAGATAAAGAGAGGGCTCAGGCCATGGGGGGCAAAACACGCTCACGCCCCCAGCGAGGGCGTTCGCTCCGCCGGCTCGGTCGCTCCCATCCCCTTCGGGGCTGGACCGTGCCCGCTTCCTCGCCGATGGGTTTTTCCCCCCAATGGCCTTCGCCCCTATTTATGCAATCTCCTAAATGTGAGGAGCATCTCATGCCTAGGCGACAACCCGACTCTCCGCGATGGCCTCCTCTCCAAGAGGGAATAAAAAGCTAAATTTTAAGAAGCGGCCATGAAGACACTCGTTATCGGCATCGGCAACCCCGGACGCGGCGACGACGGGCTGGGGCCGGCCCTCGTCGAGCGGCTGGCGGATGTCCCGCCCGAGTCGATTCGCGAAGGCGCGGTCGTCGAGACGCCGGCCGGATGCGCGGCCGTTTGGAAATATCAGCTCAACATCGAAGACGCCGCTCTCGCCGGCGAATACGAGCGGGTCGTCTTCGCCGATGCCGCCGCGGACGCCTCCCCCGGAACGGCGCGCCTCGAACCGCTGGCGCCGGCGGCGAGTATCGCCTTCACCACGCATGAACTGCCGCCCGCCTCGGTTCTGGCCCTCTGCCAGGATCTCTACGGACGGACGCCGGAAGCTTGGCTTCTCTCCGTCGGCGGATCGTCCTGGGACCTAGGCCAGGGCCTGTCCGAACGGGCCAGGGCCAGCCTCGTCCAAGCCGAAGCTCTGTTGCGGAGCCGGCTCGAGAAGCCGCGCACGTGGATCTGACCGCCCCCGCGCACTTCCTGCCCGCCGACCGGACCGTGCTATAATCGGCCGAGGCGAAGACGATGAAAAAACAGCTCTACGTCCTGCGCGATATCCTCGGCACGAATCAGAAAGTGGC
>JAQULS010000021.1 GCA_028749235.1 Acidobacteriota bacterium | reverse complement strand
CCCCCCCGGAAGAAACCAATCGTTCGCGGCGAGCGCGATCCGTCAGATGATCTCCAGGCTGTCCTTGTCGGGCAGCTTGGGGAACTTGGCGTGCGGCTCGGCCTGGTACCAGTAGGCGACCGAGGCGATGTCGTCCTGCAAGGGCAGGTAGCGCCCGCCGTTCCGCCAGCCCAGCGCCTGGATGGTCACTTTGAGGTCCTTCTCGAAGCGGATCGGGTCCATGATGTGCCAGCGATAGAGCCCGAAGCGCTGCTGAACCTGATAGTGGCCGTCGCCGCGGATGACCTGGTAGAGACCGGTGTAAGGCGTGGTATGCTCGGTATACTGGACGGTGCCGTCGGCCCGCTTGGCGTCGAAGTCGTACGAGCCGCAGAAGTAGTCCTCGGTCCCCGTGCCGCAGATGGTCGGGAACTTGGTATCGCCGTCCATGAAGAACTTGATTTCGCCCTCGCCCCACCAGCCGTTGTTGTTGACGCCCCAGGCCATGTACGTGCCGACGTAGTGGCCCCAGCCCTTGACGCCGTCGAGGATGGTGTAGTCCGTCTTGTAGGGCAGCGGATTGACCCGCCGGAACTGGGCATGGAAGTAGGCCGCGTCGGCCGGGACGTCGGTCAGCGTGTAGTTGATCTGGTAATAGATGGTGAAGACGTCGTCCGAGATGTTCTCCAGGGTGGCCTTGAAGCCCTTGCGGAAGGGCATCTCCCAGTAGCAGTTGTAAGCCGAGCCGGGATTGACGCAGACGGCCAGCGAGGAGAGCTGGGCATACTGGCCCCAGCCCGAAGCGAAGAAATCGCCCAGGGGGCATTCGACCGAAGGCTCGGTCTCGCCATCCCAGTAGATGCGCAGGATGGCGAAGCGGGAAATGCCGGACGGCGTGCACCAGATCTGCTGGATGGCGCCTTCGCCTTTGACGTCGGCCAGGACCAGGGTGTCCTTGGCCTTGATCCGCACATAGGGCGAGACTTTCCAGCCCTGGCCCAGGTCGCGGGCCGCGTTGAGGGCGGGCCCGTCGATGGACATGCCGGCCTTGCCCTTTTCGCCGCTGAAGTTCTCGGGCGAGACGGAGCGGGTTTGGGCCTTGGACAGGCGGCTCAGGCTGCCCAGGCCCAGGCCCAGGCCGTTGTAGCCCTTGGGCTTCTCCTGGGCCGAAACGATGAGCGAGGTAGCCGCCACCAGGATGAGAATCTTGACGAGGGGTCGTTTCACGATTGCCTCCGAAATTTGGAATGCGACCTCCAGAGTTATATTTTCGGGCGGCGAAAATGTCAACCGAGTTGAATCGCCGGGGCCGAAATGATAGGTTTTCCGCGGAGGCCCCATGAGACGCCACCCCCGAAATCCCATCCTGACGCGCGCCGACATCCCCGACGTCCCTCCCCTGCTTCACGACGTGACCTCGGTCTTCAACCCGGGAGCCGTCGAACGGGTCGATACGACCGCCCGCCTGATCACCCTGCTCCTTCGCGTCCAAGACCGGTCCCGCGAGACGTATATTGTTCCCGCTCATAGCCAAGATGGCATCTCTTTCGAGGTCGCGCCCCGGATCGTCGAATTCAAGGGCTTGGAGAAGCTCGGGAAGCGCGTCTATCACATCTACGACGCCCGCATCACCCGGCTTGACGGCGCTTACTACATCCTTTTCGCCATGGACATGGACGACGGCTGCCAGCTTGGGCTGGGCCGTACGGCCGATTTCCGCGAGTTTGAGTTCCTGGGCCGGGTCTCCGACGAGGATATCCGCAACGGCGTTCTTTTCCCGGAGAAGATCGGGGGCAGCTATCTGCGGCTGGACCGGCCCAACAAGGCCCGCCACGTCGACGGCCCTACATCCGGCAGCACGATCTGGCTGTCCGAGAGCGACGACCTTCTGACCTGGCGCCCCGTTGCCCCGCTCATCGACGGCCGGTTCCATTATTGGGACGAGTTCATCGGCTCCGGCCCGCCGCCGGTCAAGACCCGTCAGGGCTGGCTTCATATCTACCACGGTGTCGCCGGCCACTTTGGAAGCTCCAACATCTACCAGGCCGGCGCGGTGCTTCTCGACTTGCGCGACCCAACCAAGGTCCTCGGCCGCTGCCGCCGCAACATCCTCGAGCCGCGCGAGATCTATGAGCTCGCGGGCCAGGTACCCAACGTCGTCTTCCCCAGCGGCATGATCGTGGAGACAATCGACCGCGACGGCTTCGCCGAGCCGGGCAGCCCGGTCAGGGTCTATTACGGCGCGGCCGATACATGCGTGGGCCTGGCCGAGACGACGATCGCCGAACTCCTGGCCGCCTGCGCCGAGTCCGAAATAGGGGTACGGTTGCCTTTTCCTTCCGATTTCAGGACGACATGAGCCTTCGAACGATCTCGGGAGAACAAAATCCAGGGGAAAAAGGTAACTGTACCCCTTTTTGTTCGCCGGAGAGGGTCAAGCGGGCGATCCATTTCGGGAAGCCCGACCACGTCCCCGTCTCGCACGCCGTCCTGCCCGCCGCCCAGATCAAATACGGCCCCGCTCTCGCGGAGATCCTGGCCGAGTTCCGGGACGATTTCGGCTGGGACTATGCCGCCGACCTGCCCTTGGCCGAGTTCCCGCCCCAGTACAAGCCCGGCCTGAACCGGGACGACTTCGGGACGGTCTGGCGGGTGGAGACGGCCGGCATCTGCGGCATCCCGGTCGGGTTCCCGATCCCGGACCTCGGCCGTTACGACGAGTTCCGCTGGCCGGCCGATTTCGCCGCCGGCCCTCCGGCCGGCCGCCAATACGGGGGCCACATGTCCGGCTTCGACGACCGCTGGTACGCCCGCGGCGGCTGGTTCACCTATTTTGAACAATTGCAGCAGCTCGTCGGGATGGAGTCTCTCTTCGTCCATCTGGCTTCGGAACCGCCGGCCCTCATCCGCTTGATGGACGACCTCCTGGCCTTCAACCTCCGCTGGCTCGATCGCTGGCTGGCCTTGGACTATGCCGGCATCCATTTTGGGGACGATTGGGGCGGCCAGACATCCCTCCTCATCCGGCCTGCCCAGTGGCGGCGGCTGTTCAAGCCCCGCTACGACGAGATGTTCCGCCGGGTCAAGGCGGCCGGCCGCGATGTCTGGTTCCATAGCGACGGCTTCATCAACGACATCGCCGGCGATTTGATCGAGATCGGAGTCGACGTCCTCAATTTCCAGGTCGCCGTGACCGGGCATGATTGGGCCGCCCGCAACGTCCGCGGCCGGATCGCGGTCCGCACCGACATCGACCGCCAGGCCATCCTCCCCTTCGGCTCCCCGGCCGAAGTCCGCGAGGAGGTCGCCCGGACCTTCGATTCCTGCGGCACGGCGGACGGCGGGATCATCGCCTGCGGGGAAATCGGCCCCGACGTCCCGCTGTCGAACATCCGGGCTCTTTACGAGTCTTTCCGCGACTGCGGCGCCGGCCTGGCCTGATTCGCCGCTCCTGCTTCAAGGTCGCCAAGAAAACGACAAACTCCCCGGCCTTGGCTTCGAATAGGGGGTGGCATAAGGCCCGCTCGGCCGGATCCCCGGCCATCGTGAATTCGCCCGCATTGGGGAACCCCGCCGCGGCGTTGTCACAGGCCGTAGCCCGGGTTAAACGGGCCGTCCCGCTCTGGGCTTTCTTACGATTGATGAGCCTGGCCTTGCGCTCGGCGGCCGGGTCCGCGGCTTCGATCCGGGCGGCCTTCGAGGCGAGGTCTTTTTCTTCCTGTTCGTAGCGGCGGAGGGCTTCCGTCAGCGGGGCGAAGAAAGCGAGGCGAAAGGACGCTTCCGCCGCCGGCGACAGAAAAAGAACCAATCATAAACCGCCAGGCCAATCAGCAATCCCAGTTCGCCCAGGGCCAAGGGGAAATTGATTCGAGCCCTGGTTTCGTTCGCCGCCTGCATGCGCCAGAGGGAATAACGGACCTGGTAGGAGCTTTCGGTCGGAAACGGCGTTCGGTCCCGCTTCAGGAACGCCGGAAGGTTCATGTACGCGTTTCGCCGGGAGGTGGTTTTCCAGACGTGGTTGGTCTGCGGATCGCGCTGGTAAATGATCTCATCGTTGCGGACGGGAACGAAAACGAGGCCGGCGGCCAAAAGAATCAGGAGAAGGCCGGAGGCCCGGCGTCGGCAGCGCCGAACCGAGAGCTTGGAGTTGAGATCGAGATTTTTCTTCATCCTTGATCCTACGAACCGGGGACCGGATTTGTTACGGGTCCTAACCCGGGGATTATACAGGAAGACGAGGGGGCTTGACACCCGGCCCCGGATTCGTTAGAATCCAATCTGTAATGATTTCAAATAGAGACGAGAGCAAGCGCCGGCTGACCGCATCCGGCATCAAGCCCACCTTCCAGAGAGCCGTCATCCTGGAGGCCGTCCGGGGCAAGAACGGGCACCCGGCCATTCGCGACCTGCACGCCCGCCTGTTGCGCGACGTCCCAACCCTGTCCAAGACGACCCTGTACTCGACGCTGGAGCTGTTCGCCCGTAAGGGCCTTGTAAAGCCCCTGTTCATCGATCCGGCCGAAGTCCGCTACGATGGCGTCGCCGAGCCCCATCACCATTTCTATTGCACGGCCTGCCGGCGCATTCTGGACATCGACATCGCCTGCTCCACCGGCCGGGCCGGCCGGATCCACGGCCATCAAGTCGACGAAGTCCACGGCTATTTTAAGGGCCTCTGCCGGGACTGTCTGGCGGGCGGCCGTTTGTCCCGCGCCGCGAACGTCTCGATCCATAATTCCCCAAGGAGGAAACCTCATGCCTAACGTCAAGCAAAACCTGCAGGTCTTCAAGTGCCCGATCTGCGGCAACATCGTCGAAGTCCTGCACGCAGGCGGCGGCGAGCTGGTCTGCTGCGGCCAGCCGATGCAACTCCAGGTCGAAAACACCGTCGACGCGTCCAAGGAAAAGCACGTCCCGGTCATCGAGAAGACCGCCGACGGCTGGCTGGTCAAGATCGGAGCCGTCCCCCACCCCATGGAGGAAAAGCACTTCATCCAGTGGATCGAGCTCATCGCCGACGGCAAAGTCTACCGCGAATCCCTCAAGCCCGGCCAAGCCCCCGAAGCCCGTTTCTGCGTCCAGGCCACGGCCGTCACGGCCCGGGAATACTGCAACCTGCACGGGCTCTGGAAAGCCTGAATTCCACAACAATTGAAAGGAGCTGCTCTCATGGCCAAATCGATAAAGGGAACACAGACCGAGAAAAACCTGCTGGCGTCTTTCGCCGGCGAGTCCCAGGCCCGCAACCGTTACACCTACTTCGCCAGCGAAGCCAAGAAGTCCGGCTTCGAGCAGATCGCGGCCATCTTCCTGGAAACCGCCGAGAACGAGAAGGAGCACGCCAAGCTCTTCTTCAAGTTCCTCGAGGGGGGTGAGATCGAGATCACGGCCGCCTACCCGGCCGGGACGATCAGCGACACGGCCCAGAACCTCAAAGCCGCCGCCGACGGCGAAAAGACGGAGTGGTCGGTGCTCTACAAGGACGCCGCCGGGACGGCCGTGAAGGAGGGATTCCCCGAGATCGCCACGACTTTCGAGATGATCGCCAAGGTCGAGGCGGAGCACGAGAAGCGTTACCGGGCCCTGCTCGACAACGTCCTCTCGGGCCGCGTCTTTAAAAAGGGCAAGGCCACCCGCTGGACCTGCCGCAACTGCGGCTACGTCCACGAGGGCTCCGAAGCGCCCGCATTATGCCCCGCCTGCAAGCATCCCCAGGCCTTCTACGAGCTGCGGGCCGAGAACTACTGATCCCCCTGATCCGGTCCACCGGTGCGGCGGCGCGACAAGCGCCGCCGCGCTTTTCCCATTTCTTCAGCTTCCCGGCCCGGCCGCGATGCCCCTTCTCTAGATGACCGGCCGCAGGACGACCGCGCCGACGGCTTCCAGCGCCCGCCGGACGTCGGCCCACATGGCCTCGTCGCGGTAGGCTCCGATGATCGATCCCCCCGACCCGGCGTATTTGGCCGAAGCGCCGCAAGCCCGGGCCGCCGCGATCATCTCCTGGTTGGCCGGGCTGATCTCCTGGATCGAACGGCGCAGCTCGAAGTTCTCATCCATCATCCGGACGAACGTTTCGCGGTCGCCTTGCAGCAGCGCCCGCTTGCCGCGCTCGGCCAATTCGCCCAGCCGTCGCAGGGCCTCGATGGTGAACGCGTCGCCCCGGTCGTATTTGACCCGGATCTCGTTGAGGACGCGGCCCGAGACCTTGCCCAGGGCGGGCTTGTAGGCCAGGTAGAGGGGCGGCAGGAGGCCCGGATCAAGCGGCTCATAGCGGCCGTGCCCTTCGGCCCGCAGCAGCCGTTCGTCCAAGTCCATGAAGACGCAGCCTTCGTAGACCTGGATGACACGGTCCATGAATCCGGCGTTGATGTCGAGCTCGTCTCTCTCGGCGCTCAAAACGAGGGAGGGCTGGACCTCCTTGGGGATGACGGCGCCATAGAAGGCCATCAGGGCCCGCAGGGTCGCCGTGATGATGGCGCTCGACCCGGCCAGGCCGATCTGGCGCGGGATGTCGGATTCATACCGAAGCGTGAAACACCGCGGCGGCAAAGCCAAGCCGCTCGAGCGGATGTAGTCGTGGAACTTCTTGACCGCCGCCTTGACCAGCCGGACGCCGCCGTAGTAGCCGTAGAGATAGGTGCCCCGGGCGAACTCGTCCAGGCCGGCGTAGCGCTCCTCGTCCTCGGCCGCCGGTACGATGACCAGCTCGGCGCTCTCCTCGAGCATGACGCGGGCCCGGAAATTACGGACCGAGACGGCGATGATCTTGCCGAAATAGCCGTCCGAGGGATTCCCCAGCAGGCCGGCCCGGGCGTAGGCGATCCCTTCCGTCATAGGGCTTGCGCCCCCAGCCCGGCCAAGACACCGCGGAAATATCCGATCGATTCGGCCGCTCCGGCCAGGGGATCCCGCTCGTCCTTTTCATATTCCAGGCTGACCGTCCCCGCGTAACCCTTTTGGATCAGGACCCGGAAGAGACTCGGGATATCGATGACGCCGCGGCCCGCTTCCACGGTCACGCCCTTTTCCGTATCCTCCGAAACGTCCTTGCCGTGGATATCGATCAGCCGGTCGAAGCAGTTCACGGCCGAAGCCGCCGGGTCGAGGCCGCAGCGCATGGTGTGGCCGATGTCCATGCACAAACCGATGCGCATGTCGCGCGTCTGAATCCTGGTGTAGATGCTCTCGGGCGAGGGAAAGACTTTATCCTCGGGACCGTGGTTATGGATGGCCAGCTTGATGTTCGTCGAGGTCACCCACTCCTCGATTCGGGGCAGGAGCTCGAGGTTGGGCACGCCGACGATCAGCTCCAGGCCGGCCATCTTGGCATAGGTGAAGGCCTGGACGACGTCGGCATCCGTCTTCATGTAGATGACCCCCCCGGCGTATGTCTCGAGACCGCGGGAGCGGGCCTTGGAAATGAACGAGCGGATGCCGGTCTGCGACTCGTCCAGGGGAAGATGCATATCCTTGACCGAGAGCCGGGTCACGCCCAGGCTCTTGGTCATGTTCAGCGCTTGCTCCGGCTTGAAGGCCCGGAAAGAGTAGGAAGCCAGCCCCAGGCGCAGCCCCCGGACGGCCGTTTTCGCCTGGCTGCCAGCGGCCGGGAAAGCCGAGGCCAGGCCCCCCGTTCCCAGCGAAGCGGCGACGGCCCCCAAGCCCTTGAGAAATCCGCGACGGTTCGTTCGTGTATTCATAAAGATCACTCCTGCGGGAGAATTTTAACGCGTGCCGGCCGCCCGGCATCCTTTCCCATCCGGACGGCGGAAAGCCTCCTATTTATACTCGGCCGCCCGGCCGGGGTCAATCCGGAAGCCGGCCTTGCCAAAGCGAACCGGCTCTGTCATTATTTTAGACCGGAGGCCGGCATGAAATATTCCCCCGCCGATTCCGATCGCATCTCCCGTCAAGAGCGGTCCGTCCTTCCGGCCGCCCTTGTCCTTCTTCTTCCTCTCCTTTTTGTCGCCGGCATGGTCCTCCAACCGCCCCTGGCCGCGGCTGCCGTTCAGGCCGGAGGGGCCAACGCCCTGACTGCGGCCGAGAAGGCGGCCGGTTGGATCCTTCTTTTCGACGGGAAGTCCTTCGCCGGCTGGCGCGGCTTGGGCTACGACGGTGTGCCCGCGAAGCACTGGGTCATAGAGGACGGGGCGATCAAGAAGATCCCGAGCAAGGACGTGCCCCTGCAGGCGGACGGCCAGCCGGCCAAAAGCGGCGACCTGATGACCGTGGCGGCCTTCGCCGACTTCGAGCTGACCTTCGAGTGGAAGATCTCCGCCGGCGGCAACAGCGGCGTCAAATACAACGTCTCCGAGGGCATGTCGATGCGGCAGTCGCCGAACCACGCCGCCCTGGGCTTCGAGTATCAGGTTCTCGACGACCTTCTCCACTCCGACGCCAAAAACGGCCCCCACCGGACGGCGGGCGCCCTTTACGATCTCGTTCCGCCTGGCCCGGCCAAGGTTCTCAAGCCCGCCGGCGCATGGAACAGCGCCCGCATCGTCTTACGCGGCGGTCACGGCGAGCATTGGCTGAACGGCGTCAAGATCTTGGAGTACGACCTGGCCTCGCCGGACTTCAAGGCCCGGCTGGCGAAGAGCAAGTACGCGCCCATCGCCGGCTTCGCCGACAGGCGGAGCGGCCACATCGTTCTGCAGGACCATACCGACGCGGCTTGGTATCGGAACATCCGGATTAAAGCTTTTTAACCCGGCCCCGATCGGGGCGGCGGCCAGTGACGACAGGGAGAAAAGGTGACTGTACCCCTATTTCCAGAGCGCGCGGGGATACTCGCCGGCTTGGACGAGCGTCTCCAGCTCGGCCATGACCCGGGGCTTGTCCTCGCGGTAGGTCACTCCGAACCATTTCGCGGTCGTCGGCAAAACCTTGACCGTCGCCTGCCCGGACTTGACCAAATCGTTGACGACCAGGGGAATGTACATCTCGGCCTTGGGATCGTCGATACGGGCCTTCAGGAACTCCGTGAAGGCGGCCCGGGCCCGCTCGAAGTAGAGCGGAGTGAAGCCCCAAAAGTTCATCGAAACGACGGTTCTCTCGGGCAGCAGGACCGTCCTGCCGTCGGGCAGCCGGTCGACGATCGTATCGCCCTCCCGTTCGATCTTCAACCGCTCGACGATGCCGGCCAGAAGGCCGCCGGGCCCCACCTCGCACACGCCCCGGGCGACGCTGCCATGCTCGGACAGGGTCGTTCGCAGGCCGTAGCCGACCACGGCGAACTCCGGAGCCGAAGCGTCCAGGCCGCCCAGAAACCCGGCCATGAGCGCGAAAGCGTCGCGGCCGTAGAAGTCGTCCGCGTTGATGACGGCGAACGGCTCCCGGACCTGTGAGGCGGCCGCCAGGACGGCGTGCGACGTCCCCCAGGGCTTGGTCCGGCCGGCGGGAACGCGAAATCCCTCGGGCAGGTCAGCGAGCTCCTGGAAGGCGACTTCGGCCGGGATCCGGCCGCCCAGGCGCTCGAGGAAGACTTCCCGGAACTCGGCTTCGATGTCCCGCCGGATGATGAAGACCGCCTTCCCGAACCCGGCCCGGAGGGCGTCGTAGATTGAATAGTCGATGATCGTCTCCCCGGACGGGCCGACCCGGTCCACCTGCTTGAGGCTTCCGTAGCGGCTGCCGATGCCGGCGGCCAGGACGACGAGGGTGGGCTTCATGGCTTTCTCCGCAACCGAATTCGAGCCTTCAACGTATCATAAATTGAGATGTCCGAACAGCGTTTGACAACCCCGGAGGGGCATGGTATTTCTAGAAGCTCCCAAGGCTCACCGATGCGATGCTCCTCCTGCGGCTCCGAGAACAGCGGCGACAGCCGTTTCTGCAGCCAGTGCGCCGCCCCCCTGACGCCTTTCTCGGTCACCCCTACGCCTGACGGCCGGACCCTGGTCGCGGCTTTCGAAAACCTGGAGCGGGGGACCCTGTTCGCCGGCCGCTACGAGATCATCGAGGAGCTGGGCAAGGGCGGCATGGGCTCGGTCTACAAGGCCTTCGACCAGAAGCTGCGCGAAGTCGTGGCCCTCAAGATCATCAAGCCGGAAATCGGATTCAACACCGCCGCCATCGAGCGCTTCAAGAACGAGCTCAAGAACGCCCGCAAGATCGCCCACCGCAATGTTTGCCGCCTTTACGACCTGGGCGAAGCCGGCCTGGTCCACTTTTTGACCATGGAGTACGTCGAGGGTGAGGACCTCAAGAAGTTCATCCGCCGCGCGGGGCCGATCGGCGCCGGGCGGGCGGCCGCCATCGCCCGCCAAGTGGCCGAAGGCTTGGCCGAGGCCCACCGGGAAGGCGTCGTCCACCGCGACCTCAAGCCCCAAAACATCATGATCGACCACGACGGGCGAGCCCGGATCATGGACTTCGGGCTGTCCCGCTTCCTTGAGGCCGACGGGGTCACGGGATCCGGCGTCATGCTGGGGACGCCCGAGTACATGTCGCCCGAGCAGGTCGAGATGAGGGAGGTGGACGGTCGCTCGGACCTTTACGCGGTCGGAATCATCCTCTTCGAAATGGTCACCGGAAAGGTGCCCTTCGAGGGCCAGACACCCCTGGCCGTGGCTATCAAGCACAAGAACGAAGCTCCCCCGGATGCCCGCGACACCAATCCGCTCGTGCCCGAGCCGCTTGTCCGGATCATCTACCGCTGCCTCCAGAAGGATCCGGCCGACCGCTATCCCAACGCCCAGGCCCTGGCCGATGACCTGGCCGCCCTGGAAGGCGATCTCCCGACCCTGGTCCGCGAAATGTCGAGCGCCCAGGCCAAGCCGGCCCCTCCCCCGCCCAAGGCCGTCCAAAAAAAGGCCCGCCGCAAGTCCCGCCGGACGACCTTCCTCATCGTCCTGCTGGGACTTCTTTTCATCCCCCCCCTCTACCGGGCCGTGCAGCGCCTGGGAGAGCAAGGGATCGTCGGCGCCGCGCCGAAGGGAAGCGTCCGCGCCGCCGCGGAATCCGAAGATGCGAACGGCCCTTCGTCCATCGTTCCCGGCCCGGGTCGGGAAGGCTTCAATCCGGCCGATATCGGCAAGGCCCGCGAGATGATCATCAAGTACTCCGAGAGCGCCGACCCCAAGGACCTGGCCGAAGCCAATAAGCTCATCGGCACCATCAAGGACCTTCTCCCCGAAAAGGGCCCCTACGTTGAGGCTTGGAACAACCTCTCGGATGAGATCAGCCGCCACAGCACCTCGACCCCGCCCTCCGATCCCCGGACCCGGCGGAGCGCCGACAGCCGGACCGGCGCGGCACGGACGTCGTCGACGGCGATGCAGGGCGACATGGAGACGCTGATGGCCATGGTGGCCGAGCGCGATGCGGCCTTCACGGCCCGCAACGCCATGGGCGCGGCGAAAGCGGTGGCCCAGAAGACCGGCGCGGACGACAAGAACGTGCTTTTCCGGCTGGCCCGTTATGAGGAAGGCAACGCCGAGGACGCCTTCCAGAAAAACGATTACTCGGGCGCCAAGGCGCTCTTCCGGGTTCTGGAGAAGACCTTCAACCTGGTGACCTTTCAGAAAGAGGACGCGGCCGGAATCGACGCCCTGAAACAATACGTCGCCGGCCTTAAAGCCGAAGCCGCCGCGGCCAAGAGCGGCGCCGATCCATGGCTCCTGCAGATCGCCGGCGAGACCGAGACCGAGGCCGGCAAATTTCTCGCCGGCAAGGACCTGGCCAACGCCGGAGGCGCGTACCTGCGCGCGGCTTTCCTCTACCAGAAAATCAAGGACACGGCCCCCCGGCCGCGCTGACTTTCCCCCTGCTTCCCCTGGAATCCTCTTCCGGCGGAAGATAAACCTGTATAATATCGATCCATGAAAACAAACCTCATCATCGGCGGAATTCTCATCGGCCTGGCCTGGATGCCGATCCGCACATCCGGCGGCCCGGTCCGCCGCGGCCCGGCCGATGACGGATTCCGGGACATCCTGCGGGCCCCCGACGCGGTGACCGCGGTCACGGAAACGGAAGCCGTCGCTTTGACGCCGTCGGCCGGCGGATGGCAAGGCGGCGGCATCGAAGTCGCGACCATTGCCGGCGGCGGCGGACTGCGAGTCGAGCTGGCCGCCGACGGGCCGGCCGTAAAGACGCTCGTCCTGCGCTGGAAGTCCGAACCGCCGGCCGGCTGGAAATATCTCGGCGACGCCTGGGAGAGGTCCTACGGCGATCTGGAATGGCGCCCGCTGGACGAGACGAGGGAGATGCCCTGGTATTTTCTGGCCAGCGACGGCCGGACGACCCACGGCTACGGCGTCATGACCGGACCGGCGGCCTTGTGCTCCTGGCATGCCGGCCCCCGGGAGACCACGCTGACGGCCGACGTCCGGTGCGGAGGCGCCGGCGTCCGGCTCGGCAGCCGCCGGCTGCCCGTCTGCATCGTGACCGTCCGGCGGGGCTTGGCCGCCGAAACGCCTTTCGAAGCGGCCCGCGCCTTTTGCCGGCGGATGGCCCCCCGCCCCCGCCTGCCCCGCCGGCCGGTCTACGGATTCAACGACTGGTACTGCGATTACGGAAAGAACAGCGCGGCCAGCGTCCTGGAGTACGCCCGCTTCATCGTCCGGCTCTCCCCGAAGGGAGGCAACCGGCCGTTCATGGTCGTGGACGACGGCTGGCAGGAGAACGGCGGCACCGGCTACGGAGGGCCTTGGGACAAGGGCAATGCGAACTTTCCCTCCATGTCCGGATTGGCCGCCGGCATCCGGGAGGCGGGGGCGCGCCCGGGCCTATGGATCCACCTGCTGACCGCCCAAAAGGGACAGCCGGAATCCTGGCGCCTGCGGCACAAGCCCGCGATCCTTGATATTTCCAGGCCCGAAGTCCGCGCGTACATCAAGGAGACCGTGGCCCGGCTCCGCGCCTGGGGCTTCGAGCTGATCAAGCACGACTATTCGGGAGACGACCTGGCCGGATACACCCGGGGCGGGCCGCCGGCGGACGCCGTCTGGACCTACGCCGACGGGAGCCGGACTTCGGCGGAGATCGTCCTCGACCACTATCGCAGCATCCGCGAGGCGGCCGGAGACGGCGTCCTGATCATCGGCTGCAACACCATCGGCCATCTGGCGGCGGGGATCTTCGAGATCCAGCGGATCGGCGACGACACCAGCGGCCTGGACTGGACCCGGGTCCGGAACCGCGGCGTGAACACCCTGGCCTTCCGGGCGCCGCAGCATGACGCCTTCTTCGCCGCCGACGCGGATTGCGTGGGCCTGACCAAGCCCGAGGCGATCCCCTGGGCCCTCAACCGGCAGTGGCTCGACCTGCTGGCCCGCTCCGGGACGCCGCTCTTCATCTCGTTCAAGAAAGGCGCCCTGACGCCCGAACAGGAAAAGACGGTGGCGGAAGCGCTGGCGACGGCCTCCCGACGGCAGCCCCTGGCCGAGCCGCTCGATTGGATGGAGGTCTCCAATCCGGCCCGCGGCCTCGATCCGCTCCGCCACCTCGAGGGCGGAGCCGCCCCCCGGCGGTGGAAGCTTCAGGGCCGGGTCGTGGAGTACGACTGGGCTCTCAAGCCCTAAGCCCGGACGGCTTTATTTCCGTAC
Organism: Acidobacteriota bacterium; assembly: GCA_028749235.1. Lineage (GTDB taxonomy): Bacteria > Acidobacteriota > Aminicenantia > Aminicenantales > UBA4085 > UBA4085. Next base: position 18,890 of record JAQULS010000021.1, on the reverse strand, counting down.
CCGGATCGGATCGGCGGGCCGGGACGGCTTCTTCGCCGGCGGCTTGGCCAGCCCCTCCATCACGATCTGGATGGCCTTCTCGAGCTGGGGATCATGTCCGGCGATCACGTCGGCCGGCGTCTGTTCCACCTCGACGTCGGGCGGGACGCCTTCATTCTCCACAACCCAGCCCTCCTCGGGCGTCCAAATGGCCAGGTTGGGCGCGGTGACGCTGCCGCCGTCCATCAGGACCGGGAAGCCCAGGATGCCGACCAGCCCGCCCCAGGTGCGCTTGCCGACCAGGGTGCCGAGCTTGAAGCGCCGGAACATCCAGGGCAGAAGATCGCCCCCCGAGCCCGCGATCTCGTTGATGATCATAGCCCGAGGGCCCTGGATCGAAGCGCTGGGCGTCTTCAGGTCGTCTCCGTAGCGCATGGCCCAATAGCTGATCAGCGGCCGGCGCAGGTGGTCGATGTAGTAGTCGGCCAGCGAACCGCCGCCGTTGAACCGCTCGTCCACGATGATCCCCTCGCGATCGGCCTGGGGATAGAAATAGCGCTTGAAGGACTGCCAGCCGGAGATCGACGTGTCCGGGACATAGACGTAGGCGACGCGGCCGTTCGTGGCCTTCTCGACCTTGCGCAGGTTGTCCTCGACCCAGTCGCGGTTGCGGAGGGTGGATTCCGAAGCCACCGGCACGACGGACACGGTCCGGGAGCCCGAACCGTCCGGCTTCGGGCCGACCGTAATCTCGACGATCTTGCCGGCCGTGCCCTCGAACCGGGCGTAGAGGTTGTCGGCGGCCTTGAGGTCGCGGCCCGCGACCGCCAGCAGGTATTGGCCGGCCCTGACGTCGACGCCGGGCTCGGTCAGCGGGGACCGAAGGTCCGGGTTCCAATTCAGGCCGCCGTAGACTTTCCGGAAACGGTAACGGCCATCCTCGACCGAGTAATCCGCCCCCAGCAGGCCGCCGGCCACGGTCTTCGTCTCGGCGATGAAGTCGCCGCCGCCCACCCGATGGTGGCCGACGCCGAGCTCCGAGCACAGCCACTGAATGAGCCGGTTGAGATCGCTGCGGCAGGCGAGATCGGCCAGGAACGGCTCGTATTTCTTCCTCATGGCCGGCCAGTCGGCCCCGTGCATGTTGACCGCGTAGAAGAAGTCCCGGTTGATGCGCCAGGCCTCCTCGAAGATCTGCTTCCATTCCAGGGCGGGCACGACTTTGACCTCGATCGCCTCGAGGGCCAGCCGGCCCTGCCCCGGCTGGAGCTTAGGCTGGAGCGAAGTCAGGAACATCGCCCCGCCGGGCCCACCGTAGAGGATCTTCTTTTTGTCCACCGTCAGTTCGTAGCCGTTGACTCCGGTCAGGACGACCTCGTCCTTGCGGGCCTTGAAGTCATACTTGTGAAGCGAGGAGCCGGGGATCTGGGCGGCCGAACCGATGTCCGGCGGGCTCTCGAGGTAATAGACCTGGCCGGGATCACCGGTCGCCAGCGAGTTGTAGCTGCCCGCCCGGATGGGCAGGGCCAGGATGCGATGGCCGAGCCCCTCGAAGTCATAGACGGGACCGGCGGCGGCCGGAGCGGGCTTCGGAGCGGGCTTTTCGGGGGCGACTGCCGCGGACTTCGTCGGGGCGGCTGACGAAACGTCCACCGCAGCGGTTGTCGGGACGGCGGTCTTCTCCTCGTCGCTTTCGCGGGCCAGGGGGTTGGGCGCGTCCTTGGTCAGGGCCGCGACGTAAAGCGAGTTTGTCTGGCGCATGTCCGCGTTCGACTGGTCGAACCAGTTGCGGACGGGCCCGGCGTCGGTCGAAGCCAGGAAATAGAGATACTTGCCGTTGGGGTCGAAGACCGGCTCAAAGGCCTCGCTCAATCCGTCCGTGACGGGGAAAGACTCGGCCTGGTCCAGGGAATACATCCAGATCCTCTGGAACATGGTCGCTTCGCCGACGACGTAGGCCAGCCACCGGGAATCGGGCGACCAGGAAGCGGTCATGAACCTTCCGCCGTAGGGGCGGTAGAGCTTTTCCGAGGCGATCTTCCGGATCTCTCCGGAGGCCGCGTCCAGCCAGTACAGGGTCATGGAGTTGTCGGCGTAGACGAGCTTCTTCCCGTCCGGCGACCAAGCCAGGGAATCGTAGTAGCCGGCACCCCGCAGCTTGTAGTCGCGGGGTTCGCCCTTGCCGTCCTGCGGCCGGACCACGAGCCTGTACTCGCCCGAGAGGTCCGAGAAATAGGCGATTGATTTGCCGTCCGGCGACCAGGCGGGATTGCGATCGTGGGCGGCGGGGCTCTGGGTCAGGTTGCGGGGATCGCCCTTCTCGGCCGGCACGGAGACGATCTCGCCCCGGAATTCCACGGCCGCCCGGGCGCCCGACGGCGAGGCCGAGGCGTTCCGGACCCAGCGCGCTCCCTTGGCATACCGTTCCCGAAGTTCGGGCAGGTCGGTAGCGATGCCGATCGTCAGGGTCTTGGCGGCGTTCTTGGCCGGATCGTAGATATGCAGCTTCCCGGCCTGCTCATAGATGATCTGCCCGTCGCCGGCCGAAGCGCTCAGGACCGGGAAATCCTTGTGTTCGGTCAGCCGGCGGACCTGCTTGGTTTTGGGATCGAAGGAGTAGAGGTTGAACTCGCCGTCGCGATCGGACCGGAAATAGACCTTGTCCCCCATCCACATCGGGCCCGGATCGTTCGACCGCCCGGCCGGCTGGGGGACCTTCTCGTAGGACAGATCAGCCAGATCCTGGATCCAGATGACGGAGTTGCGGCCGCCGCGGTAGTTTTTCCACTGGGTGAAGGCCTCGGGCAGGGGGTTGTAGGCAACCTTTCCCCCGTCCGGCGAGAAGACGGCCCGGAAGGCGTTGGGAACCTTGAGCCGGGCCGGGAAGCCGCCGCCGAGCGGGACGGTGTAAAGCTGTTGGAAGGCACCGGTGAAGCTGGCCCGGCCCGAGGTGAAGAGGACGGCCTTCCCATCCGGCGTGAAGCCCTGGACGATGTCGGCGGACGGATGCCAGGTCAAGCGCGTGGGCACGCCGCCCGCGACGGGAACGGTGTAAACGTCCATGTTGCCGTCGTATTGCGCCGTGAAGGCGATCAGGGATCCGTCCGGAGAGAACACCGGATAGGCTTCCAGGCCGAGATCCGAGGTCAGGCGGCGGACATTGCGGCCGTCCAGGTCGGCAACCCACAGATCGTTGGCGTAATGGAAGGCGATATGCGTCCGGCTGATGGCCGGTTGGGTCAGCATCCGGGTATCGCGAATGTCCACGGCGTAGAGAGTTGAAAATGCGCCGGCCAGGATCAGTCCGGCCAGGAGAGTGCGGGCGAAGTTGCGGCTCATGCGGGCCTCCTTGAGTGGGCCCATTTTACACCATATCGGCCCGCGCGTTCATCGGCCGGATTCCGTTCCCCCTGGAAGCGCGGCGGCTTTCCCAGGGGGGCTGGAAACGCCGTCGGCTCTGGGATAGCATGAGATCGACCGGAGGACTTCATGAAGCCCATCGATCGGAAACGGCTGAGGCGCGATTTCTACGAGGTTCAAAAAACCCAGGCCCGCAAGAGTCTGGCCGTGTTCGCCCTCCTCCTGCTCTTCTACGTCCTCGGCCTGGGGCTCCTGCTGTTCATCGTGTGGACCGCCGTCGCCGCCGTCTCGGGACGCCTTCTCTTTTTCGAACCGGGATCCTGGGTCCAATTCGGACTGGTCGATGGAGCGGCCGCCTTGATCCTGGCCGCAATCCAGTATGGGGACGCCCGGCGTTCCGGCGGCGCTTTCATCTTGAAACGGCTGAGAGCCTCGCCGCCGGATCCATCCGACCGCTACCACCGGGAGCTCCAAAACATCGTCGACGCCATCCGGCTGGCCGCCGGCCTGCCCCGCGTCGAAGCCGCGGTTCTCCCCGACTGGGCGGTGAACTCGCTGGCCGTCATCGAACCGGATGGGACTCCCGTCGTCGCCGTCACCGAAGGGCTTCTGGCCGATTTCGCGCGCGACGAGATCGAAGCGGTTGTGGCCCATGAGATCGGCCATATCGCCCGGGGAGACGCCTTCGTCCTGACCCTGGTCGCCTCCACCGCCAACTTGTTCGAGCGGCTGCGCGAGGCGTTCGAGCCGGACTCCGACGCCTCGAACGAACTCTTTGGAGCCGGGGCCCGTTCCAAGGGAAACGGGCTGGGCGCCCTGGCCGGGCTGTCGGCCTTGATCATCCGGCTTCTGGCCGCCCTGGTCAGCCGCCAGAGGGAGCTCCTGGCCGACGCGGCCGCCGTGGAGCTGGGCCGCAACCCGGCCGCGCTGGGCCGGGCGCTCTATAAAGCCGATATCCGGAACACCTTCGTCGGCGACTTCGACCGTACGTACAGTCCTTTGTTCATTGTCGCCCCGCGCTCCCGTCGCGAGGCGCCCGATCCGCCGGCCCCCTGGTTTGCGACCCACCCTCCGGTCAAGGATAGGATCCGGGTCCTGGCCGAAATGGCCCACAAGACCCCCCTGGATCTCGTGGCCGAGATCAAGGACATGGGAAACGAGCGCGAAAGGTCCAAGCTTGTTTTCCCGGCTTTCGACGAGATTAAAGTCCGGCCGCCGGAAGGATCCTCGCCCGCCCGCCTGACCCGGGCCGCCGGCCGGGGTCTTTGTCCGCGCTGCGGGATTCCCCTGGCCGATACGTTCTATGAGGGAGTCCCGATCAAAATCTGCCGGACGTGCCTGGGTAAGCTCGTGCCCCAGGAACGGATGGACCGCATCCTGGCCCGGACCGAGATCGGATTTTCGGACGCCTTGAACCGGCGGGCCGACGCGTTCGTCGCAGCCTTCGCCGGGGCGACTGCGAAGCCCGCCGCTGCCGCAATCCGCAATCCCATGAAAGCCATGAAAGCGGAGGACCTCCGCTCGCCGCCTCCGTTCTGTCCGGAATGCGGCTACCGGCTGGCCTCGCGGCCTTACAATTATCAGTACTTTCTGCCGATCGAGCGGTGCCTCGACTGCGGCCGGATCTGGTTCGACGCCGACGAGCTGGAGATCCTCCAGATCCTTGTCGAACGGGCCAAGAAAGCCTGAACGGCCTTATTCGAAGACGGCTTCGAGGGCTTGGTACTTGGTATGGAGCGTCTCGACGCCCTTCACCATGCCGTCGTGATCATGGCCGTCCGCGGCCGCGGCCAGGGCCTTGGCCGCTTCGACCAGCGCGGCCGCGGCCGCCTTGAAAGCCTCGGCCTTGGCGGCCTGGCGGGCGGGCAGAGTCACCTTGGCGACGGCTTCGGCTTTGGCCAGGAGGTCGGCCGCGCCGCCTCGGATCTTGTCGTACTTATTCTCCGGCGCGTATTGATGGACGAAAGGATAGAGAGCTTGGTGGAAGGCGCCGACTTCGGCCAGAACCGGCCGGATGACGCGTCCCAGTCCTTCGTACTTGGCGTGCAGGGTCTCGGCCGCGGTCAGAAGCACGGCGTCATCCTTGCCCTCGGCGGCCTTGTTATAGTCGTCGACGGACTTGCGGAAGGCCTCGAGGCCGGTTATCCAATTGTCTTCTTTTTCGTGCAGGATGGCGGGCAGCTTGGCCGCGTAGACCTTGGCCGCCAATTCGTTCATCCGGGGTACGAGGCCGCGGAGCGCCGCGCCGTCCTTGGCCGGGTAAGCCGTATGCCACATGGGCTGGATGACTTCGTGGAACGCCGTGAATTCGGGAACCGAAGCCGTGACTTCGGCGGTCTTCTCTTGGGCCGCGGACACGCCGACGAACAAGGCCAGCGCCAGTACGGCCAGGCCGAGAATGCGGAATTTGTTGGACATGATAACCTCCATTGTTCAAATCGATGGACGTCTATTATCGGCGGTGGGCCGACTTTTTTCAACCCCGGCGCCCGGCCGCGCGGCCGGGACTATTTTCGGATCAATCGCACCGTCTTGATTTCAAAGGGCTTGAGCGGAATGGTCAGGGATTTGCCCCGACCGATCGTCCCGCCTAAAGGCCGCTCGATGAGGTCCGTTTCGGAAGCGACGACCTCCCAGGGCAGATCCAGCTTTGCATCGGTCGCCCGGCCTTCCGATTCATAGAGGCGGACGATCCAGCCCCGCTCGTAATAGCCGCTCTCCTTCTTCAGGGCGGTCAGGATGACGTTCGCGGGGCCGGCCTGGACGAAGGACGTCTCCGCGGGCAGGGAGCCGGTATGGATCATCGGGACCCGGGCCAGAAGCGGAGCATTGAACTCGCGGGCCCGGCGATTCAACCGGCCTTCCTTCCAATCGCCCTTGTGGGGATAAAGGGACAGCGCGGTCTCCTGCGGTCCCCGGTCCGCCTCCGGATCCGGATAGGTCGGTCCGTGCCACAGCGAGACGCCCGCCTCCGAGCCCTTGACGTCGAAGCCGTACTTCCCGTCGTTGAGGATCCCGACGCCGAAGCCCCCGCTCTTGTCCGCGACGTCGATCCAGCGCAGGGCGGGCACTTCCGTCCCGTCGGTCGGGCGGGTGATCGAGCCGTAAGGGATCTCGAACTCGGCCTTGTCGGCCTCCAGGGCCAGAGGGAAAACGGCCTTGATCATGACGTTCCGCTCCTGCCAGTCGCCCCGGATGCGGAGATCGACCCGGGGGACGCCGCGGATCAAGGCGATCTCCTGGATGAACGTCGAACCGCGGAAGGAGGAGCTGATGCGCAGGACGCCGCGCACGGGGCCCGCCTCCACGACTTCGATTTTACTCCCGCTCTCCCCCGCCGTTCCGAGGATGCCCTTAAGCCCCAGCTCCCAGGCCGACATGTTTTCGGGCTCATCCGCGACGGCGCGGAGGGAGGCGGGGGCTTTCAGGACTTCGCGCCCCGCGGTCTTGTCATAGAGGCCGACGATATTTCCCGTCTTGGGATCGAGCGTCAGCTTGAAGAACTCATTTTCGAGTCCGGCCATCTTGACGGCCACCGGCCGGGCCGGCAAGGCGCCGGCGCGGCGTTCGACCCGGTAGAGCTTGTAGCCCAGCGAGGGAACGTTTTCGGCCACGAAGAGAAGCCGCGACACCGTCCGTCCCTGATCGTCCTGCTCCGTCACGATCTGGGCCGCAATCTCGGCGCCCTTGGCGTCGGTGACGCGGACGGGTCCCGAGGCCGGGCCAGGCAACGCGAAGGCCACGATGTCGTTGCGCTCCCAGGTCAGAGGATTATAAACCACGACGGGATAGCCCGCCCCCCGGGTGTCGATCGAGGCCGAGATCGTCTCCAGCGAGAAATCGAGGGCCCGCCGGGCGCGCGCCCTCGCCTGGGCGTAATAGCCCAGGGCTTCGTTGTAAACCGGGCCGATGCTCGATCCGTCCAGGATGTCGTGGAACTGGTTGCGCAGGACGATCTTCCAAGCCTCGTCGATGTCCCGCTCCGGGTAATAGTCGCGGTATCCGGAAGCCGCGGCCACAGCGGAGAACTTTTCCGCCGTGACGAGCAGGCCTTCCATCTCGCGGTTGGCCTTCTTGGTTGCGGCCTGAGTGGTGTAGCAGGCCGGGAAGGTGAAGTTCAGCTCTTTCGAAACCACGGGAAGCTTGGGGCCAAAGCTTTCGATGATCTTGAAGAACGCCTCGGGAGTCGTGAACTCGAGCTTGGGCTGGCCCGGGTCCCGGCGCACGGTTCGGATCGCCTCCAGGTCGGAATCGCGGGGGCCGCCGCCATGATCGCCCGCTCCGTAGAGGACCATGTAGTCCCGCAACGGGCTCTGGCGGGCGGCCCGGACCAGCGCATCCTGGAAGTGGCTGCCGTCGCTCAAGGAGACGTTGTACCATCCCTGCGGCGCGTAACAAAGGAGCTTCGTCCCGTCCTTGCCCTGCCACCAGAAGGCGGGCGCATCCTCCGGCACACAGCGGTTGAGGACGTAATAGGAGATCCCGGCCTTGGCCAGGATCTGGGGCAGCTGCCAGTTATGGCCGAACGAGTCGGGATTCCAGCCGACCGTGACGTCATAACCGAAATTCTCCAGGAAGTAGCGCTTGCCGTAGAGGAGCTGCCGGGCCAGGGCCTCCCCGTCCGGCATGTTGAGGTCCGGCTCGGCCCACATCCCGCCGACCGGGATCCAGGTCCCCTGTTTGACCTTCTCCCGGATGGCGGCGAAAAGGGCCGGATCGGCCTTGGCCACCGCTTCATAGATGGCCGGCTGGCTTTGGGCGAAGGTCAGTCCCGGCATCTTGTCCATCTGGGCCAGGGTGCCCTTGAACGTCTGCAGGGCGACATCCCAGATCGACTCCTCCCAGCGCCATAGCCAGCTCAAGTCGATATGAGCGTGGCCGACGAGGCGGGCGGTCAGCTCGGGCAATCGGGGCGCGGCGTCCTGACCGAGAGCCAGGACGGCCGGGAGAAGAACCAAAAGCACGAGCGGGATGGATAGACGACGGCGCGGGGACATGGCAACCTCCCATCGGGCCCGGCGGCGCCGAACCCTTAGAACTCGAAACCGGCGGCGACGCCGATGTTGAACAGGCTGGGCTTCTGGAGGGAAAGCCAGTCGGTCGTCCGGATGGCCTCCCTCAGGTTCTTGTCGAGAATGTTGTTGTACTCGATATGGGGCCGGACGTAAAACCCGCCGATGGTATAGGTCAGGCCAGCCTCCAGGACGACCGCCGAAAAGGTCCCGGAGTCATAGGGCACATAGTATTCGTTGAACTTGGCGTTGGCGAAGGCGAAGCGGACGGCCCCGGCCAGGGTCAGCCCTTCGGCCACGTCGGACTCATAGGTCAGGGCGACGTCCCCGACGTATCCGCCCTTGTTATCCATGACGTCGAAAAAATGGCCGGTTTCCAGGCCGAAGTCTCCCAAGGCATAGGCGATGCCGATTTCCAGCTCCCCCGTCGTGGGGCTGAAGCCGGGATCCTGGTTGGGATAAGTGTAGGCGTTGAAGGCCGGAGTGATCGTGAAATCGCCGACTTCGATGTCGTAGGACATCCGGAAATCGACCTCGTTGAACTGGCCGGCGTTGGCCTCGCCGGAGTTGAGGACGTAGTTCGACCAAAGGGAAAAGGTGAAGCCGCCCACGCCGACCCAGGCGCTGGGCTGCATGACCGCGCCCTCGCTCCAGGCCAGGGAACGCCAGATGTACTTGGAGTTGGCATCGAGCTCGAATCCCGCCGTCCAGATGGATTCCTTCTCCTGCGCCGCCGGCTTGTCCTGCGCCAGGACCGGAGCGGCCAGAAGAACGAGAAGACATATTCCGAGGATACCCTTGCCATATGCGTGCATGGAACCTGCGCCTCCTTCGACGGAAATCCGGAACCGGCCCATCATATTGAAAGGAGGGGTGGGGGTCAACGTTTGATAATGGAGGCCGCGACGGCATTGGCCAGGCGGCCGCGCATGGCGATGATCGAGCCGTCGTCATCGGGATGAACGCGGTTGGTCAGGAAGACGATCGCGGTTTGGGTGTCCGGATCGATCCAGATCGAGGTCCCGGTGTAGCCGGAGTGGCCGTAGGAGGACGGGCCGAAGACGTCCCCGGCGACGCTGGCGTAGGCCGAGCTGATGTCCCAGCCCAGGCCGCGCCCCAGGTCCGGCACCTTGGCATAGACCGAGGTCATCCGTTCGACCGTCAGCGGTGAGAGGATGCGGCGGCCTTTGTATTCGCCTTTAGCGAGCATCATCTGGGCGAAGACGGCCAGGTCGTCGGCCGTGGCAAAGAGCCCGGCGTTGCCTGAGACGCCGCCCTGGGCCCGGGCCAGCGGATCGTGAACGATGCCGCGGAGAGGCTTCCCGTCATAGACCTGGGTCGGGACGACAAGCGGCAGGAATTCGGCCGGCGGCTTATAGAAAGTGTGAGCCATGCCCAGCGGCCGGAAGATCTCCTCGGCCGCGAAGGCGGCGATGTCTTTGCGAGCCACCTTCTTGACGATCGCAGCCAGGGTGATGTAGTTCAAGCAGGAATAGGTGAACTTCGTCCCCGGCGGATCGGATTTCGGCAGGCCGCCGATGTGGATGACCAGAGACTCGACCGGAACGGGCGAGCCGTATTTCTTCTCCACCTCGGCCGCCTCCGTGTAAGGAGGAAGCCCCGAGGTGTGGGTCATCAGGTGCCACAACCGGATGTCCTCGCCCGGTTTGCCGTCCGGTCCCTGGAAGGGTGCGAAATCCGGAATGAAGTCCTTGACCTTCTCATAGAGCGAAAGCTCCCCCCGCTCGGCCAGGATCATGACCGCCGTCGCCGTGGCCACGGGTTTGGTCAGGGACGCCAGGTCGAAAATCATGTCGGCCGTCATGGGCCGGCGGTCCGGCACGACCTGACTGTCGCCGAAGGCCTCGCGCAAAACGACCTTGCCCTTGCGCTGAACGAGGACCACGGCGCCGGGAAAGTCCTTGCGCGCGATCGCCTCACGGACGATGGCCGAAACGCGCTTCAGCCGCTCCGGGTCCATGCCGACGTCCTTGGCGCTTCCGCCGGGGAGGCTTTTCCCGCCGCAGGCCGCCGCGGCGCAGACGGCCGCCGCCAGAAGGACCGCGGCCAAAGCAGGGCGGACGGGCCGGCGAACGCGGGCGCTCAATGACGCAGTTCGCGGATGGCGAACACCGGGCAGGGGGCGTGGCGGAGAACCTTCTCGGCCACCGAGCCGAGGACCAGGTGATGCCAGCCGGTGACGCCGTGGGTGGCGATGACGATCATCTCGACTTTCTCCTCCTCGGCGATCCGGATGATCTCCTTGGCCGGATGGCCGTGGCCCAGGACGGCCCGGGCCGCGATCGGAGCGGGCACGGACGTCTTGAGCAGTTCGGCCAGCTTGGCCTCGGCGTCCTTGTGCAGGATGCCCTCGTATTCCGGGATCTCAAACTCGAAATTGGGGTCGGTCGGCGAAGGCGGGACGACGGGAATGATATTGGCCACCAGGAGCTCGGCCTGGAAGAGCCGGGCCAAATCGACCGCGGCGGCCAGGCCTCGCAGGGAAGCCTCGCTGAAATCGGTGGGACAGAGGATCTTTTTAACTGATAGCATCGGCTCTTCCTTCCGCCGCCGCGTTCTCCCGCGCCGGCTCCCCATGTTTAGCACAGGGTTCCACGCCGTGTCAATTTGCCCGCCGCGGACCCGGCCGGCCCATTTACACCTCGCGGACGGCGCTTTCGATCCTTGCCAAGGCTTTTTCCAGAAGGGCGCGGGGACAGGCGAGGTTCAGGCGCAAAAATCCCGCCAGCGCCTCGCCGAACTTGAGGCCGTCGTCGAAATAGACCCGGGCTTTTTCCAGGAAGAAGGGAAAGACCTTTTCGGGCTCCAAGCCGAGGCCCCGGGCATCGACAAGCGCCAGGTAGGTGCCCTGCGGCCGCAGGAAACGGAGCCGCGGCAGGCGGTCGCGGAAGAAGGCCGCCGTGAAATCGGCGTTCCCTTCGAGGTAGGCCATGAGCTCGTCCCGCCAGGGTCCGCCTTCGGCGTAGGCGGCCTCCATGGCCGGCACGCCGAATACGTTGCCCGTGGTCAGGCCCGAGTCCTCAACTTCCCGGCGCAAAAGCCCGCGCAGTCGACCGTCGGAGGCCACGGCGAACGAGGCCCCCAGCCCGGCCGTGTTGAAGGTCTTGCTGGGAGCTTGCAGGGTGATCGTCCGGGCCGCGGCATCGGGGCCGAGCGAGGCAAAGGGCGTCTGACGATGACCGGCGAAAACGAGGTCGGAGTGTATTTCGTCGGAGACGACGAGAAGGTCCCGCTCGCGGCAGAACGAGGCCAGGGCCTCGAGCTCGGGGCGCGTCCAGACCCTCCCGACCGGATTATGCGGGCTGCAGAGAACAAGCAAACGGGTCCGGCCGTCGACCTGCCGCCGAAGATCGTCCAAGTCCATCGTCCAGCCGCCGTCGCCGGATCGGAGGGGATTGCGGACCAGGCGGCGGCCGTTGAGTTCCACGGCCGGGTAGAAGGGGTGGTAAACCGGCGTCTGGATGACGACCTTGTCGCCCGGCCGGGTCAGAGCCCGGACGCACAGGTTGAGGGACGGCACGACGCCCGGCAGGCGAAGAAGCCACTCGCGGTGGACCGTCCAACCCTGGCGCTCGGCCAGCCAGCGGATAACGGGATCCCAGGACTCCCGGGGCACGAGCGGATATCCATAAACGGGATGTTCGGCCCGGCGGCGGATCGCCTCGACCACGGCCGGGGGGGCCGGGAAGTCCATGTCCGCCACCCACAGCGGAATGACGTCGGACAGGTTATAGAAACGCTCCGCCGCGTCCCATTTGAGCGAACGGGTCCCACGGCGGTCAAGGAGGGCATCGAAGTCGAAAGCCACGGCTCTCATTCCCCCTTCGCGACGCGGCCGTCCTGGACGATCCGCCAGACCGTGCCGTCCGGGGCGGTATAGAAGGCTTCGAAGAGCCCTCCGGCGGCTCTCACGGCCGGCGGGAAGGCAAAGCCCTTGAGCTTGAAGTCCTTATCCCGCAGGCCCAGTGATTTCCAATCGGGAGCGAAGCTCCCCTTCTCGGCCCGCAGGGCCCACTGACGGTAATAGATCCGCCGCAGGGCCCATTTGGCCTCGTCCTCGGGAAGCTTCCGGAACGCCTCCCGGCTCTGGCCGGCGACCGCCCCGGAGAACTGGACGAAAGCCCACATCTCGGGGTAGTGGATGTTGATGAGCCCCGTGGGAGACCAGACCCAATTGTCTTCGGCCAGCGGCCTGCCTTGGGCGTCCGGCCTCTTGACGTAGGCGCCGTCCTTGACATCCAGGCGGTACTCGACCCGCGAGAATTCGACCCGCCAGCGATCGCCGGGCTTGGGGGAAGCCTTGGGATCGGCCGCCTCCTTGAGGATCTCCCAGGGCAGGGCGATCTCGACGAACCAGCTCTTGTCCTTGTCGCCGGGACGGTTGAGGGTGCCGACGAGCTTGACGGCCGTCTTCAGGCCGCGGATGTCCCAAGCGTGGATGGCCGGACCGCCGTCGCGATAAGGCCGGACGAGAAGGAGGTCCCAGACCGTGTTCAGGGCGTTCATCTCCAGCTCGTAATAGTCGTGGGTATCGCCGTCGGGATCGATGAACACCTCGAAGTCATTGTCCTGGAAGATGATCGAATCGCGCTCGGTCAGGGTGGCCCACAGATCGGGCTCCTCGAGATAGCCGGCGATATAGAAATAATCGTCGTCCCAAAGCATTTTGACCATGGTCCGCAGGCGGGGCTTGGGCTTGGCGGCGCCTTCGATGTCGACAAAGGCGTCGGACCAGGGGGCCTTGTTCCAGGCCGGCTCGTCCACCTCGCCGTCGACGACGACCGGGACGGAGGCCCGGGCGCAGACGTAGGTTCGGGGATTGTAAGGCGTCCCGGGCTCGGGGATCTTGGTCGGGCCGGCGGCGGAGAGGCAGACGGCCGCGCCCAGGATGAGCGAAACGGGCAGGTGATGGCGCATGAAGAACCTCCGGTGAAGCGTCCCATTTTACTCCGGCCGGATGTTAAAAAAAACTCGGATCATCGCTCGTCTCCGGAAAACGGCGAAGGGATGAAGCGCTGGAGAAAGTTGCCGTCGCTGAAAACGGTTCGTCCCGGGCGGTAAAAAGGCGGTCCCTCCACCTGATCCTTCCATTCGTGAGGATCCGGCGCTTTCCGGCCGTTCCGATCGGGCCCGCCGAGAGTGGGATCAGAAGCCCGGATAGAAGGTGACTTGGATATACGGCTTCTTGTCGGGCCGGTCGATCGGATTCACATAGTTGACGCCCAGGACGAGGAACCCGAACAGGTTGGCCCGGAGCCCGATGCCGATGCTTCGCAGCGGCTTGAGCTCGCCGCCCTTTTGGAAGAAGGGTTTGTACGCGGCCTCGGTCGCGTCGGTGTACCAGGCCATTCCGGCGTCGTAGAAGGCGACGACGTCGAGCGGGAAGATCCCGTAGTATCCGCGGCCGATGCCGAGCAGGCCAAACAGCGGGAAGCGGAGCTCGAAGTTGGCCAGCAGCATGGCGTTGCCGAACATGCGGTTGAAGTCGAAGTCCTCGTCGGCGTCGAAGGACGTATAGTTGTAGCCTCGGACCGTCGTCTCGTAGCCCAGGTACATCGGCCAGAGCCGGCCGTCGGTGGCTCCCGAGCCGAAGCGGCCGTAATAGACCACCCGGCCGGCCAGGGTGAAGGGTTTGATGGGCACGACGTATTTGCGGTAGTCGGCCAGCAGAGTGACGTAGTTCAGGGTCCCGAACGAGGGCGTGACCTCCAGGCGATAGCTCTGGCCGAGGACCGGCGCCGTCGCTCCGAACAGCGAGCTGTCGTAGACCAAGGCCGCCCCGACGTAAGGTATGAATATGCCGGCGGGCGAGTCGAGATCGTATTCCTCGCGGGACAAGAGGAAGCCGTCGGTATAGGAATACGCGTACTCGTAGTAGGTGTTGGCGAAATCGACGTAGCGGAGTCCGCCGTTGAGCTCGAACCTCTGGAAGGAGCTCATGGGGTAGGAGGCGAAGGCGCCGAGATCGTAATAGATCTGGCGGTAGATCAACTCCTGATCGATATAGGCCAATTCCCCGTCGACGTAGTCGTAGGCATAGCCGTAAGAGCCGTATTGATACGGGATGCGCTGGGCGACCAGGCCGAAGTTCAGGCGATTCGTGGTGTTGTAGTAGGCCACCTGGAAAGCCGAATCGATGATCCGGTTGGAGATCTGGGCCTGAGCCACGATGGTGTGGTAGCCGAGCATGTCGCTGAACAGGAAGGCCATCCCCCCTCCGGCGTAGGTCCCGTAGCGGCCGACGCTCATCCCGATCGTCGGCGGCGAGATGTAGTCGAGTCCGATCTTGGCCTGGTACGGCTGGCTGGTGAACGTCCCCGCGTCGGGCAGGCCGAACAGCGGGTTGCGGAGCAGGCCGAGGATCTCCGAACCGGGCCGCTCCTGGGGCGGCAGCACGGCCGCCGTGGCCAGGGCTTCGAGATCCCGCACCGGAGTCCCGGCCAGATGGCCGGGATCGATCGAATAAAGGCTGTAGTTGCCGTCCTGGTAGACGGAATACAGCACGTCGTTGCTCTTGGAAGCGACCGAAAGCGTCGGGCTCAAGCTGGTGATGCCGCTGGCGCCGGTGTAAAGGTTGGTGACCTGGAACTGCTCCCCCGTCGCGATATCGATCCGGTAAACGTTGGAGATGCCGTCGCGGTCGGCGACGAAAAAGACGCTCCGGGAATCGGATGACCACTGCGGATTGATGGCCTGGCCCTGCAGGAAGCCGCCCAACGGCTTGATCTCTCCCGTCGCCGGGTCGAGCAGAGCCAGCCGGGTCGGACCGACGTTGAGGATCGCAAGGTCGGTGTTGAACCGCTCGGTGACGAAGGCGATCCAGCGGCCGTCGGGCGACCAGGCCGGATGGAGGTCTCCGTAAATGTCCGAAGTCAGCGACTTCAGGGTCTTGGTCTCCAGGTCGTAGAGGTGGAGATCGGAGGCCCCCCCGTTGAGGGCGGAAAAGGCGATTTGGCGGCCGTCGGGCGACCAGGTCGGATTGAGGATCTCGCCCAGCTCGGGAAAGCGGATCTCCTTATCGACCCGGCGGCCGTCGGCATCGAGGAAAGCCAGTACCGGCTTGCTGGCGTTGATGGCGCCGAACACGAAGCGGTCGCCCCGGGCATTCCAGGATCCGGCCGAGTTGATGAACTGGATGCTCTGGAAGTGAGGGTCCACCGCGGTCGAGGTGATCTTGCGCATCACCTTGCCGGTCTTGGCGTCGCCCAGGTACATGTCGATGGAGAAGAGGTCGCGGGAGGAGATGAACAGGAACCGCTTGCCGTCGGGGCTCAAGGCGGGGGCGATATTGTACGGGTCGTCCAGGCTGCCTTGCAGAAGGAGCTTGCCCAGGTCGGTCGGCTTGCGGGTTTCCTTGGCCAGCGGAGCGTAATCCTTCTTCAACGCGGCGTGCCAGTCTTCGCCCAGCTTTTTGATCGTGACGCCCAGGTTCTTCTCGATGGCCTTTTCGTAGTCGGCCCCCCGGATGACGTCCTTCATCAGCTTGGCCACGGCCATGTCGCCGTACTTGCCGCCAATGTAGGCCCAGACCGCCTGGCCGTAGCGGTAGGGGAAGAAATTATAGGGGTTGAACAGGTCCTTGATGGTCGGGAAGTCCTTCCGGTTCAGCAGGTCCCTCATCCACATTGCGGTCTGGGTGTCGACGGGACCGATGGACAGGTACTCGGCGGCTCCCTCGATCATCCACAACGGGGCCTGCTCCAGCCCGCCGCCCCCCTGCATGGCGTACTTGGGGCCGGGACCGGCGGCGATGTCGTACTGAAAGGCATGGACCAGTTCGTGGCCGATGACGTGGTCGGTGTCCTCCAGGGTGCCGCCGAAGGGCAGGATGATCCGCCGCTTCAGGGATTCGGTGACGCCGCCGGTGCCCTCGCTCATCAGCTCGTTCAGAGCGGTCGTTTGCTCGAACTGGGGGTGGTTGGCGTACATGATCAGGGGCTGCCGGCCGCGCAGCGTGTAGTCGAGGAGGCGCTCGTAGCGTCTGTACCATCGTTCGGCGATCTGGCCGGCGACCCGGATGGCTTTTTCCTCCCCGGTGTAGTAGTAGATGTCGAAGTGTTCGGTCTTCAAGACCTGATAGGCGAACTTCTCGTACTGGACCTTGTTGTGACCGAAGTACTGGCCGTAGGCCGCAGGGGCCAGGGCCGCCGCGCCGAGCATGACGAGCGCGGCCAGGGCCGCCGTCCGGACCGTCGCCCGTCTATGTCGCAGTCGCATCTTCATCTCCTTGTCGGCCGCCCTTCCAAGAGGGCCCTGTCGCGCCCGTCCTATTTTCTATACTCCTCGAGGATACGTCAATTAGCGGGTATCGCTCCGATCTCGATGACTCCGGTCAAGCCGCCCGTCCCGGCGTCGAAGGTCCCGGGCTGGCCGCCGCCGATCGAAACCTCGAAGGCCCCGGGCTCGACGGTCTGGCGCATAGACTCGTCCCAGAGCGAAAGCTGGGCGGGCTCGAGGCGGAAGATGACGGTCCGGGTCTCGCCGGGATTCAAGAAAATCCGCCGGAAGCCCTGCAGCGATCGCAGCGGCACCGGCACCGAGGCCCGCTTGTCCCGGACGTACAACTGGACGACTTCCTCCCCCGCCCGGGTGCCCGCGTTGCGGACGTCGATCCGGACATCGAAGGCTTCTCCCGCCGCCGCCCGCGCCGGCAGGATCAGGCGGGAGTACCCGAACCGGGTGTAGCTCAAGCCGTAGCCGAACGGGAAAAGCGGCCGGCCCTCGAAAAAGCGGTAGGTGCGGCCCTTCATGGCATAGTCGGAGAAGGCCGGCAAGTCGGACGCGGAGGCATAAAACGTCACCGGCAGTCTCCCGGCCGGATTGTAGTCGCCGAAAAGGACGTCGGCCAGCGCGCTCCCGGACGCCTGGCCCGGGTACCAGGCCTCCAGGACGGCCGGAATACGGGCTCCCGCTCCGTTTAAGGCCAGCGGGCTGCCGTTCAAGAGGACCAATACGGTGGGCCGGCCGAGCTTGACGATCGCTTCCAGAAGGCTCTGCTGGATGGAGGGCAGATCGAGCGTCAGCCGGTCGCCTCCGGCAAAGCCCTCCACGGGCACATCCATCTCCTCGCCTTCCAGCCGGGGCGAAAGCCCCAGGCACAGGATCACCGCGTCGGCTCCCGCCGCGGCGTCAAGGGCCTCGCGGCGCAGGTTTCGGCCCGGCATCCGCCAGAGCAGGCGGATCGAGGCGTCCCCCGCCCGGCAGGAGTAGTCCAACCGTATCTGGTAGGGCGTTCCGCCGCGGAGGGTCACCGCCTGGTACGTCTTGCGGGGATGGTGGCCGCCGTCGAACTCAACCAGGAGCCGGCCTTCGAAGTACAGCTTGAAGGAATTGAATCCCTCGCCTCCCAGGACGTACTCGCCGCTCTCCGGCGGCACGATCATGCCGGTCCAGCGGACGGAGAAGTCGTCCGGGTCGAACCGCTCGGACGGGGCCCCGTCCCACCATTCGAAATCGACCTTCTTGTCGACCTGGACGAAGGCCGGATCGCCGCGGAATTCCCGGTTGGGATAGTATTCGCCGAGCAGGCCGTTGGTCCGGCGGCCCGCCTTCATGATCATCAGGTAGGAGGAGGGAATGACTTCCAGGCTCGGCAAGCCGGGGGCCGGATCGCAGCCCCGGGCATAGACGACTTCGGTCCGCGGCGCGACCTTGTCGAGGATGCCCTGCAGGGGGGTGACGGGGTTCGACGGCGTCCCGTTGTAGTTTCCCAGCAGGGGTTCGACGTCGGCCGCGTTGGGCCCGATGACCGCGATTTTTCGCAGGCTCTTGGCCAGCGGCAGAATCCCGCCCTCATTCTTGAGCAGGACGATGGACTTGCGGGCGGCCTCCAGGGCCAGGCGCCGGTGGGCCTCGCTGTCCACAACGCTCATGGGGATTCCGGCATAGGGCACGCGTTCGGGCGGATCGAGCATCCCCAGGCGGAAGCGGGCCCGGAAAAGCCTTTTGACCGAGACGTCGATGTCCTTCTCCGTCAGCAGGCCTTCCCGCACCGCGTCCAGGAGGGCCGCGTACTCCGTGCCGCAATTGAGGTCGGTGCCCGCCCGGACGGCCTCGGCCGCCGCTTCCGCGGCCGTGGCGGCCAGCTTATGGCCAGTCCGGATGTCGTTGACCGCGTCGCAGTCCGAGACGACGTATCCCCCGAAGCCCCATTCCCGGCGCAGGATGCCGGTCAGGAGACGATCGCTGCCGCAGCAGGGCCGGCCATCATACGCGTTGTAGGCGCACATGACCGAAAAAGCCCGGCCTTCCTCTATCGCGGCCCGGAAATGGGGCAGATAGGATTCCCGCAGGTCGCGCTCGCCGGCCAGCGCTTCGAAGCCGTGGCGGGCGGGCTCCGGGCCGCTGTGGACGGCGTAGTGCTTTGGAGTCGCCACCGTCTTGAGATAGCGCGGATCGTCGCCCTGCAGGCCGCGGATGAAGGCCACCGCGAGGCGCCCGGTCAGATAGGGATCCTCGCCGTAGGTCTCCATGCCCCGGCCCCAGCGCGGGTCGCGAAAGAGGTTGATGTTGGGCGAC
>JAQULS010000139.1 GCA_028749235.1 Acidobacteriota bacterium | reverse complement strand
GGGAGCCGTGGCGACGTCCCGCCTCAACCTCGCGTCTTCCGGCACGGGCCTGAAGACGCAAGCTTCGGCCTCGGAAGTCGCGCTGGCCGGCAAGGGCTTCAACAAGCAGGTCGAGGACAGCTACAAATCCAAGAATCCCAAGCTCGACTTCGCCGCCGTTGATCGCCTGCTTCAGGTCAAGGTCGCCGGGGGGCAGGTGGAGGAATTTCTCCGCCGCGGCAAGCTCAATCCTTTCGGAGGGGCGAAATGAGCGCCGCCCGTAGAGCCGCACTCGTTCTCGTCGTCCTCTTCGGGCTTCTGGCCGGCGCCGCCTACGGTCAGAACATCCGCGCCATTGCCGGCAAGATCGCCAAGACAGCCAAGACCGGGAAGGACGTGATCAAGACCGCCCAGACCCTGCGCAGCACCTTCGGCGACATCAGCGAGGAGGAGGAATACTACATCGGCCGCAGTGTGGCGGCCCTGATCCTGTCCCGCTATGCCGTCTTGAACAATCCGACCCTGAATTCGTACGTCAACACGCTGGGCCAGGCCGTGGCCCTCTCCTCCGACCGGCCCGAAACATACGCCGGATATCATTTCCAGGTCCTGGACACCGATGAAGTCAACGCCTTGGCCGCTCCCGGCGGGATGATCTTTCTGACCAAGGGCCTGATCAAGCGCTGCCCGGACGAAGAAGCGCTGGCCGACATCCTGGCCCATGAAATCGGGCATGTGGCTGCCCGGCACGGCCTCCAGTCCATCAAGAAATCGCGCCTGGCGGACGCGTTCAAGCAAATAGAATCCGCAGCCATCCAGAAGTACACGCCCGGCGAACTGGCCAAGCTGACCGAGGTCTTCGACGGCGTGCTCGGCGACATTTCCGAGAGCCTGATCGAAAAAGGGTACGACCGCAAGTACGAGTACGAGGCCGACGAGTCGGCCGTGAAGACCGCCGCCAAGACGGGCTACGATCCGGCCGGGCTGAATCGATTCCTGCAGACCATGATCGGCGACAAGTCGGCCGGCTCGGACAAGGGCTGGTTCAAGACCCATCCCACGCCCGAGCAGAGGATCGAACGAGCCGACAAGACCATGGCCAGCTTGGGCGCCTTGCCGAAGATGCAAGCCGTCCGGACGGCCAGGTTCCAAGCGGCCGCGGCTGGGCTGAAATAGGAGTGGATAAGAAGCTTCTCCGCGGGCTCGCGGCGGGGACCGGTGCCTTCGCCTTGGCCGCGGCCTTGGGCGCCCTGGGAGCGTGGCGCGGTCTGGAGCTCAAGAGTTGGGATGCCCGCATCCGCTTCTTCGCCGATCGCGATCCCGTACCGGATATCGCGCTCATCCTTGTCGATCAGCCGAGCCTGAACTACTTTAAAACCCAAAACGTGTTCTGGCCCTGGCCCCGCCAGATGTATGCTCCGATTCTGGGATTCCTGAAAGCCGGCGGAGCCCGCTCGGTCTTTATGGACATCGTCATGAGCGAGCCGTCCGCCTATGCCGTCGAAGACGACGAGATGCTGGCGACGGCCTTGCGCGAATCGGGCAACGTCGTGCTGCCCGTCTTTCTGAGTCGCGAAGAAAACGCTTCTTCCGAAGGCGCGGACGCCTTCCTCCGCAAATCCGCTTTGGAGCCCGGCGCTTTCCGGACGGCGGGGGAAAGCTTCCGCTCCGCCACCGTCCCGATTCCCGTCCTGGCCAAAGCCGCCCGCGGCGGCGCCGAAGTCCATGTCGAGCCCGACCCCGACGGGATCTTTCGCCGGATGCCCTTGGCCACCACAATAAACGGCCGGACGATTCCCTCGGTCGCCCTGTCCCTGTCCCGGATGGGCGAAAGCCCGGTCTCCGGCCGCAAAGTTCCGGTCGACCGAAACGGGGCCATGCTCATACGCTATAGGGCCGATAAAACACGGCGAGCCGAAAAGACTATAAAAGCCTATTCGGCGGCG
Source organism: Acidobacteriota bacterium (assembly GCA_028749235.1). Classification (GTDB taxonomy): domain Bacteria; phylum Acidobacteriota; class Aminicenantia; order Aminicenantales; family UBA4085; genus UBA4085. The sequence continues at coordinate 6,472 of JAQULS010000139.1, read as the reverse complement.
GCGGTCATAGACGGCTGGCTGAAGCTTTCCGAGGGCAAGGAGCCCGAAATCCTCCCGAATATCTTCGCCGGGAAGAACGTCCTCATCGGCTTGAGCGGCGCCGGACTCCTGGACATGAAGACATCCCCGATCAGCCGGGCCGTCCCGGGGGCGGAAATCCAGGCGGCGGCGCTCGATACTCTTCTCCGCGGACGTTTTCTACGGCCCCCCGCGCCTATTCTCGATCTCCTGCTGGGGCTCGTTTTCGCGATAGGCGCCGCGGTCGCGATCACCCGGCTCAGCAAACCCGCCGCCCTGGCGGCGGCGGCCGGCGGGCTCCTGATCCTTCCGTTCGCGGCATCCCTGCTCGGCTTCGCGGCCGGCCGTTGGACGGCCATGGTTCAGCCGATGGCGGCGGTTCTCATCGCGGTGATCGGGGCGGCCGTGTGGAGCTACGCCGTCGAGGGCCGCCAGAAGCGCTTTCTCAGGACGGCCTTCCGCCATTACTTGAGTCCCCATGTCGTCGACCAAGTGGCCGCGAATCCCGCCCTGCTCCGGCTGGGCGGAGAGCGGCGCGAGATCACCTCGTTTTTTTCGGACGTGGCCGGCTTCACCTCGATCTCCGAATCCCTCGGCGCCGAGGGCCTGGTCGCCCTGCTCAACGAGTATCTCTCGGCCATGTCGGACATCATCCTGGACGAAGGCGGCACGCTCGACAAGTACGAGGGCGACGCCATCGTCGCCTTCTGGAACGCGCCCCTGGACTCGCCCGACCATGCCCTGCGCGCCTGCCGGGCGGCCCTGGCCTGCCAGGCCAAGCTGGCCGCGATGGGCCCTTCCTTCGAGTCGCGTTTCGGCCGCGGGCTCCGCGCGCGCATCGGCCTCAATACCGGACCGGCGGTGGTCGGCAACATGGGATCGGTCCGGCGGTTCGACTACACGGCCATGGGCGACACCGTGAACCTGGCCGCCCGGCTGGAGGGCGCCTGCAAGCCCTTCGGCATCTCGATCCTGGCGGGGGAGGCGACGATCGCCGCCGCCGGCCCGGCCATCGTGGCCCGCGAAGTGGATTGCCTCCGTGTCGTCGGCAAGAGCCTTCCCACCCGGATCTTCGAAGTCGTGGGGCGGCGCGAGGACGTCGGGGCGGAGACCCCGGCCCGGCTGGCCGCCTTCCAGAGAGTGCTGGATGCTTACCGGAAACGGGCTTGGGCCGAGGCCGAATCCGGCGCGGCCGCGCTTGTCGGCGATCCCGTGGCGGCCGTCTATGCCGCCCGCTGCGCCGTCTTCCGCTCCACACCGCCCCCGCCGGACTGGGATTTCGTCTTCGAGCTCAAGACCAAATGAAAGGATAGCCACCATGCGGATCGAATTCTTCGGCGTCCGGGGCTCGTTTCCGTCCGCGGACCGGTGCGAATCCCGTTATGGGGCGGCCACGCCCTGCGCCCGGATCGAGTCGGCCGCGGGCGATGCCGTCATCCTGGACGCGGGAACGGGACTGCGCATGCTGGGGACGCGGATGGCGAAGAAGGCGCCGACGGAAGCACCGTTGCGGGCGACCATCCTGTTCACCCATTTCCATCTCGACCATGTCTTCGGCCTGCCCTTTTTCGATCCGCTCTTCCTGCCGCGCGCGGAGATCACGTTCATCTCCTGGCTGGATCCCGAGGAGATGCACGAGATCCTGGGGCGGCTGATGAAGGCGCCGCTTTTCCCGGTCGCGTTCGACGAGACGCCGTGCCGAAAAACATTTCTCCGTATCGGCCCGGAAGGCGCGACGATCGGCGGCATGCGCGTCCAGCGGGCCCAGCTCCGTCATCCCCAGGGATGCATGGCTTACCGATTCGAGGACGGCAAGCGGAGCGCGGTTTTCGCCACCGATACCGAACATCCCGAGGAGGGGATCGACAACCGGCTGGCGGAGCTGGCCCGGAAGGCATCGCTTTTCGTCTACGACGCCATGTACACGCCGGAGGAATACGCCCAGGGGCGCAAGGGCTGGGGCCACAGCACCTGGGAGCAGGGAGTCGAGCTGGCCCGGGCGGCGCGGGTGGAGCGGCTGTTCCTTTCCCACCTCAATCCCGAACACGACGACCGGACCATCGGCCGTATGCGGAAAGCGGCCAAGATCCGTTTCCGCCCCACCGAGTGCGCCGCCGCGGGCCTGGTGGTCAAACTGTAAAGGGCCATGGACCGGCGCGTCCGGGAGGATTGATATGAATGTCGCTTCGCCGGAGATCTACAGGACCCTGGCCTTCTACCTCGCGGCCGTCGTGGGCGCTCTGCTTCTGTCCCTTCTCGTCCGCTTCCTGGCCGCGCGTTTCTCGTCGGGCATGGGGCGGACCGGGCGCACCTTGCTGACCCGTTTGAGCCTGCCGGCCGTTTTCGGGCTGGGCTTCCTCGCCTTGTCCGTCTTCGCCCCGGTGTCGGAGAAATATCGCAACTACATCGACGCGGGTGTGGCCTTCTTCGTTTTCTTCTTCTTCATCCGGCTCTTCGACGCGCTGCTTTCGATCTGGTACGGCCGGGCCCGCAAAGCCTTCCCGATGCCGGGCGTACTGCACAACCTCGTCCTGGGGATCATGGAGCTGGCCGTCCTCTTCATTGTCCTCAAGGCCACCTTGAAGATCGACTTATCGCCCATCCTGGGCGCGTCCGCCATCCTGACCATGGTCCTGGGCTTGGCCCTGCAGGGCGTCTTGGGCAACATCCTGTCGGGCGCGTCGCTCCACTTCGTCCGCTCCATCAACCGGGGCGATTGGGTCTCGATCGGAGCGCACGAGGGAGTGGTCGTCGACACGAACTGGCGGGAGACGCGGATCCTGGACCGGGCTTCCAACCTCATCGTCCTGCCCAATACCGTGGTGGCCTCGGAACGCATCATCAACTATGCCCAGCCGGACACCCGGACGGCGCTCTTCCTGCCGTTCAAGCTGAGCCCGTCGGCTCCGGCGGGGGAGGTTCTGAGCCTCCTGGCGGAAGCCGCGCGGGACTGCCCTTCGGTCGTGTCCGATCCCGCCCCCCTGGTCTACCTGCAGAGCTTCGACGAGTTCGGCGTCTCCTATCTGCTGAAGTTTTGGGTCACGGACTATGCCGGCAAGCACAGCATCATCACCGATGTCGGGCGGCTGGCCTGGTACAAGCTGCGCCGGCATGGGATAGAAATCGCGGTGCCCGCGGCCGACGGTTTGAAAGCCCTGTCGGGGCTGGCCGACGCCGGCGCAGGCAAGGCGCCCGCCGCCGCCGTGGTTCCCGTCCAGGCCGCGAAAGACGGGGCGGAGGAGAGCTTCTCCGCCCTGATGCGGTCGTCCTTCCTGCGGCGTCCCAAGGCCGAGGGAGAAGGCGATCTGCTTGTGTCGGAGGATGATGTCCGCGACCTGGCCGCGGTCGTCACCCGGGCCGTTTATGCCAAGGGAGAGGTTCTCTTCCGGCAAGGCGACAAGGGGCGAAGCGCCTATGTTGTGCTGCGCGGCCGGATCCGGGGCGAGATCGTCACCCAGGAGGCGGGAAAGGCCTATACTTCGTCGTTTCGCGTCGGGCCGGGCGGGTTGTTCGGCGAGATGTCGCTCTTCACCGGCATGCCCCGGACCGCCACCGGGGTTATCGAGGATGAGGCGATCCTGCTTAAGATCCGGGCCGATGACTTCAGGCCCGTGCTGGCCAAGAATCCCGATCTGGCCGAAGTCATCGCCGAACTGGTCAGCGCCAGAAACCAGCAGAACCGCGAGACCCTGCTCAAGATCAAGGAGCTCTCGGAAAAGGATGTCCAGGCCGGGACGAACAAGCGCACCATCCTGGCCTATTTGAAGCGGTTCGTCGGCTTCCGCCGCGAGAAGGAAACGGAGGCGGCCGAGACATCCGTCCTGCCGCCCGAGGATTGAAAAAGCGCGGGGGAAGCCTTATAGTGAGGCCCGCCAAGCGACGGACGCGCCTGTAGCTCAGTTGGATAGAGCAGCGGTTTCCTAAACCGTTGGTCGGGTGTTCGAGTCACCCCAGGCGCGCTTTCAAATTTCCCCATATAACCCCGTAGAATCAAGCCTTTAGGGGAATTCTTCTACTCAGACCGTTTCTGTCGTGTTCCGTCCAATTCCGTCGAAATCCGGCGGAAAGCGATTAAGTGCGGCATGAATGCTTGCTGTGCTGGAAGCGATCCCGCATGGTCAAAGAAATGTCATTGTGACTCGGCACCCCTCTTGACGAGGGTTTGAAAGTTGGAGTAATAATGACCAACAGAATATCAAGCTGAGCGAGCAGCTGCTTTTTGGGGAGGGGTGACATGAGCTACCAGCGTGAGCGCCATATTGGTCGTCTAATTCCGGTACTTGGGGTTGCCGTCATTTTGGGGATTCTATACATACCGTCGCCGCGGGCTGGAACGGCGGTCCAAGCCGTTGATCGATCCGATGCCGGGACGAGCGGCACGATCCTCCCCTTTACTTCGGGAGGGCACGCCCTCGGATTCGGCGAGAGCCGGATCTTCATTGCTTCGGGCGATCATATGCTGCGCGTTGAGCTCGCGGGCGGCCGGAGGGTGGCTCCCGTCGCGGACAAAGCCGTGACGGAATCCGGCGCCATCGAGCCCAAGGATCCCCGGGGTTTGCGCACACTAAAAACGACGGCAATGGAAACGCCCGCCGCCGTTTCCAATTCCCCCCAAAGGGCCCCGGTCGCGCAAAAGGGGATGTCCAATCATGTCGCGGGGGCGGCTGAAGGCGCGCAAACCCCCGCGCTCGAGCGGGTCGCTTATCCCGATGTCTGGGATGGGGTGACGGTGGCCTACGAGAAGAGCGATCGAGGAATTTACGAAAGCTCCTATATGATCGCGGCCGGAACCTCGGGCCGCCCCGCCGAGAACATCCGCCTGCGCTACAACCGACCGGTGCGCATCGATATGAACGGAGACCTGGTGATCCTCTATGAACAGGGCGAGATGAGAGAGAGCGTGCCGGTCGCCTGGCAGGAGCGGGACGGGACGAAAATCCCCGTGGACGTTGCATACAGGTCTTTTGGCGATAACGAGATCGGATTCAAGGTGGGCGGCTACAACCCTGCCCTGCCGCTTATGGTTGATCCTATTCTGACCTGGAACACGTTCCTGGGCGGAAGCGACAGTGATTACGGCAATGGTATCGCCGTGGACGGAAGCGGCAATGTGTATGTGGGGGGGTACAGTTACGCCAGCTGGGGCGCATCGCCGATAAGAGCATACACGTCCGGCACGGACGCTTTTGCAGCCAAGCTCGACTCCGGCGGGAATCTGACCTGGAACACATTTTTAGGTGGAAGCGGAGACGATTACGGCAAGGGTATCGCCGTGGACGTAATCGGCAATGTGTATGTGGGGGGGGAGAGCTACGCCACCTGGGGCACCTCGCCGATAAGAGCATATACATCTATGACAGATGCCTTCGCGGCAAAGCTCGACTCCGCCGGGAATCTAACTTGGAATACGTTCTTAGGCGGAAGCGCAGAAGATCGAGGCTTAGGTATCGCCGTGGACGGAAGCGGCAATGTGTGCGTGGGGGGATACAGCACTTCTACCTGGGGCACCTCGCCGATAAGAGCGTACTATGGAAGCAGTTATGACGCTTTTGCGGCGAAGCTCGACTCCGGCGGGAATCTGACCTGGAACACGTTCCTGGGCGGAAGCGGCAACGATTTCGGCTTTTGCATCGCCGTAGACGGGAGCGGCAATGTATATGTAGGGGGATACAGCGGCGCCGCCTGGGGCACCGCGCCGATAAGAGCATATACGTCTATGGCGGACGCTTTTGCGGCCAAGCTTGACTCCAGCGGGACTTTAAACTGGAACACATTCTTGGGAGGGAGCGGAGACGATTACAGCAAAGGTATCGCCGTGGATGGGAGCGGCAATGTATACGTAGGGGGATACAGCGGCGTCACCTGGGGCTCGCCGATAAGAGCCTATACATCCAGCAATGACGCCTTTGCGGCGAAGCTCGACTCCGGCGGGAATCTGACCTGGAACACATTCCTGGGCGGAAGCGGAGACGATCGCGGCCTTTGCATCGCCATGGACGGGAGCGGAAATCTGTACGTGGGGGGATACAGCTACGCCACCTGGGGCGCGCCGATAAGAGCCTATACGTCCAGCATGGACGCTATAGCGGCGAAGCTCGACTCCGGCGGGAATCTGACCTGGAACATGTTCCTGGGCGGAAACGGCAGTGATAGCGGTAACGGTATCGCCGTGGACGGGAGCGGCAATGTGTATGTAGGAGGACACAGCTCCGCCACTTGGGGCACCTCGCCGATAAGAGCATATACGTCCGGCTATGATGCCTTCGTGGCGAAGATGCCCGAGACGCCGACGGGGATCGGATTGGTGTCCTTTACGGCGGCGGCCCAGCGCGATGCGATCTATCTGACCTGGCAGACGGCGATGGAACCGGACAACGCCGGTTTCCATCTGTGGCGCGCGGAGGGGACTGATCAACCGTACGAGCGGATCACATCCGTGCTGATCCCGGCCCGG